>CAZDXJ010000016.1:0-38581 GCA_964509475.1 uncultured Methylococcaceae bacterium | reverse complement strand
CTTAGGTGAATGGAATAATTTTTTTTAAAATTGTGTCTTGTGTTTTGGGGTGGAACACTCTTCGTAACCATCCAAAATTTTCAGAACATACTCAGGATTATCAATTCTGTAAACTTCGCCATAAACCTTTTCATAGCCAGAAGTTGTCCTGATCATGCCGGGATAATGATTGATTTCGTATAACCGGCCATAGGTAAAGCCATTATCCACAAAGTGCGCATGCCGGCTAAGCCAGTGACTCATTGAATATTCAAGGTTTCTACGCAAGGTTCCGTATACAAAAAGATAATGCTTGCCGGTCATAAAAATTTTTCTATAGCCAGTTCAGTGGCTGCCGGATAATCAATTTTCCCAGTTGCCAGAACCGGCAAGGCATCTACAATTAAAATCTTTTTGGGTAAACCGATTGCGCCCACACCTTTTGCTTGATTGATTAAATATTGGCTGCTGGCATCGGCTTGGGTGGTCAGCAGTATCAGTTGTTCGCCTTTGCGCGGGTCCGGAAGTGAAACAACCGCGTGCTGCGCATCGGGCCAGACCTGTGACGCCAATTGTTCCACTGCGGTCAGGGAAACCATTTCCCCACTGATTTTGGCGAAGCGCTTGCTGCGTCCCCGGATATGGATATAACCTTGTTCATCAATATGAACGATATCGCCGGTATCGTACCAGCCGGAGCCGTACAGGGAATGTGGAGGCGTCAATTGGCCCGGCTGCCCGGCTAACAGATAACCGCGCATGATGTTGGGACCTTTGACATGTAATTTTCCGGCATCGGTGATGCCCGGTACCGGTTCCAAGCGGTACTGGATGCCCGGGAAAAACCGGCCGACACTGCCGGGCCGGTATTCCATCGGAGTATTGGCCGATAAAATCGGGCTGGTTTCGGTGGCGCCATAACCTTCCAAAATACGAATACCGAATTTTTCCGACCACAATTCACGGGTATTGTGGTGCAGTTTTTCGGCACCGGCAAAAACATAACGGATATTGAAGAAATCGTAAGGGTGAGCTTTTTTGCCATAAGCGGCCAGGAAGCTGTTGGTGCTGAACAAAACGGTGCTTTTTTGTTCATAGGCAATTTCAGGAATAATGCCAAAATGTAGAGGTGTTGGGTACAGAAAGGTTTTCAAGCCATGCAGGACTGGAAACAAAGTACCGGCTGTAAAGCCGAATGAATGAAACATCGGCAAGACATTGAGAACACGGTCATGCGGGGTAAAACTGATCCGGGTTTGTAATTGTTTGTGATTGGCCAGAATATTGGCGTGTGACAGAACCACCCCTTTCGGTGTGCCTTCCGAACCGGATGTAAACAAGACGACGGCGGGATTGTTGGCATCGGCAGTCATTTTAGGGTACCCGTAATCCACCGTTTTACTTTGTATCAGGGCATGCAATTTATCGGCCGGAGAGATTTTCAGGGCTAAATCCTCCAGATAGATTAAGGTAAGCTGCTGATTCAAGCCGTCGGCTTCATCCTGTAGCTTTGCGGTTTCGATAAAGCGGCGCGATGTCAATACGGTTTTTATACGGGCGGTGTTGCAGGCTGAACTCATGCCGGATAATCCGGTGGAAAAATTGAGCATGGCGGGAATGCGGCCATAAAGTTGCAGGGCTAATATAACGATCAAGGTATTGTTGCTGTTGGGCAGCATGACACCAACCGTTTCATTCGGGCATGAAATCGTATTCAATTGCTTAGCCAATGCGATGCAGCGTGTGATTAAGGCGTTGTAATTCAATTCAACCCGTTCCAGGTCTTCGGCAACAACATGCCGGCCACCATGAGTTTTCCGTGCCTGTAATATTGCGGAAAAAATACTTTGTTGGTAGGGGCTGGTGACAAACATCATATTGGTCATCAAATCCGATAAGCGGCGGCCACTGTAATGGCGGCGGCCCTTGCCCCGAATATGTCCGGGGATGTCCAGTTGACAGGGAGGCAATATATGAATGCGTATTTTGGGAAACAAGCGCATTTTTGTCAGGTGCCGGATTCTGGAAAAATAGGTATATTGAGCACCGTCGATACGGATTGGCAGGATGCGAGCCTTGGCTTTGTCGGCGACCATGCCGGTGCCATCGTAAATTTTCATCATCGAACCGGTAACGGTGATGCGGCCTTCCGGGAAAATAATGGCGCGATTGTTATGCAGTAGATGATGAACCAGTTGTTTTAATGAAAGTGGGTTGGTCGGATCCATTTCAAACACATCCGAAAAACGCAGAAAAGGTTTGATCCATTTTTTGCGTGCGATCTGGGTATTGATGGCAAAGGTGACCGATCCAGGCAGAAATGCCCATAACAAGGGGGGATCGAGGAAAGAAACATGATTGGCAACCATCAACACCCGATCGCCAGCCTTGTGCACATTCTCCAATCCACTGATTTCAACCCGATAGAGTAAACGTAATAAAATGCGCAATAAAAATTTTATCATTGTGACAAGCCTCCTGAAGGCAGGATAGCAAAAATGTAATGAGTTTTTATGAAGCATAATATAGAGCATAATTAAACATTGTTCAATTAATTTTATGTATATCTGAAAACGATTTCAAAAGATGTCCGAATCGAAACGGAACCCGGGTTATACTCTACGCGGTTACGAATGCGGAAAATAAAGCAAACATCGGGACGAAACGCCTGCCTGTGCTACGGCAGACAGGTTTGCCGGAACCGCCCTACAAGGCTGAGCAAGGCATATTCCGTAAAGACAAATATTGAATGGGGTAGGTGCGGATTTATCCGCACAGCGCAGAGCCGATCACCTGCCGGGTGGCCGACAGGAGCGCAGCGGATCGGCCAATGCCCTGAAACGGCGCTTCCTTACCCAGGTTCGTCGGTTAGGTGAGCGCCGCGTAAGCCAACACATGGCACAGTATGGTTGGGTTACGGCTATCGCCGAACCCAACCGACCCGGCTTTTGTGTTTTTCGTGGTTCATTCATTTGATATTCAAAATCCGCAAACCTGTCTGCCAACAGGCAGGTGTGGCCGCGTGCAGTATAACTCAGGCGACCAATAAGACGGGACATTCCGCACGTTCGGAAACGATTGATGCTTCCAGGCTGGACCGGGTGGCATCTTCCGGGTTGACATTCATGACGATAATGCTGCAACCGTGCCGCAGAATATATTGCAGAACCGAGGATAAATCGTTTTTCTGTTCAACGAAAAAATGCCGGGTAACATGAAACGTATCCGTTAGCTCCCGTGCTTGTCTTTCCAATTCGGCCACTTGTTCCCGGTTCTTCACTTTCAGCACAATATTCAGTTCGTTGGCCTGTGTTTTTAATAACTCGCGGGTGAGCACCAGGGCCCGCCGGCCAACTTCACTGCCATCGAAGACAACCCATACCGGCGCTTTGAAACCGGGCTCATTGTGGCCTGGTCTCACGAACAGGTTTTGATTACGTTTGCGGCGCTTGTCAAGCAACAACAGATCGCTGTCCTCTGCCGCCGCCAGCGCTTCGGCAAGATAGTGGCCACGCACGATCGTCAATGTCACTTGCAGATTGGATTTCTCCTTGACTTCGGCAAGACGGCGGCGGATTTGTTGAACCTGTTTTTCCAGGGAACGGGTGATTTTTAATCGATCGACCGGTCGTTCAACGGAAGATATCCGGTCAATTTCACAACAGAAAGGCAATCCGGCCATACGCAGCAGCAGATTGATGTCTTCAACAAACAAGGCGGATAGTTCCGCTTGTTGATGCAGCGCCAGCAGCGCGGCGATATCGAGAATACTCTGATAATCCTGAAAGGCATCAAACGCCACCAGCATCTTCTTTTGTACAACAGAATCAACCATGCTGATTATTCTCTTTGGCAAATGATTGCTTCAGGGTGGTAAATTTTTGTAATTGTGCGGCGACCTTGCCATTCACCGATGGAAGTTATCAACAGGGCAAGCGGTATAGAGCTGTTCGGGAGGCAACGGTGTTTTTTTCATTTGAATAGAATTTTGATGGGAACTGCGCTATTTGCTTATTTGACGGATGGTTTCGTAGGTCTGGATGCCTCCTGGCAACATACGTGCCCGGTAGCCTTGTTGCAATAACATTCTAATCGCATAATAAGCCCTTTGTCCGACACCACAGACAAGCCATATTTCATTATCTTGAGGCAACTCATCAACCCGGTTGCGTAGTTCTTCAATAGGAATATTGATCGCAGTCGGGATTGAGCTTTGTCTGAATTCGGCAGCTGAACGCACATCGAGTAGCGTGTGTCCGGGTTGGCTCAGTTGTGACCAGTCAGCCAGGCTCACATCACCACGCAGGATATTACTGGCAATCATTCCAGCCATATTGACAGGGTCTTTTGCCGCGCCGAATTGCGGCGCGTAGCAAAGTTCGGCTTCTTCCAGATCATAAACCGTCGCTTGCATTTGTATGGCCATGGCAATGACATCAATACGTCTGGCGACACCTTCAGAACCAATCGCCTGGGCTCCCAATATCCTGCCGCTGTTTTTGTCGAACAGTAATTTGATATGGATAGGCTGGGCGCCAGGAAAATAACCGACATGGTGGCCTGGATGCAGGTAAATGCTTTGGTAATTTTCCATGCCAGCGCGATGCAAGGACTTTTCACTGGCGCCGGTTATTGCAATCGTCAGACTGAATAGCTGGCAGACCGAAGTACCTTGGACGCCGCGAAAATACAAATTTCGTTTCCTTTGGGGATCGAATGATTCCAAAATAGTGCTTGCTGCAATGCGTCCCTGGCGGTTCGCAGGGCCAGCCAGAGGTAAGGACAAGGTTTGACCGGTTATATAATCGTTGACGGCAACGACATCACCAACTGCCCAGATATTCGGGTCGCTGGTACGCATCATTGCATCGACCTTGATCGCACCGCGCGTTTCTAAATCGAGTCCGGCCTGTCTGGCCAGCGCAGATTCCGGTTGCACACCGATGGCTAATAAAACAATGTCGGTTGTCAGGCTTCCGTTTTCTGAATAATTGACCTGTAAACCATTTTCTGTTTGACAAAAAGACTCAACCGCCCGGCCCAGTAACAATTTGATATTATTATTTTGCAGGCATTGTTCAACGAAGACAGCCATTTCAGGATCAAGTGGCGGCATGACCTGCTCCGCCATTTCTATCACCGTCACCGATAATCCTAAATTCGCAAGGTTTTCAGCCATTTCCAGACCGATAAAGCCCGCGCCTATGATAGTCGCACGTTTGGCATTTTGGGCGGCAGCACGTAATTTATGGCTGTCCGGTATGGTTCTCAATACATAAATTCCAGGCAAATCAATGCCCGGTAACGGTGGTCGAACCGCTTTGGCACCGGTTGACAGTACCAGGGCATCATAAGGCTCTGATCGGATTGTATTATTGCGCAGGTTTTTAACGACGATGGTTTTTTTTGTCCGGTCAATATCGGTAACTTCGTGTTCGGTATGTACATCGATATTGAAACGCTGTTTGAACAACTCCGGTGTGGCTACAATGAGTTTGTTTTCGTCTTTGATAACATGGCCGACAAAATAAGGCAGGCCACAGTTGGCAAAAGATACATGAGCCCCCTTATCATATAAGATGATGTTACATTGTTCGCACAGGCGCCTTAGCCGTGTTGCGCAAGATGCACCGCCAGCTACGCCACCGACAATCACTATGCGTTTGTTTTTTGCTGTCATCTGGGTTCCTGTAAAATGATACATTAGGATATTATTATATAATCTATAAAAAAGCCAATGATAAATCCGGCCAATAAGTAATAACCAGTACAGAGAGAAATAATATAAGCATGAAAGGCAGGCTTGCCCAATATAAATCAATGATGGACTTGTTGAAACGGTAGCTGGCGATGAACAAATTGATACCGACCGGTGGCGTGAAATAACCGATTTGCATATTGGATAAAAATATGATCCCCAGATGTATTGGATGAATGCCATAACCGACAGCAATTGGCAATATCAGTGGCACTATAATAACCAGGGCTGAAAAAATGTCCAGAACCATGCCTAATACTAATAAAAACAAATTCAGTAATATCAGGAATGTCAGCTTGCTATCGATATGAGCCCGGATAAAGGTGAATAGTTTAGCGGGTACTTCTGTATCGATCAGATAATTGGTTGATGCCAGTGATACACCTAGAATAATCAATACACCACCAACCAACATCATTGATTCGCGCATGATTGCCGGCAATTGGTGGAGGCGGATTTCTTTGTGGATCAGCATTTCGATAATCAATACATAAACCACTGATACAGCAGCCGCCTCGGAAATGGCAAAATAACCGGAATAAATACCCGTCAAAATGAAAACTGGCAGTAATATTTCCCATCCACTTTCGCGTAGAGCGGCATAAGCTTCGATCCAGGAAAAAGCGCTTTTGTCGAGTCGTATATTGCGATTGACCCAAATACTCCAGGCTGATAACAAAACCAACATTAACAAGCCAGGTAGCAAACCGGCACGAAACAAGTCTTCAATGGAAATTGATGGTCCAATGTTCAGTTGTTGCGCGATAATGCCATAGAGGATCAAGGCTATCGATGGAGGGAAAAGCAATCCCAGGCTGCCAGATGAGGTAATCAGGCCAAGACTGAAACGATCATCGTATCCCGCTTTGAGCAAGGCTGGATATAATAAAGCGCCCAAAGCGATAATGGTCACCCCGGAAGCGCCGGTCAATGCGGTAAATATGGCGCAAGCCGCCAGAGATACGATGGCCAATCCCGCCGGCATCCAGTTGAGCAATGCATCCGTCAGGCGAACAAGGCGTTGCGATGCCTGGCTTTCACTCAAAATATAACCGGTGAAAGTAAACAAGGGGATGGCCAATAATACTGGTGTATCGGCAATACGGTAGATTTCAATCGCGACAACGGCCAGATCGATATCTTCGGAATGAAATCCCAGCAGCGCAGCCGCTGCGATAACAGCAAACAAGGGCGTGCCTAATAAAGCCAGTGTCAATAAAACAAGACTTTGCAGCATTTATTGATCCGGTTGGGTGAAAAATTGTTTGCCATGCAAACCGGTAAAAACCAAATAACGCAGGGCGATAACAGTAAACGCCAAAGGTATAATCAGTTCGCACCACCAGGATGGAATTTGTGCGAAGGCCAGGGTTTCTGAATCCCGATCCATCTGAACAAGGCGTGCTGCGTGATAGGCGAGAATCGCAGACACTAAAGCGCTGAAGCAATCTGACAGAATACGCGTGGCTAATTGTAAGCGCGGTGGCATGATGCGCGTAAAAACATCAATACTGATATGGTGATCCTGGCGGGTGGCAACCATCGCTCCGGCTAGGCCCACCCACAATACGAGCAAGCGCAGCAGCGGATCGGCCCAGCTCACGCCGCCGCTAAAAAAATTACGCATGACAATTTGACTGACCGCCAATATGATCATGCTGCTCAATAACAGAACCAGAAAACTGTCTTCAACAAGATATAGTAACCGGAGCAACCGGTTTGATGGTTTTTGCCGCAGGTCTTCGTTCACGTGGAATTAATTGCTTTGTTTGTAAAGGCGCAAATTTTCTTGCAGGGTTTTAAACATTTCAGGCGTATAAGCGCCTTGATTACCTAATTGGGTGATCGTCTTTTTAGCATAGGTTTGCCATTTGGCCAGCAACTCTGGAGGAAAATGCACGAATTTCAGTCCCTGTTGCTGCAAAGCCTGTTTGGCTTTTAGATTGTCCAGACGATTTTGCCGGTCAATTTCACGATAGGTCCGGCTCATGACATCACGCACAACGTTCTGATCAAGGGGGGTGATTTTATTGAAGGCTTTTTTATCAATTGCCAGCAAACCATAAATATAGCTGATGGGCTCTTCGCTGAAATAAGTCAATGTTGTGTGCCATTGGAAAGCAATGGCGCCCACCGGGGAAACCGCCACAGTATCGATCATGCCCGTTTGCAGGCCGGTCAACACATCGGAAAGCGGCAGTGGAACCGGGACAACACCGGCAGCTTTCATGACCAGAAGACTTATTCTGTCGCCAGCGGGAACCCAGACCTTGTGCTGTCTGAAGTCATCGATAGTTTTCAGCAAAGTGGCCGACATTGTATAGGCAAAACCAGCCCCGGCCAAACCGAATGCAATATACCCCTTCCGTTCCAACCCTTCTAATAGCAGTGAATCCATGCGTTGGCGTATAAAATCCACTTCTTGTTGCGAAGAAAATAAAAAGGGCAGGGCATAAATCTGTATATCGGGATATACTTCCATTAGGTTGCCGGCGGTAAAAACACCACCATGTAATTGTCCGAAACGCATTTTGCGTAATACGCTTTGGGAATTGCCCATAACCCCGCCGGGATAAAATTTGAATTTGACGCGGCCTTGCGTTTTTGTACTGATTTCTGCCGCGCCGGCACGCATTTTACTCATCCACATCGTACCATCGGGCGATACCGTGGCAATTTTCAGTGTCAGCGCCTGGATGGTGGAAAAAGGGACAACCGTAAGGAAAAGAGCAAAACAAAATGTGAACAGAGCGTTTTTGCTTGCTTTGTGTCTTTTAACTGTGGCCATTGTTTATCCTCATGGGTTGTTATTTGTGGATTTCCCTTTTAGTATAGTAGCGAAAACGGTTGATCAACGGCGGGGGAAGATGCTCCACTAAAAATAATCATCGGCACTATCCAACAAAGCCTGGGCTTTATCTTGAGCTATCGTGTTCATCAACGTCAAATCAGGCTCTACTGGATCAGCCTGTAATACTTCCTGTAACAAATGATCGTGAAGTTGCCGGTCGAATAGCAAACGTGCATAACGCTGTGCATAAATAACCTTGAACATCAAATTACGTCCTCCAGATAATTCGATTGCGCGTTCAAAATAGGACTGGGCCAGTTCGGGTTTGCCTCCTAAAGCCGGTGGTAATACGCTGAATAAAACGCCTAAATATATTTGAGGTTCACCTTGGCGATATTGTTCATTCAGCTGCAAAATGCGCTGCATACTGGCTTGGACTTTAGGCAGATCGGCCCGTGCATTCCAGTCATCGGTGTGTGTTTGTATCCAGTTTGCCCAACTGGCGGCAAATGTGTATAACACGGGTACATCGGCCTCATCCAGTGTATTTAGAAAATCCAGATAAGAGGAATAAGGTTTTCGAAAGGCCTGACAATCATCTGTTATGGCCAAACATAAAGCACGTTGACTGTAATTCCAGGCTTTTTCTGTCAATTGACGGGTGCGTTTTTCATCATCGACAAAAATTGTGGCGTAAGCACTGTTCAATTTGGCGCCTGCCAATAATAGACTTACTTGTTCAGGTTCCCCTTTAATCAATCCATCAATCAAAACCAGATAGGCCGGGGCTGCTTCACGAACAATTTGTGGATCGTTTTGGCTTAGAATTGCAATGCTCAAGTTATTGGCGATCTGCTCAGTTGCCGACCTGATGATGAGGCTGCAAGCGCTCATACAGGCTATAAGCAGGATAAATAGGGCTTTTATAATTTTGTCAGATACGTAATACACGGGATACATAGCTCCAGACACTTAAATAACTGGTGTTTCGTTTCACATCATAAGATAGTTTTGCCAATATTTGTTATCCAGTTCGCAAAAGATATTTTACGTACCTACGGAGTGAACATCTATATTGCCTTTTAGTCCAGCTGTTTTTTGAAACGAAACTTACGCTAAATATTAAGTTATCGCTAATAAATTAGAAAGGTGATTTTACGGAATTTCTTTTTATTTGAAGGTGCTACAGAAAATAATTCACTGATTTTTGCAACAAATTATGGTATTTGAACGTGCCCGCAACTTTCAAAAGCTGCGAGTGTGATTTGAGAAATAAGTGGATAGTTATACTCCGCACGCTCACGGATGCGGAAAATGAACCGGCCATCGGAGCCACTGCCATTAAGTTAAGAAAATATGATTTGGGTGCCGGTGCGGCTTGTCGTACTGTGTGGATAAATCCAGCTTTTCTGCGAATGGCTGGATAAATCCGCACCTACATCCATAAATCCATTCAACAAAATGGCTTAACTTAATGGCAATGGGTAAGGGCAAGCCCAGCTCTTCCGTGGAAGGGCTGGGCTTGCCGCCTGCCAACAGATTCCAATTGCCCGATCATTTTCCGCCTTCATAGCTGTGCGGCGTGTAAAAACACTCTTGAACCCCACAACAACTATTTTCAAAATCCGCAACCGTGACCGCGTGAAGTATACCTCTGTGCATCGCAAAACTTTTCGAGTCTCTTTGCAAGAATTGTTGATATACTGCACGCGGCCACACCTGCCTGTTGGCAGACAGGTTTGCGGATTTTGAATATCAAATGAATTAAACGAAAAACACAAAAGCCTGGTATCTACGAACTGGCACAATAACGGCCGATTAAAAATTCAACGACATAGGTTGGTACTGGAAATTGACGGCTAAATGTCCGAACCAGATAACCATCGAGTGTTGAGGCTGCCTTTTTGTCAATTTCATCCAAATCGATCATAAATCCTCCTTCGAACCACGAATAAACACAAATAGACGCCAATAGTGTTCATAACATAATATTTCGTGTTTATTCGTGTCCATTTGTGGTTCCTCCACCGATTACTGTAGCAAGCTGTGCTACCAGTGAACCATTCACATCAATCAATACCACTGTGGCATCGCGCCCCTCCATGTCTTCATCTTCGACGACGACGGAAGCGGTTCCGTTATCTTTAAGAGACTTTACGCTAACGACCACACTGGACGATGACAAACCAGCCTGGGTGCGAACATCAAGTGATAACCCTGTAAAGTCTCCATCAACTGCAATAGTACAACGTAATCCTTTCCAAACAACATCAGTGAACTCAATGGAAGTCTGCGAGCGGTTTGAATTCCCCTGTGTAACAGTAATCTGAAGAGTCAGGCATTCCTGAAGACTTAATCCACCATGCGTATACTCTTCCCCGTTTTTGAAGCAACTGATACCGTCCGCAAGAGCAAAGTGTTGGTTTGGATTCCAGTACCAGGGAAAAAGTCTTTCGTCTGTTGATGCACCTGGCTTTAAAGAAGCACAGCGTTTCCATTTGTTATCAGCCAGGTCACCGGGTAAATCTATTTTTGGCAGCCCTCCTGGTAATAATAACCAGCCATGATCGGTAACAATCTGAATCCGTTTCCAGCCAGCCACCAAAAGTCCAGCAATCCGTTCGTTAATTTCTAAAAGCAATGGCTCAATATGTTTCGCTAATTTCCAACCTCTATCATGTCCCTCATGATCAATATCGCCGAATTCACACCAGGCATATCCCTGCCCATTACCGTCAGAAGAACGATCCAGAATTGTCCAACCTGCCTCTTTCAGCAGCTTCTTTAAATGATAACCTCCTTTAAGAGATTGAGCTGTTTCAGCAACTACAGGCTCAAAATCAGAGTTTTCATCTAACCCTTTAATCTTATCGCGTACAGGTGTAACAGCTGCTTTGCCTGTGGCTGTAACACTGGGGAGCGCTGTCCACTTATGTTCTTCCGATACTTCAAATCCTGACTTCTCCAGCATTTTCACCAATCGCTTTCCGGTATCAAAGCGCAGACCATCGACAAATAAAATACAGTCACCTGATTTAGAGGTAATTGATTTTGCAGTAACACAAGTCCCGCCGGGATATGAGGCACCATCAACAATCTTCTGTAAATGCCGGGCTGACTCTTCTATCCAGGGCGAATATATAGAATGTATTATTAATGAAACAGCTTCAAAAGCTGTGCTATTGTCCACACAAGCAAGCGATTTGATTGCAGCATCATCCACTTTCCAGCCATAATTACGATAACCAGCTACCATATCATCGACTGTGCCAGCAGCAAGGCTGGTTTCTGTTAATTCGGCGATAATAGCCAGGTACTCCAATGAACAAGCCAGCGGTGCTTCACCCAATTCAGCCCATACGAGAGAACGCCTGCGTCCATGCTGTTTTTCCATCTCCAGTAGCTTTTTTCTAGCCTCATGGGCAGGCAGCTTTTCAAGCGCTATCAGGTCATGGTGAAGCCGTTTTTCCTGATCCTCATTCCATTGAGGCCAGCCATCAAATGACTCTTCACCCAGGTGCCAAAAAAAGGTATCGCTGGGCGGTCGGCATTTACGAATCTGGGCAGGTATATTCGGATACCGTTTTGGCGCTTCACAAAAACGCTCCCATACTGCTTGCCAGGGGCCAATATGCTCTGCCAGCCTGGAAGCGCCGGCAAGCACACCTTCATTTTCAGGATTAAATCCCAGTTGCGATTTGCAAACTTCTACAAAGGCTTTCCATTCGTGCTCATCACGATTGGCCTGAAACGCATCCCCCTGATCAAGCCATTGCAACAAGTCACGGATGAGGTCTCCGCCCGTCAGCAAGGTATTAAAATAATCCTTATCCAGGCGTTTGCCTTTAAGTAGCTCCAATTCCTCATCCAGCAACCGATGCAAGGCCAGTTGCATCGCATTCTTGGCATCGTTATCCTGGGCCACATCCAGCCCAAGGCCTCCCTGGTCTGATTTAAGCCAGGCCAGAATCGTCCAATCCTTGGCATTGATCTGCGACCAGATAACCCCTCGGTACTGAAGCTCCGCCAGGGGTTTTAGATGATCCGGGCAGCTTTCAACAGCGCGTAAATCCTGGCGGCTGACGCCTGGCAGATAGAATATCGGAGTGCTATCCTCAGGAAGGGATACATCATCCGTGTTGCCAGCGATAACACAACGCAGCCAGATTGCCGGGCCGGTTCTTTTATCCGGTGCGTAGTCACCCAGTATCAGCAATTCTGGAAGTTCCGTTTGTAGCCTTGAAATAACCGTTTCCCACTGGCGATCACGATCCGGCCACAGGATACAGGCGGGTGCGACCTGGACTTCCGGATTGTAGGCAGGGGCTGAACGAATGGCTTTCAGAAGGTGAACCAGTATTCTCATAGATCGGCAACCTCCCAATGACCACCTTTGGCCGGGCCAATCCGTTTCAAATCGCCTTGCTGCTTGAGAACGGCGATATGTCGCCTGACCGTTTTCCGGTCACGCCCGGTCGCCCTGGCCAACATATCATAGGTGATTCTGGGATTACTCCTGATAAGCTCCAAAAGTTTTCTCTGGAACGGGTTCTCAAGAGCATTGGGAGCATTTTTAGAGGCAATACCCTGCTTTTCAGGGGCATTATCAGAGGCCAATGCAGTAGATTGTGCTGTTTTCAGGGGCTTATTGTTTCCAGAGGCCTTTCCAGCAGGCAAAATAGTTTTCAGATAATCTTCCGTCGCCTCAAAGACCGGTTCTTTGCCGGTAAACCGTAGGGTCAGAGGGATAATTTTCATACGTACACCCATGCCTCTGGCGTCAACATAACCATAGTCCCGTAAAACTTTCAGAATAAGGGCGTTTCGCGGAGTTCTACGTCCGGCTTTCATTTTATCGATATTCATCGAATTTGGTAATGCACCGGAACTTATTACTTCCAACCGGTCAGCGTACCGGGTAATTTCTATATCCACAGCACGCGTCCAGTCACGATGGGCCAGGGCGTTCAAAACCGTTTCCCGGATTGCTTCTATGGGATACAGCCACTTTTTCCCACGCGTAAGGGTCTTAGGGTCAATCGAATCATCTTCAATCGTAATAAACGGTTCAAGCGTATGGATGAATTTCTCGATTATTCCTTCATCGATCAGCGTTTTTTCGCCATCAAAATTCCATCTTCCAACCATAGGACCATCCAGAATCACATCGAGCAGGGCTTGGTACTGTTTATCCTCAGCATCGAACACCATGACCCGCAAACCCGCCTGCTTCAGGAAACGTCTTGGTTTGATACCGAAAAGCACAGTACCGGCAATCGTGCAGACAGCATTTCCAACGGCATCGGTAGTCATGAAGCCAAGTCCATCCAGTCGTTCAATCCACTCTGCTTCAGAAACCGGGAGCTTGTGTTCTCCCAGGATATCCAACAGGTAATTTTCCAGCCTGGCCATATCCAATGCTTTCAAGCCGGTTCCGGAGACCGGCAGCGTTTCGGTATGCAACAATCCACCGGCATCAAACAACCTGATAATCTGTTCCCGGGTGGCCAGTCGGCTGGTGGAACCCATGCGGATATAGACATTTTCACGATCGTTATGTCTGAGAACATACGGTTTTGCCGTCCCCGGTGGAATGGAGATTACAGCAACCCTGTTTCCATTCTCGAGGTTGATTTCCTGATAATGGGGGACAATTACCGGGTGTACATGCCGTCCAATGACTGAATCCATGATCCACTCTTCCAGCTTGGAACGGTTGATTCCCATGATATGGCCGGTATCATCCACGCCAAGCAGAATCATCCCTCCCTGAAAGTTAGCCATGGCAACTATTTCCTTGGCCAACTGTTCCGGGCGTACATCATCTCGCTTGAATTCCACACTGGAATTCTCGCCGTTGGCGATTATTTCGAGAAGAGTCTTTTTATTCAACATTCCATCATCGCCTTGCTATTGTTTCGTATTTGAAGATATGGATATGATCGCTTCCCATTAACGATTACGACCTGGCCAAAGGATACACGCTGGTGAGACCTGGACTTTCGAGTTGTGTAGGCGGAGCGGATGTATTTTATAATGTATTTTCGTAAAAACATGCTTCTTATGTACGATAGCGAACAGTTGGGAGATGCTCACCGACATATCCGATGTGCACAACGCCTTCACTTGGCAGAGGGAAAAAATAGATTCGTTTATTGGCGCTGAGTATTTTGCTGTGATAGGTAAACGTCCGGTTCTCTCCATCTTGACAAACAAATGTTCTGCAATCCGAGAACTGTTGGAGCGTTAGGGCAGAATCCACAGACCAATTTATTCCGACCGGATCAAAGGAACCATATGTATAGGTTTCCATTGTTTTATTTAGTATAATCAGGTGCTTAACTATTTCAGGGAAAAATTGCTCATATCCACTGAGTCTTTCAATCTGTTTACAAGCACTGTCACATACTCTTAGCTTTGTGAGTAGATTAGGTAGTTCAGCGAGAAGTTTTCTACCATTTCTTACTACCTGCCAAGAGGTTCTCTCAATCTCATTGCGAAGTCTTTCAAGTTGTCCGGATTCCCATAAATTCAGGACTTGAATAGTCTGGTTAGTTTCGCTTTCTTCATCAACAATTGTTTTGGTTGCATTGATATAATCCCTCCGGAATCTTGTATCACTTCCAAATGAAAGAACCGGAGCACCCCATAGCTCTGCTAAACCAACACCAAACGCTGTTTCCAAGTCATGCTGGTATTCGATGAGACGTTTTTCCTCTTCTTGAGCCAGAAAATCCTCTATAAAGGGACTCTTGGTTGCCAGTGTCAGAAAATATCTTTGAAATTCACGTTGTCTGGGGTTTGTTGTTTTTTCTGTAGCCCAAGTAAAAACGGAATAGCGCTCCGCCAGATTCCGAGTCAAAAATGAACGAGTAGTACGAATAATTTTATTAAAACCGATTGCAATCAATTGTTTTGAGATACTCAACAATTGCTGCATCCCGTCATCAGCGGCATATTGATCCGGATATCCACCGTTGGCTGATAATTCGTTAATGATTTGATCCATTTGTCTTATTCTTCATAAAAGCTCTGCCAGTCCTTTCTCCCACTCATCAAAAAATCCATCTGGCCATTGATCGAGACGGCCATCAGAATCAATTTGTGGTGAAACTCTGTGGGTATGATTACTTTGGGGCGCACGATCAAAAAAATGTAGGGCAACCGATTCCGGAGCAATATCTTTCTGTTTCGCGGCAATCCTTATGCCGTTCAAAATATGATCGCTATGTGTTTCTATGATTATCTGAATTCCAGCCGCAGCAGCTTGAGCAAGGAATTTCCCAATGGCAACCTGAGCTTTTGGGTGAAGATGGGCTTCCGGATTTTCAATAAGTATCAAGCTATCTTGTTCTGCCAATAAACAACTAACGAAAATAGGCAAGCTGTAAGTGAGGCCAAAGCCGACATTCGTCGGGCGATAATTCATACCGGGCAACCCATCACGGATGAACGAAAACTCCATTCCCACGATATCCATCTTCGAAAATTCCCTGAGGTGGATTTGTATGCTCTGACCAAGCTCTGACATCCAGGTTTCAATTTGTTTTCGCAGTTCAGGGAGCTCTTCGTCTTTGTGTTGCAACTGTCTAGAACCGATTTTCTTTCTCTCATTACGGCTGAGGATAAACGAAGAAAATTCTCCTGAATTTCCAATTGGGTTATATTTCGTCATTTCATGGTCAGCAAAAGGGAAAGAGGTTCGTGGGCCACTTCTTTCTGCATTCAAGTAATAAAATTGTTCCCCGGATAATACAGTTATTTTGCCCTCTTGCTTTTCTCTTATCGCGTTAGGAAGAATGGGGCTTCCTTTTTCATAATTGAATGAGAATATTCCTTCCGCGCCATCATCACTCTTGATGGATATTTCAATCAGGTCGTCGCTTTCAGCATGTTCATAGAGAATGTCGTCGGCCGTTCCGAGCGATATCAAAGGGCCATTAAGCAAGGCCCCTTTATCGTTTATCGTATGGGAGATAATTGATTGCCGAAGGATCAGGAGGGATTGCAGGACGGTGCTTTTTCCCATACCGTTTACCCCGGAGAGTACGGTTAAAGGACAGAGAGGAATCTCTTCATCCAGAAAACATTTGAAATTTTTCAGGCGTATTGATGTCAGCATCGTAACTCCTCCTGGATAATCTCACGAATTTTCGCAAATCGTAATTTGACTCGTTTCACAGACCCGGTTCCCTGCGTAATAGCCGCCTCAAACTCTTTATCCTGCATTACTTGAATGAACCGTTCAGCCAAAGAGTCTTTTTGGATTGCTAATTTATGAAGATCATTTTGGTTAAGCTGTCCAAGGTTCACACTCCAAGCCTCAAACAGAGCTTTATTTATAGGATGACGGCCGCTTATTCTGTCGTAACGCTTTCGAAATGCATCATTGCCAAAAATATCCACTGCCGCTTTCATTGATTTTTTAAAAACCTCCCCATATTGTTCCAAATCTTGGTCTGTTAGCTTGTTGGCTTTTGCCATGGCATCATTTAAGAACTGATCAAAGCTATCATCTGCATAATTATCGGGGGAGGTCATCGTAAAAGCTAAAAATCGTAGCACGCATTCTCTATCATCCATCCGTTTGGCAGCAACACCATTTGCTGTTGCCCTTTTAAATTCTGTACTCCCCGCCATTTTTTTCAGGAAGTTTGTAATTTTACCTTGATTAAGGGCGTGCCGGATTTCCTGGGCACTTAGCGGAGCCCCCCCAGTGTTAATACGCCTGAATATATCGAACTTGACGCGGTCAGGCGTACCGGGCTGAATCTGATAAATGACGATATCTGTTTCTTCAATCCGTCTTTGAAAACCCCGTGGAAGTTCATCATATTTTTTACCGTCGTAATCCGTCAGAAACTCAAGACCTTCCAATGCCATTGTTTGATCAATAACAAAACGCTTAATAGTGGTTAACCTTTGTAGCCCATCCACAACCAGCCATTTATCATCATCGGTAGCATCCATATAGAATGCTGGAAGTGGAATTTTTATAAGCATGGACTCTATCAATCTACTTTGGGTAACCGTATTCCATACTCCAGCCTGACGCTGGAAATCAGGCGTAAGATCAATTTCATCCCTACTCATTCTTTTTATCAATGCATCCATCTGCGTATTTTTGGTATCAACGCGGATTTCCGTCGGATCAAACGGCGAGTTAATTTTGGGGTCGTCACTACTGGTATCAATTCCGTCAAGTTCTGCCTGATCTTGAGATACCAGCACATAATCTGTATTATCCTTATTCATAATTTACTCCTCTAACCTGCTTTGATGTTTCTCGGCCAGGGTTAAGTGGTGGTCGTTGATGCGATCGCCCTTGAACAAGTGATACCACGGGGCGGATTTGACATCCTTGCCTCGATCCTTGTTCCATTTGATATTGGGTTTATCACGCAGTACGCCTGCGCCTTTTTTCTTCACGTCAGGCACGGTCATAAAGGGGCGGATGTTGAAACGCACGCCGTCATTCAGGTCGGGTTCCCAGCCGATGGGCTGTTTTGAGAGGGGTTTCCAGCGCACGAAGATATCGTAGGGCGCTTCGCCTTCGAGGATCAGTTCCAGCTTTTTCTTTAAGGCTTCGGCGGCGGCGAGTTTTTCTTCCGCACCATCGATGCCGCTGGTTATATCCTGTTTCTGACGGCTGATCCAGTCGCCCAGGTAGGTGTAGATCAGGGTCTCCAGGTTTTTACGGTCGAACTTGTGATAGTTGACCAGGGCGGCAAAACCATCGGGCAGACCGTCCCAGATGTGCCAAATAAAAGGACGGTGATGAAACAGTTTGCAGTGTTGGGTAAAGAACTTGTCCCTGAGCCAGGTTTCCAATGATTTACCTGCATGGCCTGCGTTTTTCAGCAGTTCGGCCAAAATGTCATTGGACCAGCCCTCACCCCCGGCCCCTCTCCCTGGGGGAGAGGGGGGATTGAAGCCCCTCGCCCTCTGGGCGAGGGGTTGGGGTGAGGGGCCATAGGCAGCGGCGAGCAGGTTCAACAGACGATCTGTAGCCGCCGGCTCACCCCGCACCGAGGGGATGCAGACAATGCCATCTTCATCAATAAGCCCCTCTCCCCCTAGGAGAGGGGTTGGGGTGAGGGATAATGCTTGTGAGCGGGTTACCCATTCGCGCTGTTCATCGGCCAGTTCCATTTCTCCCTCACCCGGCCTGCGGCCACCCTCTCCCAAAGGGAGAGGGTTATCTTGTTCCCCTCTCACTTTGGGAGAGGGGTTAGGGGTGAGGGCAGCAAGTTCGGCTGGCCAGCGATAACCGAGCAGGCGGGCGACGGCCACTTGCAGCACGGTGTCGTCAGTGCGCAACGGGCCGTGGGCTGTCCATTTGGTTTCCTTATCCCACACCACCGAGCCGCAGGGGTGACCGTGGAAGATCCACTGGGTTGGATCGCTGGTGTAGGGCTTGGGCAGGCCGTTAGGGTATTTTTCTTCGGCGACTTTGGTCCAACGGTCGAGGTCGAAGGGGACTTTTAGGAGATTTCCTTCTGTTACACTTAGAGCTTGGTCCAGTGATCGTACTGCCTCCGAAAACTCAGGAGATGAACAATATGACCAGATTGCCCCAATATGCCTTTGGTCTTTTGAAATAATGGGAGAGTTACTTTGATCGAAAAATGCACCTCCAAATAGTGAACAAGGCAAATCTCGCATTAACCGAACTGCAATTCCTTGCTTACCCCAAGCTACTCGTCCTTGAATTCTTGCTTGTGAGCTTTGTGATATATATCCTTTCCCTGAATCCCAGAGAATAATTGAATTACGGCCATCATAATATTGCGTCACGTTAGTGGATAACTGCATGAACTCCCACCTAGGTTTGTGTACATCTATTTCCCAGAACTTCTGAATGAATCTCGGTAAATCACCAGTAGCTATACCTTGTGTACAGAAAGCAAAATCAGATAACCGAGTTAATATTTTTGACTCTTCCATAGCAATAATGGCATCTGGATTCTCCAACTGCTTGGCCTGCTCCACACTCTTAATCTCAGCAGCCCTCACCCCTAGCCCCTCTCCCAAAGGGAGAGGGGAACCTTTTAGCAGGCGGGCTTTTTCTGCGGCGGTACGCGGTTCGGAAACATCCAGCCCGCGAATAATGCCCTCATCCGCCCTTCGGGCACCTTCTCCCAAAGGGAGAAGGAATTGTTCCCCTCTCCCTCTGGGAGAGGGGTTAGGGGTGAGGGCATTGCCCCGGCTCAGGGTGAGCATTGCCACAAATGCTCCTGCCGCAGCAGATGAATCAAAACCATTTTCACCCAACCGCGCAATCAAATGCCAGGTATCCTCCCTTAACAGCTTTTCCCGAAACTTTTTGTAGCTGGTCAGAAACAGCCAGTTTTGGGGCAAAACCACGGAGACCGTGCCACCGCCCTCACCCCCGGCCCCTCTCCCTGAGGGAGAGGGGAGTTGGTTGTAGGTGGCCCCTCTTTCAAAGGGAGAGGGGAGAGAACAAAGTTCCAGACAACGATCAAGAAACACGGTAGCTAGGTCATTTTTAGCCTCGGGATAATGTTTTTCGCAGAACTTGCGCAGGGTTTCGCTCTGTTTGCCTCTGGCCAAATAAGGCACATTGGTAATCACCCATTGATATTGCCCGGCCAGTAAGGTTGCGGCTTTAGCCAGCCCTTGGGCTACCACAGCGGCTTCCTGTTGTTCGTAACCCTCACCCCCAGCCCCTCTCCCCGAGGGAGAGGGGAGTGATAAGGCATGTTCCAGTGTACTGGAGAGTTCTTTCCACTGTACCAGTTTGGCGGCATCGGTTTTTGCAGGATTGAGCAAGCTGCCCAGCACTGGCGCATCCTGAAAGATATCATGCATCCAGTCCAAAGCAATGGTCAGGTTCTTTTTACCCAGGCCCAGTTGTTTCCATTCTTCCTTGGCGACACTCACCGACAGCCCCGAACAGGCCACATTCAGTTCTGGCAAGGGGCGATAACCTATTGCGCCCTCACCTCCAGCCCCTCTCCCTGAGGGCGAGGGGAGATTTGGGTATTTCCATGCCGTCAGCGCCAGGGCGAAGGCGGCCAGTTCCACACAGCGTTGGTCCAGTTCCAGGCCGTGAATATTCTCTCTCAATACCGCATCTACCGCTTCACGGGCAGACAAATCCTCCAGCTCCATGCGCATCGGAACCAGCATCAGAAAGGCCGCAACCAGAAAGTGACCGGAGCCACAGCAGGGATCGAGGGTTTTCAGGTCGCTAAGTTGTTCCGGCCAGCCGTCAAAAGTTCCTGCTGCCGGTGTCCATATTAGCCCCTCACCCTGACCCTCTCCCCATAGGGGAGAGGGAACGATATGAGTGAGCTCCTCTCCCCTATGGGGAGAGGGGGTGATGTGAGTGAGTTCTTCTCTCCTGGAGGAAGAGGAGGCGATGTGAGTGAGTTTCTCTCCCTCCGTGTCCCCAACAAAAAGCCCCTCTCCCTCTGGGAGAGGGGTTGGGGTGAGGGAAAAAAGGGTATTCCATAGAGAATCCAACACAGATTCTGTTTGCTGCAAAACTTCGTTATTCCAGAATCGAATAACCCGAATGCCTTGTTCGTTAAGGTAACGGGTTCGGTCTTCATCATATTGTTTTGCTGAAAGTTCGTTATGCTGACCACCATCCAGCTCTATTGCCAGCTTCAGTTCGTGACAGTAGAAGTCCAGGATATAACGCCCAACAGGATGCTGACGGCGGAATTTTTTATTGGCAAAACGTCGGTTTCTAAGCAAACTCCAGAGCAGTTGTTCGGCATCCGTTTGGTTTTGTCTGAGTTTTCTGGCGTTTTTGAGAATATCAATGGGAACAGGTGTTTTTTTACCCTCACAGCCCTCACGGCCCTCACCCCTAACCCCTCTCCCAGAGGGAGAGGGGGACTTTTGTGATGGGGATTTTATGAAACGTAGGTATTCCAATGGCACACCAGGGATTGCGGCTTTCTGGCGCAGTTCCTCTTCGCTTGTGGCGTTTTTCAGGTCCGATTCGCTGAGGCGACGTGCCGCCCACCAGGCCCCCAGGGCGTTATCCAACAGGAAGCTAACCATGTAGGGTTCGGTGAAAAGCTGGGTGACGGCGGGCAGTTCCCTGCTACCTATCTTCACCTCAGAGGCGTTGACCTCGTCTTTCTTCTTGGCCTGCCAGAACTGGTAGACCCAGCCCAGTGAGTCGGAAGCAGTAAAGACCTCAAGGGGCAGATCGGATACCAGGCGTTCCAGTTTTTGCTGATGCTCCGGCGGCAGCGTCAGTTGAAAGACCGGGGAGTCCAATCTAAAAATCTGTGGCAACATGCGGGCGGCGAACCGGGCCGCCAGTTCCCAGCCATTGGCCGCGCCTTCATCACAAGCCAGGTCTTCGCACTCTTCCAGGGTGACGGCTACCGGATCATCCGGGTCGGGGTACATGAGCAGGTTGTTCTCAGCCAGGAAGCGGGCAAACAACATGCGGTGCCAATGCTCATAGGCCACTTCTTCCACCAGCCTGCCCATTTCCTGAACCTTGCCACCGTTGAGCCTGTCGCCCAGTTGGCGGCCATGCACACGTAACTTGCGGCGCAGTTTACGATCCTGATCGCTTAAATGGGGAAACGGGGTGGCTTCACCTACACCGAGTTGTTCCAGCGCAGCGCGGGCAGCCTCCTCGGCAGTGTCGCGGGCTTCCTTGATGGTTCGTTCGAGTTGATTGCGTAGTAATTTTTCAAGAGGCTGCATCATGCTCCTCCTGCTTTAAGACGACTCACCGGCCAATCTGGAAAACTGGCGTTCCAGCGGTTTATGTTGGCAACAACACAAGTTGCTGCGATGGGCTGTTGCCACCTGTTTTTTGGCCCTTTTTCTGGAAGTTGCCTTTTTAATTCTTTCATCAATCGTGAAATTGATGCATTCTCCAATTCCATTAAGCAAAGGTATTTGATTGGTTTGTCGTTTTTGTTCTCTGCCCAACGGTAAATGAATGAGTCTCGAAATTTAGTGACAAGCACTTTAACAAGGTTGCTAAGTTTCGCACTATCCGTATATTGGTCTGAATTGTGGAAATCCTTTATTTCTACAAACAGATAACTATCATTTAACTCTACGACAAAGTCTACAGCCTTCATGCAATGAGATAGCCCGTGAAACTTCGTGCTTGTTCTATCAGAATCATCAAACTTGAACCCATCCAGTGCATTTTGAAAGTTGATTCGAATATTTCCCTCTTCAAGTATCATTCTGCCCTCCTTCCATAGATTGCTTGATTTCCCGTTCAACCAAGAGGCCAAAAGTGTCATCAATCGCATTTGGAGAGATATTTAGGTAATTGTCTGTAGAAGTAACCTTAATTTCACCGATTTCCTGGTCTCGATACAGACTGTGATAGCGTATTTTATCTTCCGCTTTAGTTTGCAGATCAAACTCTTTCAGGATGACATAATCGTGAGTGGTGAGAAAAATCTGCACGCCCATGCGTTGCAGCTCTATGAGAATTTCTACCACGCTTTCCATCAGCTTTGGATTTAAATTGGTTTCCGGTTCATCCCAAAACAGAATGGAGCCATTCGTTAACGTTCCGTTTTGAATAAGAACCCATAAGAGCGCCAATTTGCGCAACCCTTCTGCCAAAAGGGTGAATTCCAGTTCACCTTGCTT
Organism: uncultured Methylococcaceae bacterium; assembly: GCA_964509475.1. Taxonomy (GTDB): domain Bacteria; phylum Pseudomonadota; class Gammaproteobacteria; order Methylococcales; family Methylomonadaceae; genus CAZDXJ01. Next base: position 15,437 of record CAZDXJ010000016.1, on the reverse strand, counting down.
GTTTTTTAGAAAAAACGCTTCATTTTTTGTGATTACCTTACCATCCATCGATTTCTGTAAGATGGCCAGTAATTGCTTGCGCGAAGCATCAATAGGACCTTTTAATGTTCCCAGAAAGGCCCTGTCAATAATGTCGGCATAGACCTCTTCAAAGTGGATATTCCGCAAGCTGTAAAGTGAGCGAAACCCAGGTGCATTGGCCATCATGTCTTTAACCGGTATATAGACGGATTCGACAGGATGCTCTCTCCACTGTTTAGGGGTGCCACTTTCGGTTGCTTTTTCAGGTGTTTTTGTGTGGCTGGAAAGATTGAGTCGAATGCGTATTTTTTCTCCTTCCAAGGTTTTTCTCCAAACTTCAACAAAACCTTTACTGCTGACCGGAGAACGCTTGATCAAACGACCGATTTGATTTTTTGACGGAAGGTAAACTCTGTTGAGTTTTTCGGCCAGACCCTGTTGTGTTTTGGAAATATCGCAAGCTGAGTAGAGTGCTTTAAGTATATGCGTTTTGCCGGTACCATTTTCCCCCACAAAGATATTGATACCTGGAGAGAAATCAATTTCCAATTTCTCGAAGGCTGTAAATCGTTCAAGTTTTATTTTTTCAAGCATTTCAGCCTCCTATTGAATCACCACCGGCCCTTGTTGCAGGGCGGCTTTTAACTGTTGTTTAACCTCTTCAGTCCAGGCATCAATATCCTCATCCGTTTTGAGAGTACGGCGAGGCGCCTGAATAAACTGCGCCTTGGGTTCGCAAAGTTCTACTGCACCCGTTGCGACATTATCAAAGCGAGCAGGCATAGCGGCAACACGATCGGCAAACATAGACAGAGCGCAGTTGTCGAGGGTTGTGAGTACATCAGCCGTGCTCTGGATCTTGACCTCGGGGCGATCCTTTAGTGTAAGTCGTTGTTCCGCTAACAACTGATTGCGCTGTTCAGGTTCGAGCTGTTGCCAGTTTGAATCATCCTCTAAACGTTCCATGCCTTGTTTATGACTTGCCTCATATTGCTGATCCAGGCGATTGAGTTCATCCCGTAGCCGTTGAGTCAGGTTGGCAATGAGTGGTGCAATCAAGTCGGGTTCTTCGAGCAGTTGGCGCTGTTGCTCAATGGTTTTGACTTGAGCAAGAATCACCTCTGCATCTGCAATACCGGTGGCGTGAGCCGCCAGGCGTGTTAAGACTTGCCAGTTTGGCCAGCATTTGCTGATACGCTCGGCAAGAATAGTCCAGACATCAATATGCTTGCCAAGCTCCTCGCGCCGGTTGTACAGGGACAGCAGTTGTTCATTGCCTGCGGTAAGGCGAATTTCATCGAGAAAAGTCGTTTCTGGCTGCTCTGGTTTAGGCGCTTCTCCGCCCGCCTGATTGGCGAGTTCGAGCATTTTTTGCAGAAACTGCGGTACATAACTCAATTCTTCACCTTGTTTGACGGTTAGCCCAACTTTTTGTAACAGTTTGCGGATCTGAATGCGCTGGACTGTGGTAACGGTGGCTGATTCCACCTTGAACATCACCTTGCCAATGGATTTACGTTCCAGTTCTTTCGGATCTATGGTTTGACCACGCTCGTCCTGGGCTCGAATGAGTCCAGCTATTAACAGCGCTTGCAGACCACCATCGACGGCATCACGGGACCAGCCAAAAGGCGCTGATTCAAACTGGGCGCGAACATCCGCACCCTTCTTGCCACCGGCAATGAAGCCCAGAATGGCTTTGCACACTGGATTCCTGGCTGGTTCACCTTCATCGCCAACAGCCTTCAGCGCGTCAGGTGCGCCTTTTTTTGCTTGTTCATAGACTTTTGACCAACCGCTATGATCGGCAATATGAAACTGCGGGTAGAGCCGCTGTAACGAATTGCCTGCGGCTTCCAAAATCATATCCTGCAAATCATTGCCAAGAATTTCGTTACCGCCTCCCTGGAATACTCTACTACCTGAGAATGCCTCTTCCAGCAATTCGCGAATTTTACCTTCAGCGGTTTGCTTGCTAGTCTCCATGGCTGCACGGGCTTCCACGCCTTCCGGCGTATTGGGGACGCTACGTTTATCCAGGGTGGCACTGGCCGCTTTGTAGTCGATCAGATGATGGCGCAGGTCATCGGCAGAGCGTTTTGGAATGAACACAAAAAGCGTGGGGGATTGATTTCCAGCCTGGCGTGCATCGGCCCGCACGGAGTTTTCATCGATGCTCCATCCATCGCGCACCCAGACGTATATGCGTTGATTGGCATCATCTGGCAGGTTGGCATCAAACAGTGGGTAGATGTCACGCGTGACTTTTGAGCTACCCTGGGTCAGAGAGAGCTTGCGGACCATCTCACCGAATTTCTTGCGGATGCGGTCGTCACGCTCTGCTTCGATGCGATGCGCTTCGCTCCCGAGCGCGGATCGCTGGCTCAAGAACTCATCGCTCCAGGCAGCGCTTTCCTCGGTCTGAATACGGTATTCATCCCCGACCTTCATCAGCAGTTCGCATTTGTCGAGTAGCCCCGGCAGTTTGCTGCGAAGTGCGCCGGAACCCTGTGACAGGTCTTCAACCAGCAGGTCGGCCAGGGTATCTATTGTGGCGTGGATACCGGTTTCATGATGACTACTGGCGAGTTTGTTAATCAAAAAGACCAGGCCGCAGGCACGCGCCATGAGTTTTTCGTCATCACTACCCTTGCGCCAGCTCATGGTTTTTTCGTGCACCTTGCGAGGCAGAATGCGTGACTGTAACAATTTATCTGCGGAATCAAAGTAGAGATAGTCTGCTGGTACAACACTTCCCAGAGGATCATTTAAATTCGTTTGGATGACCTTGTGAATCATACTGAGCTGGTTACGAAGCTGACTATCCGTACCGGTTTGGTCAAGTACACGTAAGGTGTTTTCCCAGAAGCGGCGACGAACTGGAAGAATAGGATAATCCTGCGGAAAATAGGGAATATCATCCTGCTGATAACCAATGGTGGTGCCGGCAAGGTGCCTGGAAATCTCGCCCAGGTTGGTTTGCATGATTTGTTCAATGGGCGCTTTTGCTTCAGGTTTTTTGGCAAGAATAACCTGCCGTATGACGGCATCGACATCGGCATCGGATAGTTCGACGCGAATGGTAAAACGGCCTTCCAGCTTTTTCAGGTTACTGGTGCCTGTTACGGCTGTCTGGCCTGTACCGATAAATAGCAGTTTGCCGCCAATATTCTTGCTACAGGCTTCGACGACTTCCTGGACATCAATCGAGCGTTGACTGTCTTCTCCAATGTATTGTTGAACCTCATCGAGTACCACAAGGGTCAACGGAAATTTGCCGTCATGGGTAAGCGCTTGACGAATGGTTTTGAGCATATCGTCGCTGGAGACATCCTGGACATAGGGATACAGATTGTTCAGGGTTTCGACACAGGAGGCAGGTGATGTGAATAGATTGGGTTTGGCCTTAACCAAGGCCTCATGCAAACCTTCGGCAACATAGAAATTGTCCAGCTCTTCTTCCCAGTCAAACCCACTTTGTTCTACCTGGCTACGGACCTGGTTCTCGATGCCTTCAGATTTAAGCCACATGACAAAACGGGCTACAGGGTACTGCTCTGGAAGCCCGGCTGATTTAAAAATAATCCGTAAAAGAGCCAGACGAACACTGCCGCTTGCACCAGCGCCCAGAGTGCCCGATGCGGCGTGTAAGCCAGCATGTCGTTTAGCCTGTGTGCTGAGTTCTTTTAAATGATCCTGAATATTTTGTGGCAAATTAGCGATGCCGCGAGCTGTGGCGCCATCTTCAAAAACCGTATCAACCCAAAGCGCACGGAGCATTTTCACCAGGTGTGATTTACCAGAACCGTAGAATCCACTGACCCAAACGGCAGGCTGTTGCGCCTGGTCTATATTTTTTAAATAGGTTTCAAGAATATGCTCCATTCCTTTTTGGTATTGACCATCACAAACGAAGGTTTCTAATTCATAACGGAGTACGGCCAGCGCCTGACTGGTTTTTTCGTCATTAACACTGGCGACACCTTCATTAACCAATTTGCGGGTCGCTGGATCTGTTTGGTAAATATCACAATTGTTCATGAGAACTCCCTTGAACCACGAATGAACACGAATAAACACTAATACGATTTATAAAATGATTCGTTCCCATTCGAGTTTCGAGTATTTAAAATTCAAAATTACACCGACGCGAAGACTTGTGATTTTCAAATAGCTAATGATCTGGCCACGTTCGATATCCGTTATTTTAGCAATGGTTTTGATCTCAATGATGACCTTATCGAAAGCGATCCATGCCCAAGCGTATTAAGCGCCTCCATGGCGCACCCTACCACCTGATAAACCTCGTCTTTTAATAATAATTCGTGTTCATTAGTGTCCATTTGTGGTTCAAAACTCTTTGTTCGCAGTGATAGGTATGGCAAGATAGTTCCACCCGTCATAACCGTCCAGCAGTCTGTAATTATTATTTTCGAAGCTGCCCGGGAAAAAGATGACAAGTCTTCCTTTAACCATCGGTGCAAACTCATCGACAACATCTTTTACTTTCAGAAATCCAAATAATGATCCCACGCCTTTAATGGCAACCACAGTATTTTCATCTACCTTGTTTTTCTGGAGAAAGTTTTCAAATTCTTTAGTTAAAAATGTCAGGTATTTAGGTAAAAGTGTGTGTAGTAAATGGGGTTTTTGAAAATAACTTTTTGCATAACGCCCTGAAGATAACCAGACAGCAAATGTATCCGTTAAATCGAAAATTGCCCAATCATGTTCAGCTTGTCGGGTGGCTATTTCAAATTCATCAATTCTGGCGCGCAGCCAGCGTTCTTCGTTTTCGTTGTAGACGCAAAAAATAACCCGCTGTGCTGCGGCTGCGTCATCTCTCCATGGCACAGCAATATGTTTACTGTAAGATTGAATAAGTCGCTTAACTTTGCTCACGAAGCCACTCCATTTCTTGCTTGTTTATCAGATTTGGGAACAGAACTTCAATCACATTACCAACGCGTTTGAATACTATCCAGCCTTTTCGTGATGCTTCTTCAGCAAACTCGATGGCTTTATCGAAACAACAGTCAAGCAATTCGATGTATTCTGTTCGAAAGAGTGATTGCCCGCGTACACCGGACAAGTAACCGAGTAGCAACGCATAAGATACACTTCCCACAGTGGGAATAGCCGGTGTACGAATCTTTTTGATACGGCCTTGCAAATGCCCGGATTTTGTCCAGGTCGAGTTAATATTCTGTGCTGTGGATTTTAACGTTGCTTTACTGAAACGACCTGGCTCAATGTCATCAATATATTCCTCAAGAGCTTCACGTGAAACAGTTGCGCCTTCCGGGAACTTTAAAATAAAAGACGCGGTAGAGCGAAAAACAGGATCGCGTGCATAAGTGCAAAGTAATGCAAGTAAGGGTTGTCCTGAGGTATCACGATCCCAGAAATATAATAAAGCTCGAAAAAGAACGTTAGACGGCTCAAGTGAATAAATATCCACAAGGTGCCGGTAAGTCAGAATACGCGTTTTGGCTGATCGTTTACCAAGGCAGTTTTCATCGTCTATCGCATGCAGGTAATCGTGTTTTACAGCATCAACACGGTTTACATAGGATAAAAGCGATTTCAGCTCTTCAAGCATCATTGTGCGGGAAGTATGAGCGCCGCCTCGTTTGAAACTGAATCCGAAGCGTGTCAATTGTTTATTCTTTTCCGTCATACTCGCCACTTCTTGTTTTAGCTATTTTCAAAATCCGCAACCGTGACCGCGTGAAGTATAAACCAGGTGTTTAAGGCTGGGGAGGCGGGTCTTGTTTGAATAAACAGGACTAAAAACAGACGTAAAGCTACTTGGCAAGGAATAAAATGTCAAGGTCACGTTATCATTGATCTTGTACGAATATGGCCGCGTGCAGTATAGGGAATAATTTGGAAAAAAGGATTAAAAACCAAATCGAAAGGCCATGTAAACATTATTGTTTTTTTGGAATTGGCCAAAAAAGGTGTGTTTGTTCTTGCCTGCAAAAAAATTTCCACCCAGTTCCGCTGACCAGGCGTCGGTGATTTTGTAATGAATTTTGGGCCGGAAATAAGCATCCATATCCGAGGGAGAAAAAAAGCTAAACAAAGACAGAGCCAGATTTTGATTGTAGGTCAGCCAGGTCAGACGCTGGGTGACAACATGGCGGATTTCATCACGTGCTGCAAAGCCATCGGGAAGGTTGCGCAAATAATTGGCATAATCTTGCATCCATTCCTGGTAGTACTGGAGACCGAGGGTCAGGTTTTTTACGATTTCCTGTTCATAAGCGAATAAAAAACGGACTTCGCTGTTTTGTACAAACGGGTTGTTGCCGGCATGGGCATCGGGGGAGTGGTAATAACCCATTTCAAAACTGGCGATACCGGCCAATAAGGGACGCCGGATACTAGCGCCGATAACATCCAGATCGGGGTAAATCGCTTTTCCCGAATCAGGGTTTTGTCCGGCCGGACTTTTCCAGAAGCCGTGATAGCCATACACAGCCAGCTCGTTGTCGCCCAGGTTTTTATAAAGCCGTAGCGACCATTCGGCGGAATCGGGACGTTGGGTTTGTATCACCGCGTTCTTTCCAGCCAAATCACCCTGTACTGGATTGTAATAGGAAATGCGTTCGCCGCTAATGGAGCGGTCGGCGTCAAACCAGGGGGTGAAAACAACGTCCAGATTGGCAAATTTTGAGAAAAACGCGGCTTTGATGGCATCGGAAGGCGCTTTTAAATAGGCGACATCGCGGCCAATAAAAAACGCCCGCCAATCTTTTGGAAACAGGTCGTTGACAAAAATCAGATCACCTGTGCCCCAGGTCAGAATTTGCCGGCCAATCTTGAAGTCAACAAAGGAAAAAGGGCTGAACATCAGGTTGGCCTCGCGCAGATCAAGCCAGCCTTGACCGCTATTCAGATTGATTTGCTGGTTGGACGCCAGAGCATCATAAATGAAGTCATTGACCAGTTTTGCCGTTACCGGACCGATATCCGCCTGCAGGTCAATTTGCAAACGGGTTTCGCCCAGGGAGGCCTGATCCTGGTGTGGATCGTCTTGTGTGCGCAGGCCGCCGCGTACATCCCAAAAACCACTGATTGACACCAAGGACTCCAGCTTGTCCTGTATATTCCGGGGATTTTGAAGGCTGGTATTATTCGATGACAGGCCGTCAGGCAGCTTTGGTTTTTCCGTTTTCAGACCGGATGGCAGGTTCGGGGATTGCAGACCTTGTGGTAATTTGGGTTTTTCAGGACTCAATCCTTGCGGCAAGGGGGGGCTGGCCAGCACGGTGCAGCTCAGTCCCCAGAATATTGCAATCCAGACAAGTACAGCACTATTTTTGTACTGACAGGTAACGTTACAATGTTTTTGCCGATATTTCATTGGCTTATAATTCATCTGGTTTGACAATGAAAAATGGATGCTGTACAAGGTTGAACAGGATTAACCCCGCTTTTGATAAATACTGCATAGGCTGTTTATAGCTCTACAACATAGAAAAACCGTATGATTTTTTAATCCAGACTATCAATAAGCCATACCGTCTGACAGTACAATGACAAGGCTGGGTTATCGTAAATATTTGCGTGGTGCCTTGCGCAGATAACGTTCTCTGAAGATATCTTCAGGCAGGCCGATGTTATAGCTTACCTGGCTGTATTCCATTACCGTGCGGGTACCCGTTTTCAGGTTTTTTGCTTCCGACCGGGTAATGGTTGGAAAGTTTTGAATGGTTTCAACCTTTAACGCCGTATAAATTTTGTATTTTTCCCCGTTTTTGTCAAAAAATTCCGTTTGTATCGGTAAAAAGCTGGTTTTGTGAATGTACATGATGTAATAAGAAAATTCGACACTATCCGGCGTTAACGGAGTATTTTTGATAATGTAATAATTTTCATCGCTGCCGATCAGTTCATGCCGATCTTCGTTCAGGTTGCGCCCGGAAACGTCTTCATACAAAAAATCCGAGCCGGCAAAGCTGGTGCGTTTGTCGGTTGCGGCAATGCGTTTGACCAAATCCAGCGCCGGCAGGTAAAGCCAGCGATCATCGTCCTTGTCGATGTGTTTCCAGACCATAAACACCATTTTGTTGACATCGGCCGGGCGGTGAAAATAAACATAGAACCGTTGATCCCCCAGATAGGCTTGGTCAGCCAAATCATCGGATTGGGGTATATCCTTGCGCAATATCGTAAATTCACGATGACGCTGCCGGTTTTGGGCATCGCTAAGGGTCATTTTGACCCTGGCACGGCCATCCTGACCCAGATAATAACTCATCAGGTTGGCCTTATTGATGATCGCATCAATATCCGGTTCCGCATGGCTTATGACACTGAACAGCATCAATAAAAGTGCGATAAATGGTTTGTGAAACATGGCAAGAGTCCTCGTTTTATGAAACAGGGTTTTTGAACAGGTATTTGTCGAGCAAAGTGATCATTGCCGGCAAAATCAGTAATGAACTGAAACCGGCCAGGAATAAAATCGCCGCGATAAAAATACCGACCGTCTGGTAAGGAACCAGTGGCGCGGCCAACAGCGGTAAAAAGCCGACGCCAACGACAATCGCATTGCGGGTGATGGCGCGGGCAGGCTCCTGGAACACAGGAATGAGCGCTTGTTTCCAGGCGCCTGCATTTTGTGTATATTGGCGGGCGCGGGAAATGAAATGAATGGCATAATCCACCGCCAGGCCAATGCTTAATGAACTGAGTACCGCAACCGGCATATCGTAATCCTTGCCGATCAGGCCAATGATGCCATAGATTAAAGCAACCGTGACGGTCAAGGGAATCATCGATAAAATACCCCAGAGGAACGAACGGAACAGGATAATCATCATGATCAATACAACCAGATAACTGCCGCTGAAGGCTTCCAGCATACCGGTTACCATTTTTTCCTGCCAGAGTACGTTGATATGGGTCAGACCGAACCAGCCGGTTTTGATATTGAAAGGTGGTGGATTGTCATGGATATAATTCTGTACCGCTTTTTCAACCGATTCCATATCCCGGTTATCACCACTTTTTAACTGAATCCAGATGCTGGTTTTGCGATAATCCGGCGTAACGAAATGCCACAAGTCATGGGGGCGGTGACTGTTTTGATAGGTCATCAAGGTTTGGGCGACGGCACGGCTGTTGTCTGGAATGCGGAAGGCTTCGCTTTTTCCTTGCAGTAATTCACGATGCACTGTTTTAATCACATCGGTCAAGGCATTGGATTTGCCCACAACGTCAAGCCGGTTGATATAATTTTGCAGATCACTCAGATAATGCAGGGCTTCGGGTTGTTTGAAAATTTCACGCCGTTGCCGTTCACTATCCAGAAACAACTGGGCTTCGTCCCAGGTATCGAATACTGCACCGGCGGCATTGTCCAGGCCTTCCTCGATCAAACGCGCCAGTTTTTCATCCAGTGTTGACCGATCCCCGGTATGGGTCTGGATAGCGACAGCTAATGTCTTGAAAATCAAGTCCACATCCGGTAAGCCCTGATCGCGCAACTGTTTTTGCTTGTTTTGCAGACGTTGCAAAAGTCCGGTTTTAAAGTCACCGGCAGAATTTTTACCGGCATCCAGCACGAGATAAGCCATGTAAGTTCCGGCGAAATGCTGGTTTAGAACCTTGTCGGCAATGCGAATTGGATGTGAGGCATTGAACCACTTGATTGGATTGTCGTTGACGTGAATTTTGCTGATACCATAAACGGCGGTACCGCCAACAAGCAGGGTTGTCAGCATAATCGTTCGGGCATGATGCAGGCTAAAGGTTCCGGTTTTTTCCAAAAGGCAGCTCATCCAGCTTGTTTCGGTATGGCTATGGGCGGCTGTGCAAAAACTGTTGAGTTTTTCTTCGGAAATAAACATGATGAATGCCGGGATAAAGGTGATGGTCCAGAACCAGGCCAGCAATACACCGATGGCAATGAACAGGCCAAAGACTTGCACCGGCGGAATCGGGGTCATGGCCAGCGATGCGAAACCGGCCACCGTGGTCAGTGAGGTATAGAGCATCGGTGCAAACAATTCCTGCATGACCTGTTGGATGGTTTCACGCCGGTCGCCGATTTTTCCATAGCGATCAAAAAAATCGGACAAGATGTGAATGGCATCCAGAACGGCAATGGGCATGATGAAAATCGGAATCATCGAGCTCATGATATGAATGGTATGACCGGTAATAATCAATAAGGCCATCGTCGATAAGGCACAGACAATGGCAACGATCATGGGTGAGACGATGAAGATCAGTTTTTTGAAAAACCACCACAACAACAGAAAAATCACCAACATGGCCAGCGGGGCAGAGACAGCCATTTGATAAAACATTTCCACGCCAAAGGTGTCTTCGGCTACCGGCAGGCCGGTAATGTAGTATTTTTCTTCCGTTGCGCCCAATTCGTCAATTTTGGCCAGCAGTTTTTCCCGGATGGTATAGCTTAGGTGTTTATCGGTCAAGGGCAGGTATAAGGCAATGGCCTTGCCATCTTCACTGAGCAGGGTGCCGTTCAGGAATGGAATATTCCGGGCGCGTTGCCGGACTTGCAGGGCTTGTTCCCGGGTAGTTGGCGGTTTGGGCATGAGCCAACTGAAATTGACTTCGCCGGGACCGCCTTGTTCGATATTGTCTACGGTAGAAGGCGCCAGCAGATCGATTTCGACAACGCCGGCCCTTTTGCCGGCCTGATCCGGATCGGGCCAATTCAGGCTGCGTGCGTATTGAGTGAGCTGGTAAATGTGGCTCAATGCTACCGGATTGAATACACCATCCGGATGGGATTCGTCAGTAATGCCAATGACTACGATATCGCTGAGTGAAAATTCCTTTTTCATCCGCTTGTGAAAGACACGGGCCGGCTCATCACTGGCAAGCATGTTTTCCGGATCGGTATCGACTTGTATCGCCGGCAAAAAAGCGAATTGCTGCGGCCAGAAATTGGGTATCGCCGCCAGTGTTATCAGTATCATCGTCATCAGAGCCATTGCTCCGGTGACAAGTTTCGGGTGGTTGATTGAGAAAAGCACTATCGCATTGCTGGCCGTTGAATGATGATCGGACTGATTCATACCGGACTCCTGATTATTAAGCAGAAAAGCAACTTGTCATATTTAGTATTTTAGTATTTACTAATATATCTTTCAAGTTTTATTCTTCAGCCATGGAAAATAGCGGCGAGGAATAAATCATCAATATGCTGTGTTGTCCAGTTCGGCGTTTTGCCGCATTCCGCTGCCATATAAGCAACGCGCTTGCCATGATGGGTCCGATCAAGACCAACGATTCCTGTTTTATTTGTCAATGCGTAACTTCTGCCTCCCATGAAAAAAACAGCGATAACCAGCGAGCGAGGCCTGTAAAGCCACCAGGCACGCGTTGTTTTAAATTTGTACGGGCTTTACAGGGTTCCTGCCAATTTTGTTGACTAGCGGAGTTTAAATACAACAGGGGATTTATTGGCTTTTTTGTTTTTTTCCTGCAAACAGTGGTATGCAGCGTTTTCAAATCGTATTCTCAATGACTGGGTGTCTTTTTGTTCCTGCAAGAATTTCTCCGCTTCCACTGCGGTTAAATCTTTCATCATGTAAGTTGCAATGCAAAGACAAGGTTTCTCGAAGCGTTTTCTGTCGTTTGCTTTGTTATTGGAATTTCGGGTTTCCCGTTCAATACACTGTTCGGCAAATTCATGCTCGAATTTGTGTTTTACCAAATCAGTTACTGTGGCGTCGTGACTGTGATCAAATATGTTCTGGGTTGTTTCAGGTGTTTTTTCATCCGAGCAATTATTCAGGGACAAAACAAAAAAAGCGCTGAATAATAATGTTGAAATTATTTTGGTCATTTTCATTATGAATTTCATGAGTCAAATCGAGTGTCCTGATGATTCTACCTGTATTTATTATGGCCGTCCATTTTGTGAATCCTGATTATGCTTCCGGTATGTACCGGAAGAATTTTTGAATTTTGAGTCCAGCTCAAAAGTGAAACAAAAAAGGGAGGCCGGTAGCCTCCCCTTTTTATTTGATGGTCAGGGTTTTAAATTAACGATCAGTTCTTGAGAAATAAACACGCCGGTTTTCCGCGCGTCCTGCCTCGGTTGCATTGGATGCGACAGGTTCGGAGAAGCCGAAACCTTTGGTTGTCATACGGGAGGGCGCTATGCCCATTTCAACCAAACGTTTTTTTACGGCTTGCGCTCTACGTTCAGACAGCTTCTGGTTGTATGCGGCAGAACCGATGTTATCTGTGTGTCCTTCAACGCGGATGGTCAAATCCGGATTAAGATTCATGACCTTGACCACGTTTTTCAGCATACTGCTGTATCTGTCTTTTATAGTTGCCTTGTTAAAGTCAAAAAAGACACCGTGAAATGCCCAGCATCCACTGTGATCGACAATGGCGCCTCTTGGCGTATCCGGACATTTATCTCTTGAATCAACAACACCATCACCATCTGTATCCAACGCTCTTTTGACAGGAGGTGTTGCCGGTTTCATCAGAACACGTTCGACAAAATTAGCCATACCTGAGGGTGATGCAATGTCCGCAGCTGCAGTTACGAACCCGCAACCAGAAACATCAGAAAGCTGTTGCAGCAGATAACGACCGGATTGTTCTTTTTGTTGGCCAACCCAAACACCGTAAATACATAAGTTATTGCCATATTGGGCTTCCAGGGCTTTTGCGGCCATAATGGGAGAGCGATCCATTTGATAGCCATCGCTTAAAATAAGTACAGCCGTCTGTCCTGACGCAGAGGCCAGATCACCACTTGCAGCCTCAAGTGCTGCATGCATGGGCGACCCGCCGCCGGTACAGTTTACGGTATTCAAGGATGAGGCGAAAGATGATTTTGTATGACGGCTTAAATCACGGTTGAGATTTGTGGAGGTCCACGAAGAACAACTGCCCGATCCAAATGAACGAATACCGCTTTTCAAGGCGATATTCGGTATGGTTTGATTCATTCGGTTCAATAATTCTTTTTCGACTGAGAATTTGGCGGCTTCTGAACCGGAGAAGCCTTGGCCGTCATAAGCCTCTGCCATTGACGAAGATGTATCGACAATGACTAACAAATTGTTTGTTTTTTGTTTTAAATAACCCGCTTTGATTCTGTTGTCAAGGCTCTGGGCTCTGAATGAATCAAAACTGCTGTTAATTGTTGTCGCGCAACCCGAGAGTATTAAGCCCGCCCCTGCAACTGCTGCACTTATTTTGATTGATTTTTTCATGTTTCTTTCCTTTGGTTATCCTAGACTGATACAACAAACTGCCGCTAACCCATTTGAATTTTATCACAAATAAATTTTTTTATAAGATTCAATTTAACTTTCTCTTACCGGCATGAAATAATTACCCGGTAATTCTACAATAATTTATTGGGGGAAGATCATGATATTGAAGAAATTGCCGTTTATACTGGTTCTTATGCTGATCAATGGGGCAGCTTATGCCGCTGATCCGATTACTTTCGAACAAATAAAACACGCGGCGGAACAGGGCGATGCCCTGGCGCAGGCCAAATATGGAGCCATTCATTTTTTGGGTGAAAATTTTCAACTGAAAGCCAATGCCCGTTTCAAGACCAGGCAAAAATTAAAGGCGATAAATTATTTGTTGAAAGGGGTGCAAAAAGATGAAACACTTGCCGCCCGGTGGCTGTTAAAAGCCGCGAATCAAGGTTATGCTGATGCCGAAGTCTTTGTGGCCGCTTTATATGATCGGGGAATGGGGGTGCGGCAGGATGAAAGCAAAGCGACGCAATATTATCAGAAGGCCAGTGCCCATGGTAACGAAATGGCGGCGGCGGTTTTGGGGCCCTATGCGCGTTCCCGCCTGACGGCATCAAAAGATGTGCCGGTTGAATATTCATTGAAAATCCTGAATACACAATAATTTATGACAATAAAAACACGTTTTGCACCCAGTCCCACCGGCTATCTGCATGTCGGTGGTGCCAGAACGGCGCTGTTTTCCTGGTTGTATGCCAGAAAACATGGCGGCCGCTTTGTTCTCAGAATCGAAGATACCGATCTTGAACGCTCAAGCCAGGATTCCATTAATGCTATTTTGGAAGGTATGGCCTGGCTGGGTCTGGAATATGATGAAGGTCCTTTTTATCAAACCCATCGCTTTGACCGGTATGAGCAGATTATCCGGCAGCTGCTGGATCAGGGCGATGCCTATTATTGTTTCTGTACCCGGGAGGAGCTGGAACGTCTGCGTGCCGATCAGATGGAGCGTAAGGAAAAACCGCGCTATAACGGGCGCTGCCGCGACAATACAAATATTCGGGACGATGTTGAACCGGTTATCCGGTTTCGCAATCCGGATCAAGGCGAGGTCGTGATCGATGATTTGGTCAAAGGCCGGATTACGATCAGCAACCAGGAACTGGATGATCTGATTATTGCCCGATCCGATGGCACACCGACCTATAATCTTACCGTCTTGGTCGATGATATGGATATGGGTATTAACTATGTGATACGCGGTGATGATCATATTAACAATACCCCGCGTCAGATTAATATTCTAAAAGCATTAGGTGTTGAGCCGCCGAAATATGCGCATGTGCCGATGATATTGGGCCCGGATGGGTCAAGATTGTCAAAAAGGCATGGTGCGGTCAGTGTCATGCAGTATCGCGACGAAGGTTATTTGCCCGAGGCGCTGTTGAATTATCTGGTTCGTCTGGGCTGGTCTTATGGTGATCGGGAAATCTTTTCTGTCGATGAAATGATTGAGTATTTTGATATAGAAGATGTCAATGTTTCAGCGTCAACCTTTAACAGTGAAAAATTGTTATGGCTCAACCATCATTATATCATGCACAGTGATCCAGCTCATATTGCCCATCATCTGAGTTGGCATATGGGGAATTTGGGCATCGATCCAAGTGCAGGCCCCGATCTGGTTGAAATTGTGCAAATTCAACGGGAACGGTGTAAGACCCTGGTGGAAATGGCGCAAGCCAGTGTTTATTTTTATAAGGATTTTGAATCCTACGATGAAAAAGCGGCGAAAAAGAATTTTAAAGCCGGTAGTGAGCAAGTCTTGCAAAAGTTATTGGAGGATTTTTCCAGACAAAATGAGTGGAATGGTGAGGTATTGCATCAGATTGTTCTGCAAACCGCACAGCAAATGGATGTTAAACTGGGCAAGGTGGCCCAGCCATTAAGAGTCGCGGTAACCGGTGTTTCTTTTTCACCATCCATCGATGTGACATTGTTTCTGATTGGACGGGAAAAAACCCTGCGGCGGTTGCAGCGGGCCATTGACTATATAAAAAAATAATACCTGAGAGCTAAATAAATAATAGACAATTCTGAAAATAGCTGTATAATATGAGAACTCAACTGACGGGGCCATAGCTCAATTGGGAGAGCGCAACACTGGCAGTGTTGAGGTCGGCGGTT
>CAZDXJ010000015.1:0-38865 GCA_964509475.1 uncultured Methylococcaceae bacterium | reverse complement strand
TTCAACAAAAGGGCTTAACTTAATGGCAATGGGTAAGGGCAAGCCCAGCTCTTCCACGGAAGCGCTGGGCTTGCATAACCTGGGATGTTATGCAGAACGACAGGGATGTATGCACGTGTCCTGATAAATCAATGACCTACGCTGGCTACAACACAACCGGGTGAGTAGTTACCAACAAAGAATCCTTGATGATTTGTGAAAACTCATACGGTGCCTCGACATGCAGCCAATGCCCGGTATTGGCGATCTTATGTATTTCAGCCTTAGGAAATAACTTCAGCAGATCACCGGCATGGTCTGGAAAAATATATCTGGAATTTTCCCCGGTTATCACCAGGATACTCTGCCTGTAGGGCTCGACATTCTGCGTATCGGGAAATCCGGTAATCAAAGCGGCATTGTTTTTGAAATAATGTAAATCGATGCGCCATTGATAATGTCCTTGTCGCAATACCAGATTCTGTAAATGAAACTGGCGCAAGTGTCGATCGGGAATCGCTTCCGCCAACAGGGTCTCCGCCTGTTTGCGGTTGCCGATGTCCGATAACGGCAAGGCCAGTAAAGCCTGGATTGTGTCATTGAAATCATGTTGATAACACACCGGCGCAATATCGGCAACGATCAAGCCTCCGATCCGTTCAGGATGCTGCAACGCCAGCCACATCGCCACTTTCCCGCCCATGCTGTGACCCAACAAAACCGGCCTGGACAGGCGGTGCGTATCGAGAAATGCCAACACGTCTTCAGCCATATCCGGATAGCCCATGTTGGGATGATGCCCAGACGCGCCATGATTGCGTAAATCCAAGGCATAAACGTGATACCTGTCCGCCAACAAGGTAGCGATTTTCCGCCAGTTACGCGAAGAAGCAAAAAAACCGTGCAGAATCACAATAACCGGATTTTCGCTCTGACCGAACTCGATATAATTTAATTCAATGACAGAAGACATGGATTGTTTACCGGTTTTTTACAGGGCAACGCACATCAAGCAACAAGGCTAAAAACGGCCCCCAGCAATCCGCCGAATACGCCGCCCCAGACAACCAGCCAATCCAGATGTTCGCGGATGATAGACTGGATAATCGCCTTGACCATTTGCGGAGTGAGTTCCTGCATGCGTTTATCGATAACATCCTCGATACGCTGGGTGATATCGATACTGATCTGCTCGGCATCCAGACCGGTTTGCAGTGCCGACTTGAAACGTTCCGATTCCACGATATCCCGCAAATATTTCTGCATTTTGGCAATAAACGGTTGCTTCAACGATAACAAGGCTTCTTCACCGGCAAGCATTTGTACCATTGTGCCAAACGAGGATTCCATAATCGATTCCCGCAAACCGTCAAAGATAGGCTCATAATCGACTGCATTCAACAAGGGCTCCAGGTTCAAAACCCGGCCACCTTGCCGTTCTTCTTTTTCGATGAATTGCTCGATGTTTTGGGCCGTGAAAAATTGATCCATCATGAGTTGCTTGATCGATTGCTTGAGTTCTGCAAAACGATTCGGGATCACACCCGAACCGTATAAAAATGGCACCTTCTCGAACAGCATATGGATTGCCAGCCAATTGGTCAATGCCCCGGACAAGGCGAAAAAACCGACCGAACGGAACAGATCCGCATAAACTGGCGTGACATAAGCCGCAAAAACAATCATTACGGCCAGTAAATTGGTGATTAAACTTTTATTCAATATTAACCCAGCCAAACCCGTGCATTACGAAACAAACGCATCCAGGGTCCGTATTCACCCCAATCTTCGGGTGCCCATGAATTTTGCACGCTTCTGAAACAACGCTCGGGATGAGGCATCATAATGGTAAAACGTCCATCAGCGGTCGTTAAACCGGTAATGCCATCGGCGGAACCGTTTGGATTGGCCGGAAACTGCTCGGTTATCCGGCCATAAGAGTCCACATAACGCAAACTGATCAGCTTTTGTTGCGTCAGGGTTTCCCGATCAGTCGTTAACCGGACACGCCCTTCACCATGCGCCACCGATACCGGAATCCGGCTGCCCTGCATACCGGCCAATAATATCGATGGCGAGTCCTGTATTTCGACCAGCGCCACCCGGGCCTCGAACTGTTCTGACACATTACGCACAAAAGACGGCCATAACTCGGCACCCGGAATCAGGGTTTTCAGTTGTGACAACATCTGGCAACCATTGCAAACGCCCAGGCCAAACGTATCCGGGCGCTGGAAAAAGCTGCTGAACTGCTCCCTGGCCCGTTCATTGTACAAGATGGACTTGGCCCAACCACCGCCCGCACCCAAGACATCGCCATAGGAAAAGCCGCCACAGGCAACCAGTCCGGAAAAGCGATCCAGAGTCATCCGGCCTTCGATAATATCGCTTAAATGCACGTCGATACTGCTAAAACCGGCGCGATCAAAAGCCGCTGCCATCTCGACATGGCCATTGACGCCTTGTTCACGCAAGATGGCGATTTCG
Organism: uncultured Methylococcaceae bacterium; assembly: GCA_964509475.1. Classification (GTDB taxonomy): domain Bacteria; phylum Pseudomonadota; class Gammaproteobacteria; order Methylococcales; family Methylomonadaceae; genus CAZDXJ01. Next base: position 36,399 of record CAZDXJ010000015.1, on the reverse strand, counting down.
GGCCTGGCACGGTGTACAAACGGCGCCGCCACATCCTGTTCCGGATCAAAACTCAAATGCACGTTCAAGCCCGGGTTCTGATCATCGTCGATGCTTGCAAACTGTTGCCGGGCGCATTCGGGATTATCCCGCAGGGCCTGCATCCGGTAACTGGTTTCCGACCAGGCTTTTTGCAAATCTGCCCGTTTAGCCGAAAACAGCATCCGTCCCTGATAATGAATACGCAGACTTTGCGTATCCACGGTACGCCCAATGACATGACAACAAGCCTCCAATCCGGCCTCGGCAAGATAACGCATCACCTCGGCACAATCGTCTTGCCGAACCTGGATGATTGCACCCAATTCCTCATTAAATAAAATTTCCAAGGGCGTATCCCCCAAATCGTCAATATCGATATCAATCCCGACCCGTCCGGCAAACAGCATTTCCGCCAATGTAACCAACAAACCACCATCGGAACGGTCGTGATAAGCGAGAATTTTTTGTTGCCGGTTCAAAGCCTGGATACTGTCGAAAAAACATTTGAACAAACCAGCATCATCCAAATCCGGGCAAACCCGGCCCAGTTGATTATAAACCTGAGCCAATACCGAACCACCCAGGCGATTTTTGGCGCCGCCCAAGTCAATCAAAATCAGGCAACTGGCCTGTTTTTGTAACTGGGGTGTCAAGGTTCGGCCAATATCACTGACCGGAGCGAACGCCGAAATGATCAAGGAAACCGGCGCCGTCACGGTTTTTTTCACGCCTTTTTCCTGCCATACCGTCTGCATGGACAAGGAATCCTTACCCACCGGAATGGCAAGGCCTAATTGCGGACACAGCTCCATACCCACTGCCTGAACGGTATCGAACAAAGCCGCATCCTCGCCTTCCACACCCACGGCCGCCATCCAGTTGGCCGACAATTTAATCTGTTGCAAACGATCAACCGATGCCGCCGCCAGATTAGTCAAAGCCTCGCCAATCGCCATGCGCCCCGATGCCGGTGCATTGATAACCGCCAACGGCGTCCGCTCACCCATTGCCATGGCTTCACCGCTGGTGGCATAAAACCCCGATGCGGTAACGGCAACATCGGCGACCGCAACCTGCCAGGGCCCGACCAGCTGATCCCGCGCTACCAGACCGGTCACCGAGCGATCGCCAATATGAATCAAAAAACTTTTATCGGCAACGGCGGGAAACCGCAATACCCGATATACCGCCTCGTCTATATCGATATTGTCCAATTGCAAATCCGGCAATTGGACATTTTTATGCTCAACCTGCCGGTGTATTTTCGGAGCCTTGCCAAACAACAGCGACATAGGGATATCCACCGCTTCTTTATTGAGCCAATTATCCGCAAGCCGTAAATGCTGCTCTTCAGTTGCATGGCCAATGACCGCATACAAACAGCGCTCACGTTGACAAAACTGTTCAAACAAGGGCAAGGCTTCCGGTTTCAGTGCAACCACATAACGCTCCTGGGCCTCGTTACACCAGATTTGCATCGGCGACATGCCGGGATCGGCATTCAACACATCCCGCAATTGAAATGCCCCACCCCGCCCGCAATCGTGAATGATCTCCGGTACCGCATTGGACAAGCCGCCGGCGCCAATATCATGAATAGACAAAATCGGGGATTCATCGCCCAGGGCATTGCAATGATTGATGACTTCCTGGCAACGGCGCTGCATTTCCGGATTTTCCCGTTGCACCGATGCAAAATCCAAATCTTCCGAACCCTGACCCGAGCTTTGCGAAGAGGCCGCACCGCCACCCAAACCAATCAACATCGCCGGCCCGCCCAAAATGATAATCAATGCACCGGCGGGAATGGCCTGTTTTTTTATCAGCATGGGGCGAATATTACCCATGCCGCCAGCCAGCATAATCGGCTTGTGATAGCCCATAAAACGACCTGCCCGGGTGCCGGGCGCGGGTTGTTCAAAGCTGCGGAAATAACCGGCCAGATTGGGGCGGCCAAATTCATTGTTAAACGCCGCACTGCCAATTGGGCCTTGCAACATAATCGACAAGGCTGAAGCAATTCGTTGCGGTTTACCATTGTCCTGTTCCCAGGGTTGGGTAAAGCCTGGAATATGCAAATGCGAAACCGAAAAACCGGTCAATCCGGCCTTGCTTTGCGAACCCCGTCCGGTGGCGCCCTCATCACGGATTTCACCACCGGAACCGGTGGCAGCGCCTGGATAGGGGGAAATGGCGGTTGGATGATTGTGCGTTTCCACCTTCATCAATAAATGTGCAGGCTCGGTCACATAATGATATTCGTGGCTGTGTGGATCGCGCAAAAACACTTCAGCAACAGCGCCTTCGGCAACCGAAGCGTTGTCCTTGTAGGCCGATAAAATACCTCGCGGACTGCATTCGGCGGTATTGCGGATCATATCGAACAAGCTGCGGGCCTGCTCGATGCCGTCAATAGTCCAATCGGCATTAAAAATTTTGTGGCGGCAATGTTCGGAATTGGCCTGGGCAAACATCATCAATTCCACATCGGTCGGGTTGCGGCGCAAAGCCTGAAAACTGGCGTTCAAATAATCCATTTCATCATCCGACAAAGCCAGACCCAGGCTCTGGTTGGCTTCAAGCAAAGCTGCCTTACCCTGCTCCATGACCGCGACCGTTTGTAAGGGTCGGGGTTGATGTTCGGCAAACAAATCCAGCTCGTTATCGTCTTCCAATACGGTTTGCGTCATCCGGTCATGGAGCCGCGCCAGCACAGCGGCTTTGGCATCCGGTTTGAAATGACCTTCGATATAATAAGCAATGCCCCGTTCAACACGTTTCACCGATTTCAGGCCACAGCGTTGAACAATTTCTGTCGCTTTACTGGACCAGGGTGAAATGGTGCCTGCTCGCGGCACAATCCAATAGCATTTACCCTGTTTTTCTGGACCGGCTTCGACCTCGCCATAATGCAGCAAGTTGTTCAGGATGAGTATTTCCTCATCGGCCAGAGGCTGCTTACAATCCACAAAATGGATAAACTCGGCTGCCAGCGCACAAATCGCCGCATCCACAGCTTGTAATTCGGTCAGTAATTTTTTCAGTCGGAATGTGGAAAGCGCAGATGTCCCGGGTATTTTTAACATATCATGCCTGATTTTATTAACAAAGAGTGGAAACCGGCCGGACTGTCCATTAATTGTCTGAAAGGTCCGCTTTAATGGTTCTGAACAAAAGTTGTAACAATTGCAAGGCATAACCTTCCGATATCGGCTGCTGATCCGCATCCACAATCAAAACTTCTGTGTAAATCGCCCCTTTGAGCAATTGAATGCGATACTCCCGTTCCTGATTTTGATCATCACCGAAAAAGAACAAGACTTCATCCCACAAACTACCATCGACATAAGGCTGTTCATTCGGATCATATTGCACGATGTATTGCCCTTGTGCGGACAAATGATCGGTAATTTCAATGCTGTTATGGGTTATCGCTTTGCCGACCATCCGCCATGAGGTGTCAAAGTCTTCATGGATTTGCAAACGATTGGAACCATCATTGAAAATGACATAACGGATTTTTTCGGGCTTCTGTACCTTTTTGGAACCACGAAAAGCACGAAAGTTTTTCCGTTCAGCTTTTTCGCTGGAGGAAGCGTGCTCATTATCTTTCGTGTCTTTCGTGGTTAATTCATTTTCCATAGTCCCCGCATTCGCCATCTCAGCCTGCGCCAATGCCGGTTCTGCAATAGGGTTTTCGGGTTGCGCCCTGTTTTGAGTTACATCTGTTGCCGTTGCCGTGGAAGTTGCGCCTTGTTCTGGATTGGCCGCTTGTTTTTCTACAGCCGGTTCAGGCAAAACCTCAGCATCGGCCAGAGCATTGTCTTCCGGTGTTTTACCAGGCTGGACTGCAACAGTTTGAGCCGTATTGGAATGGCTGAATTTATCGGTACGCAAATCCTCCGGTAAAATCAAGGGAGGAATTTCCTTGCTATAGTGATAATCCTTTTCCTTGTCGGGAAAATAACGCTTTATCGTACTGCAACCGGAAAGCCCAAGCGTACAAAAAAGTATTGAAGCCATCGACAAGCGATATATGCAATTCATGAGGACTATAAAACTTCAGCCTGCCGCATCGCGGCCCGAACGGCGTCAAAACAATCTTCGTTCAACCAGGTCAGCGGCAGACGTATGCCGGCTTCGATCAACCCCATCTCGGCAACCGCCCATTTCACCGGAATCGGATTCGACTGGATGAATAATTGTTTGTGCAGGGCATTGAGTTTGGCATCGATTGACAAAGCTGTTTCCCGATCACCGGCAATTGCTGTCATCACCATATCATGCATCAAACGCGGTGCGACATTACCGGTTACGGTAATCACGCCATTACCGCCTAACAGACAAAATTCACAACTGCTGCCATCGTCCCCGGAATACAATGCAAAATCTTCTCCGCAGCCTGCCCGGATGCGTTCGACCCGAGACAAATCGCCGCTGGCTTCTTTCAGTCCCACAATATTTTCAATTTCTGCCAGCCGGATCACCGTCTCCGGTAACATATCACATGCGGTACGGCCTGGAACATTATATAAAATCTGTGGAATATCAACGGACTGTGCTATTTCCTTGTAATGCAGAAACAAACCTTCCTGGGTCGGTTTATTGTAATAAGGCGTAACCAGCAAGCACGCATCCGCGCCAATCTGCCTGGCACGTTGGGTCAGTTCAACCGCTTCGCGGGTCGAATTGGCGCCGGTGCCGGCAATCACCGGAATGCGGCCATCGACAGCTTGTACAATAAAGCGGATAACATCGCAGTGCTCGGCTTCATTGAGGGTCGCCGATTCACCAGTCGTACCAACCGCAACAATGGCATCGGTGCCTTGTTCAATATGAAATTCCACCAGTTTTTCCAGACTGGTTTTATCTATCGCACCGCTACTGTGCATTGGGGTAACTAATGCAACGATACTGCCTTGAATCATAAACTGTCTCGCCTGAAGTGATAAGATTGCAATCAAAAATTTTATTATACTATATGCGGTCAGGGTTGCGGATTTCCTCGTTTGGGTGGCGGCGAAATCTCATTGATAGTGCGTCGGATCAGAAAGGCCCGCATCACGAAATCCAGCCGCGCGTAAACGGCAGGCATCGCATTGACCGCAAGCCCGGCCTTGTGCGTCGGCGGCATAACAGGAAACCGTCAAGGCATAATCGATGCCCAGCGCACAACCCTTGCGAATAATATCGGCCTTGCTTAAATGAATTAACGGCGTATGAATCTGAATACTGTGTCCCTCAACGCCGGTTTTTGTCGCCAACACGCTTAATTTCTGGAAGGCTTCAATAAACTCGGGGCGGCAATCGGGATAACCTGAATAATCTACCGCATTAACGCCAATGAAAATCGCTTCTGCCTGCAAAACTTCCGCCCAGGCCAATGCAAAGGCCAAAAAAATCGTATTCCGGGCCGGCACATAGGTTACCGGTATGCCTTGTTGTTCGGTCATTGGAACCTGTATATTCAAATCCGTCAATGCCGAACCGCCAATAGCAGCCAAATCAAGGTTGACAATTTTATGATCACAAACCCCATATTGCCGGGCAATACGTTTAGCCGCCGTCAATTCAAAATTATGCCGCTGACCATAATCAAAACTCAAGGCAAAACAGGAAAACCCTTGTTTTTGCGCAATCGCCAGAGCAGTAATGGAGTCCAAACCACCGGATAAAAGAATAACTGCTTTTTTGCTCATGATCGACCCGCGTAACCAGCTGCCAAACCCGGATCGCTCAACAGGGAGACGCGGGGCCAGCAGTTCAAGTTGATGTTTTTGTTAGTTGATTGTTTAATGAGTGCCAAGCAATAATCCGTTAATACTTAAATCTTCGTCAATATCTGGCCAATGGATTCCTTCGCCATCACCCAGTAACTCCCAATTACTCAGTTGTTCTTTACTCGCTTGGGCTAATCGGGGAAACCAACGGAGCGCTGACAGTACGCCCATCAACTAATTCAACAATTAACGATTCATTAGTGCATTTGACATTAAATGCTTGAGGGTGCAGTTCAACGGCTAAAGTGCCCATTCCAGGCCTCCAACAGGATTTTTCTATTCGTTTACCAAGCCCTCCAATTTTCTCGGTTCCCTGGCTGAAAACCGTGTCGAACTGGCTAATATAACGGGCTGAAGCCAAAATTTTGCCAACATGCGATCACGTTGGATATGGGTGGTTCACCATTTTCATTATTGTTGGCACATTGGTATTTTATCTGTCTTCTTTGAGTTTGCAAATATTGTAACGTTACCCGTCAGTACAAAAGTGGTGGTACGGGCTCCCCCCTTGTTATTTACCTGGGATATCGCCCCAAAGAAACTTGTGCAATTGAATCTGGAAACGCACGGGTAGTCTATCCTGCAAAATCTGATCGGCTAACCGACGGGGTTCATAAAAGCCCATCGCCGCAGAGAACAAGACCTCACAGCGTGCACTTAAATTGTATTGATGAATGATATTTTTAGCCCACCGGTAATCTTCATCATTACAGATTACAAATTTGACCTCATCGTGTGGATTAAGGTACTCAATATTGGCATATAAATTTTTATCCACTTGCCCCGAACCGGGTGTTTTCAAGTCAATGACTTTGACCACGCGGGCATCGACCAGAGCGACATCCAAAGCCCCACTGGTCTCCAGAGAAACGCTGAAACCTTTATCGGACAAGGTTTTTAAAAGCTCGGGACAGGCCGCCTGGGCCAGGGGTTCACCACCGGTCACGGTAATATAAGGCGTTGCAAAAGATTCTGCCTGGCTAATAATCGTGTCGATACTTTTTAGATTGCCGCCGGCAAACGCATAAGCCGTATCACAGTAAACACAACGCAAGGGACAACCCGTCAAACGAATAAACACCGTCGGTTTGCCAACAAAACGGCTCTCTCCCTGCAAGGAATAAAATATTTCACTAATACGTAAGAGATTTATGATAACACCTGACTTAAGTTTATTCGACGCACCCTGCCGTTTCAATTGGCGCCACACAAAAAAGTGGGGGATTTTATCATAACCGAATGAACGATTCGATGCTTTATTGAAAATTCACCCCGTCCATCTGCATGAGTTTGGTTTCCGCCAGACGCGCGGCTGCGGTGTCGCCATAGTCGTCAATAATTCGCATCAAAATTCGCCGGGCTTTTATCCGGTTTCCCTGTTCGAACTCGATATAAGCCAGTTTCAACAAGGCATCCGGAACTTTAGAGCTGTCCGGGTAGTTTGTGATGACTTTTTTAAAGGCCTGTTTGGCGGCCTTGTTGTCCTTACTGATTTTATAGGCCTCGCCCAGCCAATATTGGGCATTGTCGGCATATTCCCCATTCGGATAATCGACAATGATCTGTTTCATCATGGTAATCGCCTGGGCATAATGGCCGCTGCGTAAATTTTCATACGCCGCCAGATAAACCTGCTTCTCAATACCGGTCACTTTTTTGTTAATTGGTTTATCATCAACCGGAGGTATCAGTGCCCTTGCATCCGCGTGATTTATTGTTTTTTCATTTGCCTGCTCCGGATCAGCACCGGATCGTTCCAAAAATTGCAAGCGCTGTTCAAAATCAGCCAATACCTGTTTTTGCCGTTTTTGCAAATCGGCAATGTAATAGGATTGTTCTTCAAGCTGTCCCCGCAACTGTTGTATTTCTTTTTGCAACTGTTCAACCCGGTTCAACAACTCATAGACACCCCGATCAATTTGTGGCTTAACCACAGTTTGCGGCGTGTTTTTTTTACTCGCACGGGTTACCGTTTCGGTTTGGGCGCAGGCCGCAATAATCAGACTTATCAGGATAATGCAATACTTTTTCATCATTTAAGATACATAATTTCTACGCGACGATTTTTTTGCCAGGCGGCATTATTATGCGCGGGCACTGCGGGTTTTTCTTCACCGTAGCTGACAATATCCATCTGCCTGTAAGTCACGCCTTGCATTTGCATGATTCTCGCTACCGATTTGGCACGCTGTTCAGCGAGCGCAATATTATATTCCCTTGTGCCACGCTCATCGGCATGGCCTTGCAATACAATACGTTGATTGGGATGATCGGCCAGATAAGCGGCATGAGCATAAATAACCGGCATAAACTCCTGTTGCACCTGGCTGCTGTCATATTCAAAATAAATCGTTTGCCTGGATAACGGATTGCGCGGATCGTCAAAAGCCCCACCCAGCGCATTACCTTCATCATCGATAGCTTGAATTTCCATAAAATCCGGCGTATCGCCATCAGGATACGCCTTGGTTGCCGCCTTGTCTCCCGGACGCACATTGACGGTATCCGGTCTATCACCATTGCTAAGGCTTTGACCTTGTTTATCCGTTGAACTACACCCCGAAACAAGCCCTGCCGTTAACACAAGGCTTATCGCAATCTTGATTATTTTCATGTCCTTTTCTCTCCAAAAGTTGTGCTGCATGGCTTTAAATGTAATTCATAATCGTGATAAATATAACATAAGGTTGATCAGAAAAATGCTGTTTTCTGAAAAACGCTCCGGCAACAGTGACAGGCTTCGAAACCGTCAATAAACCGGTGACCAGGCCGGTTCCCGCACCTCGCCCCGATTAAAAACCAATTCCTGCTGCATGCGGCCATCCGCCGATACCGCACTCAGCAAACCTTCCCCACCTTTTCTGGAAGCATAAACGATCATTGCGCCATTGGCCGAAAACTCCGGCGATTCGTCCAACGGACCGTCGGTCAGAATGGCAATATCATGTGTTCGTAAATCCATTACCGCAATACGATAATCGCCCTTGTTGGCATGAACCATGGCCAGTTGCTTGCCATCGGGTGAAAATGCAGCGCTGGCATTATAATCGCCATCAAACGTCAAACGCCTTATTTTGCCACCCCATACCGGTATGCTGTAAAGCTGTGGTTTGCCGCCGCGATCCGAAGTAAAAACAATTGTCGATCCGTCCGGCGCCCATGCAGGTTCCGTATCAATCGCGTAACTCTTGGTCAACTTCCGAAAGCGCCGGTTTTTCAGGTTCAATACATAAATATCCGGACTGCCATCTTTGGACAAGGTCATTGCCAGCTTCTGACCATCCGGCGACCAGGCCGGGGCGCCATTGATGCCCTGAAAAGCCGCAACCTTGATACGTTTACCGGTTGCCAGAGTCTGGATATAAATCGCCGAACGCCGGTTTTCAAAAGAAACATAGGCAATCTTCTTGCCATCAGGTGACCAGGCCGGCGACATCAAGGGTTCAGTCGCCGATGCGATGGTAATCGGGTTATGGCCATCGGCATCGGACACCTGCAGGCGATAGCGTTTTTTTCCATCCGCTTGCCGGTTACTGCTTATATAAGCAATGCGGGTATTGAAAACACCAGCAATGCCGGTCAGTTTTTCATAAACGATATCACTGATTTGATGAGCCGTTCTGCGTAAATCATTAACCGCGACATCCATACGATACCCCAGCAAGGCTTCTTCCTTATAGACATCAAAAAGCTGAAATTGCAGGTTCATCATGTTCGTACCGGTATCGTGAATACGGCCGATCAATAAATAATCCTGACCCAAAACCTGCCAGTTGCGGAAATGAACCTCTGCGGCTGTAGACGGCTGAGTCAACATATCCTGGGGAGGCAAAGGCCTGAACAGACCGCTGCGCTTTAAATCGGCGCGAACAACAGCAGCAATATCCAAAGGTTGTCCGGCAGAACTTCCGTCCCATTGAAACGGTACAATGGCAACCGGAACCTGGCTTTCGCTGCCTTCGGTAATTTCTATCGTGAGTTCGGCCTGCACCGGGGCTATAAAAAAAACATAGCCGGATAAAACTACAATCCAGACATAATATCTGATCAGACGTACCATATAAAAACCTTTTATCTAGGATTAAACACAAACTCAAAGGTTCTGAATTCTCTTGCAAATAATTCAGGATCCTCAGGAACCGGTAAAGGTGCGGCTTTTCTTACCGCGTTCTCCGCCGAACGATCAAACACCGGATCACCACTGCTCTTGACCACACGCGCCCACACGACCTCACCACCTGCCAGCAGTCTGACTTTGATCGTACATTTCAGACCACGGGTTTTGACCGATAATGGCCGCACCCAGTTCGCGTTGACCTTATGCTGTATCGCGTATTGCGCTGTACGCATCGCGACTTTGTCCTGTTCGGCTTTTTTTCTGGCCCGCGCCTCTTGTTCTGCACGTTGCCTGGCCAATCTTTTTTGTTCAGCCAGTTTACGTTGCTGCTCACGTTTTTTGCGTTCGGCCTCCAGACGTTTTTTTTCCTCCGCTTTACGCTTTTGTTCAGCCCTGCGTTTTTCTTCGGCCAGACGTTGCCGGCGAAGTTCAGCGACTCGCGCCGCTTCCTCTGCCTCACGTTTTTTTTGTTCAGCCAGTTTTTTTTCCTGTTGCTCGCGTTGTCGGCGCAATTGTTCGATACGTTGCTTTTCCAGTTCGGCCTGTTGCTGCCGTTCGTGCTTTTGCCGTTCCAGCCTGCGTTCTTCTGCCAGCCGTTGCTGCCGAAGTTTTTGCAGGCGCTTTTCTTCCCGTTGCCGGCGTTTTTGTTGCTCAAGCCTCTGTTTTGTCTGTTGTTGTTTGATACGTTCCGTTTCCGCCAATATCTTGCTTTCGTCTAAAGCCGAAACCTTGATGATTTCAGGAACGGGGGCATTTTTTACCCAATGCGATGGCGTGTTGAAACTAAAAACGAACAGACTCAATAACGCAATATGTAAAATCAACGCCAAAACGAATGGCACAAACAATTGTTTAATACCCTGCATGTTATTTATGGCTCATAAGGCTGCGTCATCAAACCGACACCGCTAACACCGGCATTGCGCAATGCCGCCATGACCGTAACGACCGCACCATAATCAACCTTGGCGTCACCACGAATATAAACCGCTGTTTGCGGTTTTATTTTCAATATGGCAGCAATACGATACAGCAGTTGTTCTGCACTCACCGGCTCATCGGTTTGTGCGCCGACATCGATATAATATAAACCGGCCTTGTCTATCGTCACGATAACAGGAGGAATAGGCGTCTGATCGACAACCTGGGTTTGTGCTTTGGGTAAGTCCACAGCCACACCCGTTTGCAATAATGGCGCGGTAATCATAAAAATAACCAGCAATACCAAAGTGACATCGATGTAGGGAACGACATTGATTTCCGCCATGGGTTTTCTACGTGGACTTCTGCCTGCCATTATTTATGCGCCTGTCTTTGCAATAACACGACAAATTCTTCAATAAACAATTCATAGCGCCCGCTCAAGCGATCCAGGTGGCTGGAAAACCGGTTATAAGCGATAACCGCCGGTATCGCTGCGAACAAACCGATTGCCGTTGCAATCAAGGCCTCGGCGATGCCCGGCGCTACATGCGCTATCGTCGCCTGTTTGACATGTCCTAACGAGCGGAACGCGTTCATGATACCCCAGACCGTGCCAAACAAACCGACATAAGGACTGGTCGAACCAACCGTGGCCAGAAAAGGCAATTGCTCATCGAGTTTTTCCAACTCGCGATTCAGCTCGATGCGCATACTGCGTTGCGCACTTTCGACCTGTACTTCGGCACTGGCTTCAGACTGTTGCCGCATTCTGGAAAATTCCCGGTATCCGGCCAGAAATATTTTTTCGATGCCTTCCGGCTCAAAATCCTGACTGGCAAGCCTTTTGTATAATCCAGTCAATTCACCACCCGACCAGAATTCGTTCTCGAATTCATCGGTTACGGCAAGCGCCCGTTTCAACTGTTTACGAGTAGCGAAAATATAAGTCCAGGAAACCAGGGAAGCCAACAGTAAAATCAGCATCACCAGCTGGACAACGGTACTGGCCTGGGTAACCAGATGCAAAATGGATAAATCCGTATTCATGTTTTTAATTGTGCCAACAAGTTCTGTGGAATAATTTTGGGACGCATGGTTTGCGCATCGAGACAAGCGATGCGAATACGCCCGCTATTCAATAGCTGGCCGTCCCGGACAATCTGCTGTACAAACAGAAGGCTGGCGGGTCTGGCCTGCTCCACAAGCGCACTGACTTGTAACAAATCATTGAACCGGGCCGGCTGCAAATACTCAATCTGAACCGAACGAACGACAAACAAGACACCTTGCCGTTCAATCAATTGATCCTGTTCATAACCCATGTCACGCAGCATTTCGGTACGGGCGCGTTCATAAAATTTCAGATAATTGGCATAAAAAACCACGCCACCGGCATCGGTATCTTCGTAATAAACCCGAACTGGCCAATTGAATGCTTTCATTTGTTATATAAAACGCTTTTGAAATCCGGTAGATCACTGTCCAGGAACCAGCGCTGCGCCTGCTCGCTATACCACCATATTTGCCGGTAACGCATGGTTTTGACGGTGATATCATCGTCATGTAAAAATTCAATCGCGGTGATGATATGGATTTCACGGGGATCGTCCACGTCCTTGCCAAAGGCAATCTCATCAACAATGTCATAGCGGGTGACATGAATTTTCCGGTAAAATTCCCGGTCAAAAGGACGCAGTTCTCCTTCCCTGAGGCGAATATAGTTCAATGCCCGTTCAAATTTTCCCCAACGAATCAACAAGCGGTAAGCATCCAGGGTTTCTTCAAACTGATTGGTACGCTTGCTGGCTCCGGTGTTCCAGCATCCGGTCAAGGCCAACAACAATATGACAAATAAAACAAACCGGTTAACAGGTGCTGTCATTTTATCTCGAACAAATCGGAGGTTTCATTTTTTGGCGCGGGTAAACCAAAATGGTCATAGGCCTGCTGGGTTACCATGCGGCCGCGCGGCGTGCGCATCATAAACCCCTGTTGAATCAAATACGGTTCCAGTACATCCTCAATTGTACCGCGTTCCTCACTGATGGCGGCGGCCAAGCTGTCCAGACCGACCGGTCCGCCGGCAAAATTGACAATCATGGTTTTCAGCAATTTTCGGTCCAGGCTGTCAAAACCCTTATGATCCACCTTTAGCATCGCCAAGGCCTGATCGGCAATAGCGGCGGTAATACAACCATCGCTTTTCACTTCGGCAAAATCCCTGACCCGGCGCAACAAGCGATTGGCAATACGCGGGGTGCCACGGGAACGACGGGCAATTTCACGGGCGCCATCGGTTTCTATGCGGATTTGCAACAGCGTTGCGGCACGGTTGACAATCTGGCTCAATTCTTCAACGGAGTAAAACTCCAGTCTTTGCACAATGCCAAAACGATCCCTTAACGGCGAAGTCAATAATCCGGCCCGGGTGGTGGCGCCGATCAACGTAAACGGTGGCAAATCCAGTTTAATTGAACGGGCTGCCGGGCCTTCGCCAATCATGATGTCGATTTGATAATCTTCCATGGCCGGATACAGAATCTCTTCGACAACCGGACTCAAACGATGAATTTCATCGATGAACAAGACATCATGCGCTTCCAGGTTGGTCAACAAGGCTGCCAAATCCCCGGCTTTATCCAAAACCGGCCCGGAGGTTTGCCGGATATTGACCCGCAATTCATTGGCAATAATATTCGCCAGCGTGGTTTTACCCAATCCAGGCGGCCCGAAAATCAATACATGATCCAACGCTTCCGAACGTGCGCTGGCCGCCTGAATAAAAATTTCCATTTGCTGGCGCAGTTCGGCCTGGCCGATATAATCGCTCAAGCATTTGGGACGTACCGCCCGATCCTGGCGTTCTTCCACAGCGTTGGCTTTGGCCGTAATCAGACGATCACTTTCTATCATCGGGAAATAGCCTGCAACGCAAAACGAATCATATCTTCACAAGCGGTTATTTCAAGCGGCAGCTTGCGTAACATTTTATCGGCATCCTGGGCTTTGTAACCCAGAGCTATCAAAGCGCTTAAAGCCTCCTGTCTTGGATTACCCTGTTCGGACGGGGTAACACCCGGCCTATGGGTCTCGGTATTGACGGCAATATTACTATCGGACAAACGGTCGCGCATTTCAATAATCAGGCGCTGGGCGGTTTTTTTGCCAATCCCCGGCAAGCGCACCAAGGCCTGCACGTCCTGATCGGTGATACAACGCTGAAAATCTTGCACACTCAGACCGGAAAGAATCACCAGGGCAAGTTTCGGACCCACACCATTGATACGAATCAAGGCCCGGAACAGGGAACGCTCGGCTTCGGCATAAAAGCCGAATAAAATATGCGCATCCTCACGCACAACCAAATGGGTATGCAGTTTGACTTCCTCGCCAATCGCCGGCAAATGATAAAAGGTCGTCATCGGCGCCTCGATTTCATAACCGACACCCTGCACATCCAAAACCAATGAAGGCGGGCTTTTGATTTCCAGCTTGCCGCGTATAAAACCGATCAAGGCTGCAACCCCGCCGCCCGCAAACGCTGCCGGGTTTGCTGATGGTGGGCATGACACAAACAGACCCCCAACGCATCCGCCGCATCCGTTTGCAAAACCCCTTGTAAATTCAATAGAATCTTGACCATATGCTGAACTTGATCTTTTTGCGCATTACCTTTACCGACCAGTGCCTGTTTTATTTCCCGGGCCGCATATTCAAAAACCGGCAGACCGCCGCTGTACGCGGCACAAATCGCCGCGCCGCGCGCCTGTCCTAATTTTAAAGCAGAATCGGCATTTTTATGCATAAAAACCTGCTCTATCGCCAATTGATCCGGCCGGAATTGTTCAACGATTTCACTGACCCCGGAAAATATCTGTTGCAAGCGTTCAGGAAAATACGTCGCCGTGATGCGGATATTGCCGCTGGTAACGTAGCGGGCACCTTGCCGACTGTCCTCGATAATACCATAGCCCGTAATTCTGGAACCCGGGTCAATACCCAAAATACGAATCATTTCAGGCATACGTCATGCCGGCGGACGGGTTTTGGCACAAAACCCACTCAACTTTCAAGCTGCGTCAAAACCTCATCACTGATTTCGGCGTTGGAATAAACATCCTGTACATCATCCAAATCTTCCAACCGTTCCTGCAAACGCAGCATTTTCTCCGCATCCTTGGCATCAAGCTCGGCATGGGTGCTGGCCTGCATTGTGACTTCCGCATGTTCAGGCTCAAAACCCGCCGCAATCATTGCCTCTTTTACCGTTAAATAATCTTCCGGTGTCGTCATGACCTCCATGCTGCCATCATCATGGGTCAGCACATCTTCGGCACCGGCCTCCAAAGCCGCTTCCATAACCGCATCCTCATCCACTGTCGCCGGATAACTTAAGCTCCCGACCTTGGTGAACAAATAAGCCACCGATCCGTCCGTACCCAGGTTGCCACCGGCCTTGCTGAAAGCATGGCGAACTTCAGCAACGGTGCGATTGCGGTTATCGGTCAGACAATTCACCATAACGGCAGTACCGCCCGGACCATAGCCTTCGTAAACAACGGTTTCATAATTGACCCCATCGACCGCGCCACTGGCTTTTTTTATGGTATTGTCAATCGTATCCCGTTTCATATTAGCGCCCAAAGCCTTGTCAATCGCCGAGCGCAAAGCAGGATTGTTCGCCGGATCGGCGCCTTTTTTTGCCGCCACGCTAATTTCGCGGATCAATTTGGTAAAAATTTTGCCCCGTTTGGCGTCCTGGGCGCCCTTACGATGTTTGATATTCGCCCATTTACTGTGTCCAGCCATAATCGTTCTCTAAATAAAATTTTCAACAAAATTCAAAAAAACCGGCTCACGCCTTGCGCAGCGGCAAGGCAAGCCGTTAAATTCAGACCGTTACAATCTATTCTAGCAGGTTTCATTGACCAAAAATGGCGCCAATGCCCATAAAGACGGTTCGGTGATATACATATCGGCTTGCTGTTTGACCGTTTCCCGAACCACAACCCCGCCAAAACCGATAAAGAAAGCACCGGCTTGTTTGGCTTCCAGATCGGTTTGACCGTCGCCAACCATCACGATGGCCTCACCGCCGGAATTGATAAACCGGCACACTTGGGCTTTGCCACCACTTCGCGCCAGCGGCGATTGCTGATCAAACCCCTGGTAAACGCCCTGGCTGTCAAAATACACATCGACCGCATGAACATATTGCTCTGGCAAGCCCAGATAATCGGCCAAGGGCAAAATGGCCTGGCGAATACCGCCACTGATAATATGCACCGGCTTGCCTTGCCGGCGCAGTTCGGAAAACAATTCCAATACGCCATCGACCCGTTCGTCAATATAACGTTGCGCCAAAGCATCAATCGCTGCCCGACCCGGACGGATGAGCGCCAAACGCTGACCATAAACCGATTCCAGCGGAATTTCTCCGTCCATGGCCCTATTGGTCAACCGTTTGACTTGCGCACCCACACCGCAGTCCCGGGCCAACTCATCGATGCCCTCGATCCGGCTCAAGGTGCTGTCACAATCGAAACAAATCCGGCTGAATGACGGCTGTGTCCGTTTCATAGCCGGATCTGGGTTGCGCTGTTGACTTCGGCAATATTACAGATATCTTCCAGAATTGCATCCGATAACGGCGCCGAAACACTGATCACCGCCATCGCTTCCTGGTTCTGATCGGTTTCCCCGACCTGCATACGGGAAATGTTGATGTTCGCCCGTCCCAGCACGCTGCCCAGGGCAGCGATAACCCCGGGCTTATCCTGATGCCGGGTAATCAGCAAGGTACCTTCCGGTACCACTTCGATCTCGAAATCATCAATGCCGGTCAAACGCGGGTGTTGACCGCCCAATAAGGCGCCGGACAAGGTTACTTTTTGCTCGCCGCTGTAACCGGTCACCCGAATCAGGGAGACAAAATCACGGCTTTCCTCGGTACGCGACTCGGTAACGCTGATACCCTGGCGTTTTGCCAGATCGCCAGCATTGACCGGATTGACCGGAATGGAAAGCTGTTGATCCAAAATACCCACCAAGGCTTCAATCGAGACCGGATGCGGGTCAACTTCAGCGGCCTTACCATATAAAGCAACTTCCACATGATTTAGGGGTCCTGGCGCCAGACCGGATAGCATACGTCCCAGAATATTGGCCAGCTGCATAAAGGGACGGGATTTTTTCAGTTCTTCGGCTGACAGACGTGGCAAATTCAAGGCATTGACCGCCTCGCCGGTCTGTAAATAAGTCACCACCTGACGCGCGATTTCAACACTGACCGCGACTTGCGCTTCACGAGTCGATGCACCCAGGTGCGGGGTAAACGCAATATTGTCCAGTTCCAGCAATGGCGAAGCGGTTGGCGGCTCCTGCTCATAGACATCCAGTGCGGCAGCGGCGATACGGCCATCACGCAAAGCCTCGTAAAGTGCGGCTTCATCGACCAGGCCGCCACGAGCGCAGTTAATCAACATCGCTTGTTTTTTCATCATCGCTAATTGCTCATGCCCGATGATACCACGGGTTTTTTCAATCAACGGGCAATGCAGGGTCAAATAATCCGCCCGTGCCAACAATTCTTCCAGTTCAACCGCCTGTACACCAATTTCATTGAATATTTCCTCGGTAACAAACGGATCATAGGCGATAACCTGCATACCCAATCCCAAGCCGCGTTTGGCAACAATCCGGCCTATCGTGCCAAAACCCAGTATCGCCAGGGTTTTATGCGCAACTTCCGCACCCATGAAACGGGCGCGTTCCCATTTACCCTCGCGTACCGAATGATCCGCCTTGCTCAAGTGTCTGCTGAGCGACATCATGTGGGCAATGGCCAGCTCGGCCGTGGTGGTGGCATTGGCATCCGGTGTATTCATCACAATGACGCCCTGTTCGGTGGCGGCGGCAACATCGACATTGTCCACACCGATACCTGCCCGGCCAATCACTTTCAAACGCTTGGCGGCTTTTAACACGTTTGCGGTCACCTGGGTACCGCTGCGAATCAGCAAAGCGTCAAAATCACCAATAATATTGCATAATGCCGCCTCATCCAGGCCAGTCTCCAGATGCACCTGAATATCCGCTTGTTCGTTCAGGTAATTGATACCCGCTTCCGACAATTTATCCGAAATTAAAATTCTGTTCATTAAATGTGAGTTGAAAAATGGTTTAAAAAAGGGCATAGGATACCAGTTTTGGTATAATTTCTGTATATCCATCCTCATCACTGTCCAAACATTCAACCGGTAAATTCAAATGAACGTCAATAAATGGGTCATTCTAAGCGGCTATTGGAATATCGGCATTGCCGCTTTTTTGTTATGTCCAGCATTCTACAAATCGTTTGGCTTGAATTTGCAACAGCCTCTTTGGGGATGGTTAATCGCCGGTTTTTTACTGTATACGGCGGCAACACTGATCCTTGCCGGCCAGGATTTGCGGCATTACGGCACGATTGTCATTTATGAAGCCTTATTGCGCTTTAGCGCCGCAGCGCTGCTTATTCCAGGCGGACTATGGTTTGGTTATGGCTGGCTGGTGGTTTTGCTGGGCCTGACCGATGCGCTATGGGGTTATTTCTATATCACCCGCGTTCCAGACGCGGCGGAACGGACTTTAAAACAGTTGCTTCTGAGTTTGCTGTAAATGTCTCCCCCGGAAGATACCCCTTTACAATCCTATTTATCGGCCAATGCCTGGCGGCAGCGCCTGCTTTTCTGGTTTGGCGCGGTCATGGTCGGAATACTTATCGTGACGATGAAACTGCTCAGTGAGTGGGCTGGCGAAACTTATGGCGCCCTGTCCTTGCAATATCCCTGGTTCAATTTCGTCATCGCGCCCTTTGGCCTGAGTTTAACCGCATGGTTGACGTTCCGTTTTTTTCCAGGCGCGGAACGCAGCGGCATACCGCAAGTCAAGGCCGCTCTGGAAATCACAGGCAACTTGCAACAACGCTCACAGCTGATTTCACTGAAAATCATGCTGGGTAAAATGTTATTGCCCATTATGGGTTTGTTTTCCGGCGCCTCGGTCGGTTTTGGCGGCCCGGCCGTTCATGTCGGTGCCTCCTTGATGGCTTCCCTGGGCAAAAGCACACGATTTCCCAGGCATTATATGGAAAGAGGCCTGATTCTGGCCGGCAGTGCGGCAGGATTTGCCGCCATGTTCAGCGCTCCGCTCACCGGTATTATTTTCGCCATCGAAGAAATGGGGCGAGCGCTGGAAGAGCAAATCAGCAGTCTGGTCTTGACCGCGATTGTGTTCTCAGGGGTAACCGCTTATGCGATCTTGGACAGCTATATTTTCTTCGATGACAACGCCCTGACCATGCCCTGGAGCCAGAGCTGGATCGCGGTTCCCTTATGCGGCATTGCCGGCGGCTGTATGGGGGGGCTGTTCAGCAAGTTCATTACCTGCGGCGGCCAGTGGCTCGCCAAAACCGGTATTTCCATCGTTAAAATCGCTTTTGTCTGCGGCCTGGGCATTGCCGTCATCGGTTATTATGCTAATGCCAGCAGCTTTGGTACCGGTTTTCATCAGGCCAAACATATCCTGCTTGGCATTGGTGATATGGATCCCTGGTTTCCACTGCAAAAAATGTCAGCCACCTGCCTTACCGTATTCAGCGGTATCCCCAGCGGCATTTTTGTACCGTCCATTGCCATTGGCGCTGGCATTGGCGCGGATTTGGCACATTGGCTGCCGGTCGCTCCGGCAAGCGCAATGATTTTATTGACCCTCACCGCCTATTTTTCCGGCATGTTGCAATCGCCCTTGACTTCCTTTGTTCTGATCATGGAACTTACCGACAGTCATGAAATCTTGATTCCATTGATGGCGGCCGCATTTTTTGCCACCGCAACCGCCCGTTTATTGAATAAAAAACCGCTTTACCGGGTCCTGTCCGATGCCTACAAACAGAGTCTGTAACAGCAAAAGCCGTAAATGGCAATTTTTCATTGCCTTTTTTACCCTGCTGTTATCAGCGGGGTTTATTACCCAATCAGATTCACTGCGCAACCCAACTGCGCCCAACATCACGTTGACTACCCTCAGCGGCCAACGTATTGCTTTACATTCATGGCGGGGCAAGGCCGTGTTGGTCACCTTCTGGGCAACCGACTGCCCGGCCTGTATTACCGAAATACCGGATTTGAAAACATTGTACCAGCGCTATCACCGGCAAGGTCTGGAAATGATTGCCATCGCCATGTACTACGATCCACCCAGCCATGTCGTTGCCATGTCCAGGGCAAAGCAACTGCCTTACCCGGTTGCTCTGGATTTAAAAAGTTTACACGCCCGCGCGTTTGGCGGTGTAGACTTTACCCCGACCACGTTTTTGATATCCCCCAAAGGTCAAATCGTCTCACGAATCACCGGCGCCCTTGATTTGGAAACGATACAGCAACGCATTCAAACCTTATTGTAAGGAGTTTCAATCATGCTCTGGTTAAAAGCATTACATCTGATTTTTATGGTCACCTGGTTCGCCGGCCTGTTTTATCTGCCGAGATTGTTTGTCTATCACGCCATGGCCGAGGATCCAATCAGTCAGGAACGTTTTGTCATCATGGAGCGCAAACTTTATTTCGGCATCATGACGCCGGGCATGTTATTGACATTGCTGTTTGGTTTCTGGATGTTATTTGATTATGCCTGGGCCATGTACGCCAGTAGCGGCTGGCTGCATGTCAAACTGCTGTTACTGGTATTGTTAGTCATCTACCACTTGTTTTGCGGAAAATGGCTGATGGACTTCAAACATCGACGTAACAGACACTCCCATGTCTATTTCCGCTGGTGTAACGAGATTCCGGTGTTGTTCCTGTTTGCTATCGTTATGCTTGCTGTCATAAAACCATTTTAAATTTCATGAATTAAGGCTAAGATCAGGAATGATTGGTTCTCTATTTACCCGGTAAATTGGTTGCAGGCTTGCCAGCCTGTTCAGGAATCGATCCAAACTTTAAATATATAAGGAGTTTCATGATGAAAAACATCTCATTGATAGGCACGCTGGTCTTGTTATCCTTTTTTACTCAATCCTCCCTGGCCCGGGAAAAATGGTATATTTTAGGGAATACTGTTTGGGTATCTGGAGATAACCGGCTGACGCTGGATATGCCTTCCGTCCAACATGCCGATTTGATCATAACGTCCAATTCGGCGGGTGATTTTCAATGGATAGAAACAACAATTCCCGTTATTTTCGGTTCTAAAATTAAAATGATCGGTTTATGTTTTCAAACACCCGATACAGGAACATTTATCAGCCAGATCCGTCTCTCCGAATATTTGGTTCCGCCAGCATCCACAGTACAACATGACGACGGCACGGATTTATTTGATACCCAGGGGAAATGTTATTTTTCACCGATCGCTAATTACCGGCCCAATGGATCGGTCAATCTGAGCCTGCGGCTGAATTTTGCCAACCCTGGCGATAAAATTCGTCTTGGTGCAATGGCTGTACTGTTCGGCGAATAAATCAAAACCACATACCCGCCTGCAGGGCGGGTATTCGCAGTGTCGATGTGGGCAATCCACTGTGGGCCATGCACAGTTTGCGGGAGAGCGCCGGTGTTTTCGATCATGAATATTTGATCCGGGTGCTGCGTTATTTTTTCAGTCACTGAAGAGAGTGGCGTTTGTTGTACCGGATATTTTACCGCAAACGGGCGGCAGTGATTATGGTAATGTTGTCAAAGGAACCGGGACGGTTTATTTGCCACCGGGCTTGAGTGCCGCCAATTGCATGATTTTATTGTTCGCGGCTTTTTTCTCTTGTTGCAGGGACATGACCGCATGGGCTGCATCGCTCAGTTTGTCATGTGCGGGCAGGGTAAATCCGGCTTTTATCAAAAAAGGGTATTGTAACAGTTTGCTGGACAAATTTTGTCGCAGCCAGTTCCTGAAATAGAGGATTTTCCAATAGCTTGGTTGTATCGCTTTGCTGAAGGTCTTATGAGGTTCCAGGTCGGTCAGTTGTCGTAACCACTCCAGGGTTATCCAGGCTGCGGTTCGCATTCCGGAATCGCTCAGCCACCGGCAAAGTAATTCCCAGTCATGTTCTCTTTTATTGAGCCATAAAGCCAAATCAAGCATGCGAATCAGGAAGGCGTAAGGTGTTGTGGAATATTTCGTGAAAACGGGGTGTACCAGCATTAAAAACAGGGTGGCTTCGTTGCAAGATCCCCAATGGCTGCTGTAATCTTTTCCGGTGTGGAGAAATATTCCGGTCATGGCCATGCGGGTTCGGCCCGGGCGCATAATGTTCCAGTGCAAATCAATAGCGATATTGTTCTTGTTGAGATTGATTTCATGGCTGATATTAGGGGCCAGTGCCGACTTATAGCCGGCCTCAAGTAATATCTGCATTGCCTTGAGTCTGTCATCGTCAGAGACAAGGACATCGATATCCGAGGCAACGCGTAGGGCGGGGTCTTTATAAATCAGTTCCCGGATATGGCAGCCTTTGAAAACAACATGTTTGATGTGAGCGCTTTCCAATAGCTTCCGTATTTCTTGTAAGGCCTGCTTTTGTAATAAATAGCAACCTGCTGCGCTGATCCGGGATTGATGCAATGCGGTAATGAAATATTCTGAAACAGGGACATTGCTATGGGTTTGTGTCAGTTTGTCACTCCACGTTGGCGCTAAAAAATGATCGTGCAGAAAATCAAGGAAACAGCTTTCACCGATATGCCTGATGCCCTGACAACTGTCGATCAGAATCTGTTCATTTGCCTGGGGCAAGAGTGGTTGTAATGCCAGCCGGTGCAAGGCATAAAGGTCATCGGCAAAACCCCATTGCCTTTTTTCAGCATGAGTCATACGGGTTTTGCAGAGCCGTCAGGATTTTCGGTAATTGTACTGATAAACATATCGTTTATACCCATACCCATACCCATACCCATACCCATACCGTAAACTCGGTTCCGGTATATCGTTGAAGACAATACCTTTTATATTTGCACCTGTGCGGGTAAGTTTTTTGATGCACTGTTCCAGTTCCCGGATTGGATGCTGTCCGGCCTTGATCACCATCAGACTGGTGCCGGCCAGCCGGCCTATGATGGCGGCATCGGTAACGGCCAGTATCGGCGGTGAGTCGATGATGACAATATCATACCGGGGCGCTAGCTGATCCAGCAAGGCGGCGAAATTTTCATGAATCAGCAGTTCAGAGGGGTTGGGAGGGAGAGTGCCGGTGGTTATAAACGCCACGTTGGTATTTTGTATAAGGCGAATGCCCTGGTCGGGTTCGATGGTGCCGGAAATGATGTCGGACAAGCCGTGTTCACGCGCTACCCCCAGATGCTGATGAAAGGTACCCTTGCGCAGGTCGGCGTCGATCAACAATATTTTTTTGCCGGTATCCGCCAGCACGATGGCAAGATTGAGGGATACGAAGGTTTTGCCCACGCCGGGGCTGGGGCCGGAGATCATGATGATATTATTGCGGGATTCGAGAAAGGCAAAATGCAGGGTTGTGCGCAGGCTGCGCAGGCTTTCCACAGCCGAATCCTCTTTTTGCTGCATCGCCAGGAGCTGAGGGGGGTTATCCGCCGGCTGCCGTTTTTTGGCTTGTTTGCCCAGGCGGGCCTGCAAGGCGCTGTGCGGGATGGTTGCATAAACCGGGATGCCCAGTTGTTTTTCGATAACATCCGGGTCTTCAATGCCTTTGTGCAATATTTTCCGAATGAAGGCCAGGGCAATACCGGCAAACAGTCCCAAAACCGAATGCACGAGGATGATTTTTGATTTATCGGGTTTTATCGGCGCGGTGGGTAAAACCGCGTAATCAATAACCCGAACATCGCCCACCGTGCCGGCCTTGGCGACGCGAAGTGTCTGGGCGTTGTTGAGCAAGGTGGTGTACAGTTCATTGGTAACGGCAACATCCCGGGACAGCTTGACGATGACTTGCTGGGTTTCCGGCAGTTTTTCAATTTGCCGTTCAAGGCTATGCAAACCCTTTTTCAGATGCTTGAGCTGTTTGTTCAGGGCGATAAGGACGGGATGTTGGGCGGTAAACTTTTGCCGCAGTTCCTCGCGCTTTTGTTCCAGCAAGCCGATCTGGGTTTTCTTGGCCACAACGCTTTTCAAAATACCCTGGGTTTCCGCATCCAGATCAATGGAACCTTGCCGGGTGCGGTATTCGTTTAATGCGGTGGTCGCCGCCTCCAGCTGATCCTTGAGCAAAGGCAGTTGTTTTTCCAAAAAGGCAAGGGTTTTTTGAGCCTCGGCCGATTTTTGTTCAACATTGTGGCGGACATAGGTATTGGCGATTTCGTCCAGGGCCTTGACCGCCAAAACCGGATCATCCAGTTCCAGGGTGGCTCGGAGAATACCGCTGCCATAGCCATCCTCACGGATTTTGAAAGTGTTTTGCAATTGGGCAATGGCGCTGGTTTTCGAGCGCCGCCACAGAACAAAGCGGGTACCGGGCCGGGCTTTCAGCAAGGAAACGAATAACTCAATGCCCTGGGCATGACCCTGGCCTTTTATCCGCCGGCCCACCTCGCCGCTCAAAAGCTGAACCGTGCCATCCAGGAGCCGGAAATGGCCGTGTTCGCCGGCTACCAGAGTCAGGTGTTTGCCGGCCCAGGCTTTGGGAAGACGCAAACTTTCGACCTGGATGGCTTCGCCCCCCCAGGCGTACTCCGGCCTGTTGAACAGGGCTTCGGAGACCTGGTTGGGGAAACGCTGTTGGTAATGGCGGGCAATGGCCGCGCCAATGACCGGATAATAAAGCGGGCGGGCGACGATTTCCAGGTTGAGGCGTTGAACGACCTGGCCCAATATCTTGCGTGATTGAATAATTGCCAAATCGGATAGTACCGGAGGCGCAAGCTGCATGAAGCGCGGGCCGGGATTGACGATATCCAGTGCACTCCGACGCTGTTTATCAATTTGCAGTGTGGCATCGGTTTTGTAGATTGGAACCGCCCGATAGGCCTTGACGGCTCCCAAAGCCATGCCGGCTAACAGCAAGGATAGAATCAGCCATTTGTGGGATAGCACGATGGCAAGCAGTGCCGCCATATCCATGCCTTCCTGATCTTGCAATTCCAGAAGACCCAAAGTATCGTTTTCTTTCATGTTGGTAGTCATTACAGAGTAACAAGCCTGTAGGACTTTTTGAGGTCAGTTAAATTCTGATTACCTGCCGTTGGTATTTTGCGTCCTGTTTGAACTGTTTGAATAACTGTAATGATAAGCATAACGTTGATGACCGTAGATTGGCTGAATATCGTTGAAAATAAATCCTTTGATCTTAATACCCATCTGCTTAAACCGTTTCAAACCTTGTTCCAGTTCCCGGATTGGATGCTGTCCGGCCTTGATCACCATCAGACTGGTGCCGGCCAGCCGGCCTATGATGGCGGCATCGGTAACGGCCAGTATCGGCGGTGAGTCGATGATGACAATATCATACCGGGGCGCTAGCTGATCCAGCAAGGCGGCGAAATTTTCATGAATCAGCAGTTCAGAGGGGTTGGGAGGGAGAGTGCCGGTGGTTATAAACGCCACGTTGGTATTTTGTATAAGGCGAATGCCCTGGTCGGGTTCGATGGTGCCGGAAATGATGTCGGACAAGCCGTGTTCACGCGCTACCCCCAGATGCTGATGAAAGGTACCCTTGCGCAGGTCGGCGTCGATCAACAATATTTTTTTGCCGGTATCCGCCAGCACGATGGCAAGATTGAGGGATACGAAGGTTTTGCCCACGCCGGGGCTGGGGCCGGAGATCATGATGATATTATTGCGGGATTCGAGAAAGGCAAAATGCAGGGTTGTGCGCAGGCTGCGCAGGCTTTCCACAGCCGAATCCTCTTTTTGCTGCATCGCCAGGAGCTGAGGGGGGTTATCCGCCGGCTGCCGTTTTTTGGCTTGTTTGCCCAGGCGGGCCTGCAAGGCGCTGTGCGGGATGGTTGCATAAACCGGGATGCCCAGTTGTTTTTCGATAACATCCGGGTCTTCAATGCCTTTGTGCAATATTTTCCGAATGAAGGCCAGGGCAATACCGGCAAACAGTCCCAAAACCGAATGCACGAGGATGATTTTTGATTTATCGGGTTTTATCGGCGCGGTGGGTAAAACCGCGTAATCAATAACCCGAACATCGCCCACCGTGCCGGCCTTGGCGACGCGAAGTGTCTGGGCGTTGTTGAGCAAGGTGGTGTACAGTTCATTGGTAACGGCAACATCCCGGGACAGCTTGACGATGACTTGCTGGGTTTCCGGCAGTTTTTCAATTTGCCGTTCAAGGCTATGCAAACCCTTTTTCAGATGCTTGAGCTGTTTGTTCAGGGCGATAAGGACGGGATGTTGGGCGGTAAACTTTTGCCGCAGTTCCTCGCGCTTTTGTTCCAGCAAGCCGATCTGGGTTTTCTTGGCCACAACGCTTTTCAAAATACCCTGGGTTTCCGCATCCAGATCAATGGAACCTTGCCGGGTGCGGTATTCGTTTAATGCGGTGGTCGCCGCCTCCAGCTGATCCTTGAGCAAAGGCAGTTGTTTTTCCAAAAAGGCAAGGGTTTTTTGAGCCTCGGCCGATTTTTGTTCAACATTGTGGCGGACATAGGTATTGGCGATTTCGTCCAGGGCCTTGACCGCCAAAACCGGATCATCCAGTTCCAGGGTGGCTCGGAGAATACCGCTGCCATAGCCATCCTCACGGATTTTGAAAGTGTTTTGCAATTGGGCAATGGCGCTGGTTTTCGAGCGCCGCCACAGAACAAAGCGGGTACCGGGCCGGGCTTTCAGCAAGGAAACGAATAACTCAATGCCCTGGGCATGACCCTGGCCTTTTATCCGCCGGCCCACCTCGCCGCTCAAAAGCTGAACCGTGCCATCCAGGAGCCGGAAATGGCCGTGTTCGCCGGCTACCAGAGTCAGGTGTTTGCCGGCCCAGGCTTTGGGAAGACGCAAACTTTCGACCTGGATGGCTTCGCCCCCCCAGGCGTACTCCGGCCTGTTGAACAGGGCTTCGGAGACCTGGTTGGGGAAACGCTGTTGGTAATGGCGGGCAATGGCCGCGCCAATGACCGGATAATAAAGCGGGCGGGCGACGATTTCCAGGTTGAGGCGTTGAATCACTTCCCCCAGTATATTACGTGACTGAATGATTTCTATATCGTCCACTATAGACGTTGTGCTTGCCATAAAATCGGCTACAGGCTCCAGCACATCCAGCGACTTTGTATGTTTTTCCACCTGTAACACAATATCGGTTTTGTAAATGGGGGTAGTCAAATAAGTCCGGATTGCTCCCAGGATTATGCCTATCAGCAGTAACGATAAAATCAGCCATTTGTTGTTTATTAAACTGGCAATCAAATCGATCAGTTCAAAGTTTTCTTCCTCCTGCAAGGAAGAGCCTGGAATCGGTTCCGGGGCAGTGTTGTGGGTATAACGGTTATCTCGAGTGGAAGGATAATGCATGGATAATGTAGGTTATTAACAAATAATTGATATTTTGTAACGACTCACCCGGTTGTCTTGTAGCCGGCGTAGATCATTGATTTATCAGGACACGTGAATACATTCCTGTCGTTCGGCATAACATCCCAGGTTATGCAAGCCCAGCGCTTCCGTGGAAGGGCTGGGCAAGCCTGATAAATCAACAACCTGCACCTGCTTTTCAGAGGGGTGAGTAGATACATATTTTTTACAATAAAACAGGTTGGGTAGCTACAAATTTAATTTATGAAAGGCACAATAAAATGCCCTGGCTTGGCCGGAAAGCAAGTCAGGGCAATAGTTATTGACCTACAAAAGGCTGTACATTGAAGGCGCCGTCAAATTGATTCAACAGGGCCACGGTTGGCGCAATCTGGGCGATGATCTGGTTCCAGCGGATACCTTCGGCGCGATCAATAAAGATAATATCATGCGGTTGTAAAGGAAAACGATCCGCCAGTATCAGGGCATCCGGCGATTTGGCATCGAGATGGAATATGCGGGGTTTTCCCAGAGCGCTGCGGAATACGAAAATACGCGCCGCATCCGCAGTGGTCTGGCGTATGCTGCCGCCCACGTTCAAGGCTTCGGTCAAGGTCATGCGGCCTTTGTTCATGGGCACGGATCGGGTTCGGCCAGCACCGGCGCCGCCACTGCCAATTTCACCGAACAAAAATACCTTATTAAATTCATTATCGGGTACATTCAGAACATCGCCCTGCCGGAGTAAAATATTCTGCCGGATATCGCCGCCTTCATAGAGAGCCAGCAGGTTAATGCTGTAGGTTTTTCCGTCCCGGGTCAGGGTAACATTGCGCTGATCGGCTTTTTCAGTAACACCACCGGCACTGTTAATGGCTTCCAATACAGTTAATGGAATGTCCTTGACCACCTGGATACCGGGGTTGTTGACCTCACCCACGACATAAACCCGCTGGCTCCGATAAGCGGCCACGCGCACATCCAGCTGCACCCGCTCTATATATTTGGAAAGCCGGCGGGTTAATTCAGCGCGTATTTCCTCGACGGTGTGGCCCGCAGCCTTGACAATACCGGCATAGGGAAAGTAAATGTTGCCGTCCTCACCGACGACGTTACCCGCGCTTTCGGCTGAACGGAATTCCCCTGCTGGAATGGTCAGTTCCGGGTGTTCCCAGACGGTAATGGTAAGTATGTCTCGAGGACCGACCCGGTATTGGGTATAGGGTTGCTGTTCCGGAACGCCGTGTTGGGCTGGCGATCCGATACGGTATTCGAAATAAAGGTTGGCAACGTTATTCGGGCCGAGACTGCGGTTGTTGATATCCTTTTCCAGTTCAATAATCAATTGAGCCGTAATTGGGGTAATCTTGAGTTTTTTCAACAAAGTCGCATTGTTTTCCTTAACCGGCATCAGCGTGCTGGATTCATCCTTGAACGGGGTCATGTGCATACCCGGGATGATTGTGCAGGCGGTAAGATGAACGGCAATAAACGAGATAAACAACAGCTTTAGCATTTTATTTCCAGACCAAAATTTTTTTTAAAGTTAAAGTATAGTACATGTGAATTAAGAATAGTACATGTGAATTAAGAGCTAAAAAATAGACGATTTTATAAAATCGATTCATTATAAATCCGATGCATCCAAACAGCTCTTTATATTTCTATGGATTAAAATATACAGTCCAGAAGCTTTCCGTTTTTTGATTCATTTCTGTTTTATGGCAATCTTTGCACCCATTTTGCGGTCGCGCTTTCGATCATGGACGTAACGTGTCGAAAAAATGATATGTCTTTTTGATATGGATCGGGTATGTCGCCTTCACCCCATTCGCCCAAGCGGAAGGTTTTTCCCTTGGCGCTGGCTTCCATTTGTTCTATAGCCTTTTTTTGGAACGATTCCATGACCAGTATCAAATCCGATTTTCGGATCATGTCGCGATTGATCTGGCATGCCTGATATTCTGAGATGTCAATACCTTTTTCCTGCATTAATTGACATGCTTTTTTATCGGGCCTGTGACCGACAAGGGCATGCAGTCCGGCGGATTCGATATGGCAATTCTGCCTGTCGGTTGTTTTCAGGGTGTGTTTCAATAAACCTTCCGCTATCGGACTTCTGCAGATATTGCCGATACAAACAATCAGGATATTATTGAACAAGACCGGGTACTCCATCATTACAAGATTTTCGAAAACAAAGACGTTGTTCGCGCTTGTTTTTTAAAGAAAAAATCATGTCTTTCAAATACTCTTTTGTTAAATTTTGAAGTGCAAAAAACATGTGAAATTATATTTTTCATAAAACCTCAATAACCACTGAGTTCCATAAATCCTTTGCCATGATGCGATCCTTTCACTTCCACAGCGCCTTCCCAATAGACATTATACGTTGTCAGCCGGGCATCAAATTCGCTGTCATTTATAATGCTGCGGGTGGTAATATCAATGTTGTGATCGGGGATTTTTATATGCCATGTCAGGGGGTAGCGGATTCCGGTTTTTTTACTGACCCACGGGTGGCCGGGGATCATGATGAAATCGTCGTTTGACAATATTTCCGTGTTGCCATTTTGGGTAACACTGCCCGTGTAGAGAACCGGTTTGTTTAATCGATCACGTAATTGGTAAATCATGATATCGGTGCCATTGTCCATTTGCAAGCTGAACCAGTCCCAGCCCAGCTGGCCTATGGAAAAATTGCCCCACTGGTGATCAAACCAGGCCAGGCCGTGTACAGTTTCATCGGTTTTACCGGTTTTTAGGGTGCCGGTGATGGCCATTCTTTCGCGTGAATAATAATAGCTGTCACCCGCGGCACCAAGACTGATGATACCGCCTCTTCCATGCAGCACCGGTGCGGCATGACTGGAAAGCTGCAAGTCGAAACTGAACTGATCCGTTACAGCATGTAATCTATCCTCGCCATTGCCGCCCTTCATCTGCCAGTCACGCAACGTAAACTGAAATTGCTTGAATGTTCCCAGTGACGGGTTGCCGCCGGTGCGCCTTTGTGCCAGATAATGTTTTTTGGTTTGATGATCGGCAAGCGATACCTGGGCAATAGTATGTGTCATCATGCCGTTTATCAAAAAAATGCAGTAGTGAAAACTGAACTGCTTGCCGGATTCGCTGGTGAG
This sequence comes from uncultured Methylococcaceae bacterium, assembly GCA_964509475.1. Classification (GTDB taxonomy): domain Bacteria; phylum Pseudomonadota; class Gammaproteobacteria; order Methylococcales; family Methylomonadaceae; genus CAZDXJ01. Next base: position 5,950 of record CAZDXJ010000015.1, on the reverse strand, counting down.
GTGGCCATTGTAGTACCACCACTCGATCTTGTCGGTATGGGGAGCGTCATCTTCCGGTAAAAATACCGAGCGATTGTCATCCCCTTTGGCCTGAAACCACACCGCCGCCGGTTTGGAAGTGCTGACAGTCAAATGAAACCACAAACCGAAGGCAAGGATCAATCCTGACAGTGATATGAAGATCATGAATCCTGTTGTAGTGAAGCGTTTTTTGTGGCGTCGATGTCTTTTGTTTTTGTGCATTTGTGGCAATCAAGCATGGAAACGATTGGTGCCAGGTATTGTAATGCCTGTAGAGATAATTGGAAATGATCTTGTTGGACAAATCTTTAAACAGTTAAAGAGCAATCGATTATAGATATGCGGTATTTTTTATTTTTCTTTTTATATCAATGGCTTAGGATTTTTTGCTCGGAGTTCATTTTTGGGCGTCGGTCAGGCGCTCTATTGGCCAGCGAGGTCTGGCGTTGATTGCCAGTGATTCATGTTGTCCTGCAAGTAATCGTTGGCAACCGGCATAAGCAATCATGGCACCGTTATCGGTACAGAATACAGGGCTGGGAAAAAATACCGCGGCGTGTTGTTGTTTTGTCATCGAAGTCAATGCGGCTCTTAGGGTCTGATTGGCGCTGACACCGCCCGCGACAACCAGTCGCGTCAAACCGGTTTGCTGTAGTGCCCGGCGGCATTTTATGGCCAGGGTTTCGGCAACTGCCTGCTCGAAGGCATAGGCGATATCGGCTTTATCCTGCATGGTTTTGCCGGTTTTGTTCAATGTATTCATAGTGAATGTTTTTAAACCGCTGAAGCTGAAGTCGAGGCCCGGGCGATCGGTCATTGGCCGTGGAAAACGGAAGCGGGTTCGGCCCTGCCGGGCAAGCTCGGCCAGGTGAGGCCCCCCGGGATAGGGCAGACCCAGCATTTTCGCGGTTTTGTCAAACGCTTCACCGGCGGCATCATCAAGTGATTCGCCGAGCAGCTGGTATTGGCCAATAGCTGTCACGTTAATCAACAAGGTGTGGCCGCCGGAAACCAGTAAAGCGATGAATGGAAAGGGAGGAGGGTTGTTTTCAAGCATGGGCGCCAGCAGGTGGCCTTCCATGTGGTGTACGGCGATCGCGGGCACGCCCCAGGCCCAGGCCAGGCTTCTGGCTGTGCTGGCGCCGACCAGCAGGGCGCCAATAAGCCCTGGCCCGGCCGTGTAGGCGACACCTTGAATGTCACGTTTATTGATATGGCTGTCATGCAAGACTTGTTTGATCAGCGGTAGTAATTTTCGGATATGATCGCGTGATGCCAATTCAGGTACTACGCCACCGTATTCGTTGTGCATGGCAATCTGGCTGTACAGACAATGGGCTTGCAAGCCGCGGCTTGCATGGTAAACAGCGACGCCGGTTTCATCGCAGGATGTTTCTATGCCGAGTACATACATTTTGTTTTTGATCCCTTGGGATAAAAGAGGTAGAATGAAAAAATTTTTTCCGGGTCGCTTTTGGCGGCTCTAGTCTTTCTTAATTACAACAGAGGAATCAAATGCCGTCTATAAAAGTTAAAGAAAATGAACCTTTCGATATGGCGATTCGCCGTTTTAAACGTTCTTGTGAAAAAGCAGGGGTTTTGTCAGAAGTTCGTCGCCGTGAATTTTATGAAAAACCAACGGCAGAACGCAAGCGTAAATCTGCTGCGGCTGTGAAGCGGCATCTGAAAAAACTGGCTCGCGAGCGTTATGCTTTGAAAAATTTGCGCCGCGGCCGGCCGCAACAGTAAGCTGGTCAGGATATGAGCGCATTGAAAGGTCGTATCAGGGATGCAATGAAAGCCGCCATGAAAAGCGGTGACAAATCCCGGTTGGGTGTGATCCGCCTGATTATGGCGGCGATCAAGCAACAGGAGGTTGATCAACGCATTGAGTTGGATGATGCGCAGGTTATTGCAGCTTTGGATAAGATGCAAAAACAACGCCGTGAATCAATCCGCCAGTATAAGGAAGCGGGGCGGGATGATTTGGCGGAAGTTGAGGCGGCAGAAATCCAGGTTATTCAGGATTTTTTGCCACAAGCTTTGTCTGCGCCGGAAATAGAGGCTATGGTCGCGGAGGCAATAGCCGAAAGCGGGGCGGCTTCAATTCGGGATATGGGGAAAGTTATGGGGCTGTTGAAACCTAAGATGCAAGGCCGCGCGGATATGTCGGCTGTCAGTGCTTTGATTAAGGATAGATTGACGGCATAGTTTCAACTTGACCTTGAGCCGCTGCGTTAAACAGGAGCTTATTAACTGGTGTCAGGTAGAATTCCGAGAAGTTTTATCGATGAGCTCCTGGTTCGTATTGATATTGTCGATTTAATCGACAAGCATGTCCCGCTAAAGAAATCGGGCGCTAATTTCATTGCCCGTTGTCCCTTCCATAACGAAAAAACGCCGAGTTTCACGGTCAGCCGCAGCAAGCAGTTTTACCATTGTTTTGGTTGTGGCGTGAGTGGCAATGCCATCAGTTTTTTGATGGATTACAGCCACTTGAATTTTGTTGAGGCGATCGAGGAGTTGGCGGCTGTACTGGGTCTGGATGTGCCGAGGGAGAGTGATGCGGGCTCCCTCGGCAAAACCGATAAAGAAAATTCCGGCCGCCTGTATGAGTTGCTGCAACAGGTGGCGCTTTGTTATGCGGAACAGTTACGCACCGCGCGGGGACGTGAAGCGGTTGCCTATTTAAAAGGAAGGGGGGTGAGCGGTCAGGCAGCGCGTGATTTCCAGTTGGGTTATGCCCCTGATTGCTGGGATTTTCTGGTCAGCCGGTTTGACAAAAAACATTTGCTAGAAGCGGGGTTGTTGGCTGCCAAAGAAACCGGGCGGGTGTATGATCGGTTTCGCAGGCGGCTCATGTTTCCGGTTCGTGACCGGCGGGGGCGGGTGCTTGGTTTTGGCGGGAGGGTGCTGGATGACGCACTGCCAAAATATTTGAATTCTCCTGAGACGCCGGTTTTTCATAAAAGCCGTGAGGTTTATGGGCTTTATGAGTTATTGGCGTACGATGCCAAGCCAAAAAAAATTCTTGTCACGGAAGGTTATCTGGATGTTATAACGCTTGCCCAGGTGGGTATTCGTTATGCGGTGGCCTGTCTGGGGACTGCGGTGGGTCGCGCCCATATCGATCTGCTGTTTCGTTTTTCCCGTCAGCTGGTGTTTTGTTTTGATGGCGATAATGCCGGCCGGCAAGCGGTGTGGCGGGCAATCGATGCAGCAATTCCTTGTCTTCGGGATGGTAGGCAAATTCATATTATGTTGTTGCCGGAAGGTGTCGATCCAGATTCTCTGGTACGGGATGAAGGGAGGGATGTGTTTGAAAACAGGATATCCGATGCCTGTTCTTTGTCGGAATATTTTTTTGAACATTTGAGCGAGGATTTAAGTCTACAGCAAATGGAAGGCCGTGCTGCTTTGGTGGAGCGGGCCAAGCCTTATCTGAGCCGTCTTCCAGAAAGTGCGTTCAGAGCAATGATGTTTGCGCGTTTAAAGGAGTTGGCAAAAGTGCAAACACTGGATGTTTTGGATAATCCGGCTACACTTAACAGGTCGGCGCGGGTAAGCGGCAAGGAAATGCATGGAAATCGATCGCCAGTGAGGATAGCGATAGCTTTGTTACTGCAAAATCCGGAATTGATTGCCGTTGTCGAGCAAAAAAATATCGATTGGACGGGTCTGGATATGCCGGGTATCGCTTTGTTTAAACAGATTGTGCGGCATATTATGGATAATCCGCGGGTGAATACGGCGGCTTTGATTGAAAGTTTCCGGGGTTTGCCGGAAGAAAAAACAGTTAAAGCGCTTGTGCAATTATCAGCTTTGATTCCCGGGGAGGGGCTGGAGCTGGAGTTTGGCGGGGCTGTTGACAGAATGCTTGAGCAAGATCGGGAGAAAGGTTTGGAGGCGTTGATCGCAAAAGAGCAAAAAACAGGACTGAACGAACAGGAACGGGCAATGTTATTGACTTTATTGGAAAAAAAGCGAAATATCAAGCTTGTTAAATAAATTTAGTTTGTTATAATTTCCTGATCAGTTTTGGTGTGTCTGGAAATAATTTTTACGGGTAGATAATGAATCAAGAACAGCAACAATCTCAACTAAAACACTTGATTGCGAAAGGCAAGATGCAGGGTTACCTGACTTATGCCGAAGTTAATGATCATTTGCCGAGTGATATTGTTGATCCTGAGCAAATTGAAGATATCATTGGCATGATCAATGATATGGGTATCCAAGTCAATGAGGTTGCGCCGGATGATGACTCGTTGATTACCGATGCTGCGGTTGATAGCGATGATACCGAAGCGGCGGAAGTGGTGGCTTTGGCATCCGTAGACAGTGAATTTGGCCGCACTACCGATCCCGTGCGCATGTATATGAGAGAAATGGGCTCGGTTGAACTATTGACTCGTGAAGATGAGTTACGTATTGCCAAGCGCATTGAATCAGGATTACAGCATGTCATAAAATCCATTTCCAGATCCACGCGAGTGGTTGACTATTTTTTACAATCATTCGATTCGATTTGTGCCGAGAAAGGCAGCCGCCTGGGCGATTTGATTTCGGGTTTTGCTGATCGGGCCGATCCGGAAGAAGATGTCGATGTTATTCCATCCATCAAGGAGGAGCCTGCGGAAGAGGATGCGCCGGGTCTGGATTATGATGAGGTCAAGAAAAAAGTCGATGTTTTGGCGCAAAAGCGAGAAGCACTTGCTGCGGCTCTGAAAAAATACGGCTATGAACACAAAAAGACGGAACAGGCTTTTGAGGAAGTGGCCGAAAGTTTCAGTGAATTTAAATGGACACCACAATATTTGCGGATATTGACCCATATTGTCAATGATATCGCCGAGGAAATTCGCCGTCAGGAAAGAGTCATTCTTGATTTATGTGTCAAAAAAGCGGGCATGCCGCGTAAGGAATTTTTATCCGCCTTTGTCAATAATGAAACCGATTTGGCATGGCTGGAGCCTTATCTGAACGGCAGTCATGCCTATTCGTCCGCATTGCGCGAATATGCCGGCGAGATAAAAAAAGCCCAGGAAAAATTGCAGGCAATCGCAGAACAAAATGCCATGGATATTGCCGCGCTCAAAGATATCAACCGGCGCAAATCGATTGGTGAGGCCAAGGCCAGACGGGCGAAAAAGGAAATGATTGAAGCCAATCTGCGTTTGGTTATTTCGATTGCAAAAAAATACACCAACCGCGGTTTGCAGTTCCTGGATTTGATTCAGGAGGGCAATATCGGTTTGATGAAAGCGGTGGATAAATTTGAATACCGGCGTGGATACAAGTTTTCCACTTATGCGACTTGGTGGATCCGCCAGGCGATTACCCGATCCATTGCCGATCAGGCCAGAACAATTCGTATTCCGGTACATATGATTGAGACAATCAATAAGTTGAATCGGGTATCGCGGCAGATTTTACAGGAAATGGGCCGCGAAGCAACGCCTGAAGAATTGTCCGAGCGCATGGAAATGCCGGAAGACAAGGTGCGTAAGGTTTTGAAAATTGCCAAGGAACCTATTTCTATGGAAACACCGATTGGCGACGATGAAGATTCGCATTTGGGTGATTTCATAGAAGATGCTAAAGTATTGTCTCCGATAGAGTCGGCGACTATTGCCGGGTTGCGGGAATCGACGCAGAATGTACTCGCTGGCTTGACGGCCCGTGAGGCTAAGGTACTGCGCATGCGTTTCGGCATCAACATGAATACCGATCATACCCTGGAAGAAGTTGGCAAGCAGTTTGATGTGACCCGGGAACGGATTCGTCAAATTGAAGCAAAAGCATTACGTAAGTTGCGTCACCCTTCACGTTCCGAGCAATTACGCTGTTTTCTTGACGGAGACTGATTTTTTAAGGGCCCTTAGCTCAGTTGGTTAGAGCATCCGACTCATAATCGGCAGGTCGAAGG
>CAZDXJ010000014.1:0-43599 GCA_964509475.1 uncultured Methylococcaceae bacterium | reverse complement strand
TGTATTGTAATAATTTAAAATTTATTTTGTCCTTTTTCTTGGGGTAGTATAGTCAATCAATCTGGAAATTCTGGACATTGGCTTCTTCAAATCTTGAAAATGCCCTGCAATCACTGGCGCCACAATTAAAGGTTTTGGCAGGCTGGTTATTATCGGTTGTAACGGCGACCGGATTGGGGGTTTTACAATTTTTTGCGGCCATTATTATTTCAGGAGTCTTGCTGGCAAACGCGCAACAAGGCGCCCGGATGGCTTATAAAATCGCTTGGCGTATTGCCGGCGAAAGAGCCGAAGAATTGAACAAACTGGCTGAACTCACTGTACGAGGTGTGGCGAAAGGGGTTTTAGGTGTCGCCTTGGTTCAATCGATACTGGCGGGTCTTGGTTTTGTTGTTGCCGGGGTGCCGGGAGCCGGATTACTGGCGTTATTATGTTTGTTTCTCGCTGTTATTCAGATAGGCCCAGGCTTGGTGATGATTCCGGTCGTCATTTATGTGTTTTCGGTTCACGAGGGTGTTTTTGCGTTTGTGTTTTTACTTTGGAGCCTTTTGGTCACGTTGATCGACAATGTACTCAAGCCCATGCTGATGGGAAAGGATATCAATATACCGACGCTTGTCGTTTTTGTTGGTACGATTGGAGGTATGCCGCTTTCCGGCATGATCGGCCTGTTTACCGGTTCGGTAATTTTGGCTCTTGGTTACACTATTGTTTCAGGCGTGGCTTCCAGCCACGCCGGATGGATGAGTCAGTTTTTGGTTTTGCCGCCGGGCCAGAAAACAAAAGGCAGGGCAAAGCCGGTCAGTAATGCAACCAGTAGAACCAGCCAGGTCAGATCGGTCCAGTCAATGCCATAACTATCCGCCTTGGCGGGCGCTGTCAGGCCGGGAATGCTGGGCAGATCCTTGTCGCCGCCCGCGACTTTCAGTTGCGCTTTCATGCCTTTGGCGGTGTGTTGGGATATGTCACAATGCACCAGATAGGTTTTCGGGTTCGCCGGCACGATAAATGACGCCTGTTTTTGGCCCTTGCCGTTGATTTCAATGGTGAACATGCCTTTCGGATAGAGATAACCGGGCAGTCCGTGAATCATGAATTGATGCCGGACATGGTCATCATTGATAAAGGTGACGTTAATCCGGGTACAGGCTTTGACTTCCCATTGTTGCTGATCGTAGGCGAACACCTTGCCGTTGAATTTGCGGGCGTGTTTTTGTCCGGCATGAACGGTTAAATCGAGATCCTCGGAAATCTGTTTGCAATCACGCGGCAGTCTGTCCTTGTTGGCGTTCATGATCATGCCGCTTGCATCCATGATCATGCCGCCGTGATTCATCGCCGCCTGTGTGTTTGGGGCAAACAATAAGATCCACTGAATCAGTACTGTCGTGAAGAGTGTTTTCATGATTTTGTTTTCTGTTGCAAATACCGTAATGACAAAATAAACAGGCCCAGCGCCGCCCCCATTATCAGTCCAAAAAGGATGATTTTTACATGTTCAGGCGCCAATAACCGGGCTTCGCCAAACAAACCGCTCAATTCTGCCATGTCCCAGACAGGTTGGGATTTTGCGTAATAATTTGTGTTGAATATCTGGCTGAGGGCTTGTTGACGGATTTTTGGCATACCGCGCTCGTCAAGAAAGGGTTTGAAAACTAACAATGAAATATTGCCGCCGGGTGAGATACCGTCGCTGGTGATGCCGGTTTCGACATGATCGTGAAACAGCCAGATGCCGGGGCCATAACTGTGCAGTCCGTCATTCGTGGTTTGTATTTTTAAATCCAGGCGTTGTGCCGGAGCCAGGTTGAAGACATCGCGGGTCAGCTGTAAGCCCGATGGCTGGGTCACACCGTCATAGGCGGTTATCGTGGCTTTGTGGCCATGAAAATGCAGTGCCAGCGAGCTGCTTTGGGCATTGGCGATACGCAGTTTGATGCGTTGTTCCGGTTCGGCGACAATCAAGGCATCACGTAGGGTAAAAGGAAATGCGTGGCCGTTGAGCAGAAAATAATTTTCCGAGGATTCGGTCATATTGTAAACCCGGTTCATCTGCCGGGCGATCAAACGTGTATCATTGTATTGCTGTATGATTTGCGCCAGATTTTTGTCAATGGCTTGATACAGCAGATCGTATTCCTGATCGTATTCCTCAGTAACCGCAACCGAAGGATGACGCACCTGGCCAGCGCCGACATTGAAGGTTTGCAGCCAGTTGTCGGGCCGGTTTTCCTCGACGATGAACAGGCTGTTCAGTCCCATTAACAGGTGTTTGTCAGTTTGCACATGGCAGTGGTAGAACATGGTTCCGGCATGGCGCGGGGTGAGTTCGTAGGTACGGCTTTGGCCAGGGAATACGGGTGCGTCACCAGTCACCGGAACGCCATCGTTATCGGTATTGTTTTGGGTCTGAAAAGGATGATCGACACCGTGAAAATGGATGGTATGCGGAAAATAATGGGTGTTTTCCAGGGTGATGAAAACCCGATCGCCTTGTTCGACCCGAATGACCGGTGAAGGCGCCCGCAACAGAGGATTGGCCTCAATGGAACGGTAATCCTTGACCGACATGCCGCGTGATTTTGGCGCGAAAACCCATAATCCCGGTTGCAGACCCGGAGCGACATCGTAAGTGGTGATCAGCGGCATTTTATCCGGGGTGGCGCCATTCAGTTCCATGACTTCCAACTTGATACGGATAATATCCGGATCGCCATCGCCATCCAAATCATCGGTTTTGATTAAAGCGTCTTCGGCCAGATGCGTTTGCATCAAGGTTGGCATGGAAATATTATTGACGCCTTTGACAAAGGCGGCAATATTGTAGGGGTTATCCGGTTCGCAGAGCGGGGATGGCCGGATTTCCACACCTTCTATGGTTTGTGCCTTGCGCCAGTCCGGGTGTTTGTTTTTACAGGGGTTGATAAATCCACCCGCCCATTCTGAATTGTCTTTGCTGTCTGGAGCGGGGAAACTGGGTCTCGCTGTGATATCGGGCCGCAGCCATATCATAGCGCTGCTTGCTATCGCAAAAGCGCAAAATAATAAAAGAAGCAAATATTTTTTAGAGATCATTTATAATAGAATCAATGAAAATGTTATTCAATAAACCGTGATAAAAACAACACCGCGATAACATTGCGGGATAATATTTTATATGGCAAAAGCCATTGTCAGGTATAAGCGATAACAGCAATAAAAATCACTGTCACTAAAATTTCACCGTTGATTTTATAGATTGCTACTACCGGATCACTGATATTTTCCAATACAAACAGGCTGGCAATCGCATGAAAACCGATGGCTTTGAACAATAAGGCCCACGACTGGCGGACAGACCGCCGAAAATTGTGTCAAAACGGACAAAGCAAAGGGGAAAAGCGGCCAGAGCCGTATATATCATTTCATTTCATATCATAGCAGAGTAATGGCTAAATATGACCCATTCTATATGATATTTGCAGGTAACACATGAATGTATTGAAAAAAACAATAATGATCTTTGGCCTGGAATATTCCGTACTTTGGAGCGTGATAATTTATTTTCTTTGGGATGATGGGCCGTTGATCTTTACAATACTGGATGCAGTTGCCGGTATTGTCATCTTGAAGGCGGGCTATGATATTTATCAAGACAAACCGGTTGTTGTGGCTGGACATTCAATTTACCGGTATTGGTTATGGTTGAGCTTGATATATAACTCGGTGTGGACCTTGGTGATCATGTTGTTTTTGGGCATTGATCTGAACGGATTTGGCGAACCTTTGGATTTGCTTTCCTTGTATACAACAGGCAGCTTGAGTTACAGGATATGGAAGGCACCGGCAAGCAATGTGTTTGGTGTAGAGCATCAAACCGTTTATCCTGATATTGGTGGTTCAACTTAGCATTTTCGCGATGGTTTTAAATTCTGGATGAGAAGCGTCCCTGATCCACTCAAACAATACCGATTCATGACAGCTTACCGTAATGCCTTGTTGCTGCATTCTTTGCAGGGCATAGAGTTTATGTTCCAGTTTGCGTGAACATACCGCGTCTTCAACCACATGCACCTGATAATTTTGGACGGCAAGTTCCAGTGCGCTTTGCAATATACAGACATGGGTTTCCATTCCCATCAGGATGATTTGTTTGCGGTTTGTCCGGGATAAGGTTTTGTCAAAATCCGGCGCGGCACAACAGGAAAAACCGGTTTTGGTGAAGACCGGTGTGCCGGCAGGCAAGCAGCCGGTCAATTTGGTTGCTGTTGCGCCCAGTCCCTTGGGGTATTGTTCGGTGACTAAAACCGGAATATCCAGTAAACCGGCGGCGCGAACCAGTTTGCAGCTGTTGTTGAGCATCAGGTTGGCATCATTGTCCGGCATGGCCCGGGCCAGCCGGGTTTGTAAATCAATGACCAGTAACAGACTGTGTTCGGTGTTACAAAGCATGGGATGTGTATTCATGGTGTTTTTCAGTCAGTGATGTTTCATTACCCGGGCTTTTTCCCGTTGCCAATCACGATCCTTGGCCGAGGCGCGTTTATCGTGCAGTTTTTTACCTTTACCCAAGCCGATTTCCAGTTTCGCCCGACCGTTTTTCCAATACATGGAAAGCGGAATCAAGGTGTAACCTTTGCGTTCGACAAAACCGATAAGTTTATTCAATTCATAGCGATGTAACAGCAGTTTGCGGATGCGGACAGCTTCCGGGTTGACATGGGTCGATGCCGAGGCCAAGGGGGAAATATGGGCGCCGGAAATCCAGGCTTCGCCCCGTTTGATGAAGACATAACTTTCCTTGAGCTGCACCCGGCCTTCACGCAGGCTTTTGACTTCCCAACCTTGTAAAACCAGTCCGGCCTCAAAGCGTTCTTCAATGAAATAATCATGACTTGCCTGACGATTGACGGCAATGGTATTGCTTCCTTGTTTGTTTTTTTTGGATTTTTTCCGGGCCATAATAGAAATTTTAAACTGACGCAGTGATATAATTTTGCTATTTTACTTGAATTTGAAACCTAATATAAAAAACTCAACGGGCTAAGGCAATGGCGGACACAAAAAAATCAATACATGGCGAATGGTCTTCACGATTCGCATTCATTTTGGCGGCGACCGGGTCGGCCGTCGGTTTGGGTAATATCTGGAAATTCCCTTATATTACCGGCGAAAATGGCGGCGGCGCTTTTGTTTTTGTTTATTTGCTTTGTGTCGTGGCCATCGGCATACCGATCATGATTGCCGAAATCATGCTCGGCCGCCGCGGTCGGCAAAGCCCAATCAATACCATGCGGGCTTTGTCCACGGAAGCTGGAGCCGACCATCGTTGGCATTATATCGGTTGGCTGGGTGTTATCGCCGGTTTTTTGATTTTGTCTTATTATAGCGTTATTGCCGGTTGGGCGATGGCTTATATTGTCAAAGCGTTTACCGGCAGCTTTGGCGTTGAAGCGGCACAAATCAAGGTACAATTTGATCAATTGATTGCCAGCCCCGCAATCTTGATTTTCTGGCACAGCCTGTTTATGGCTTTGACCATGGCCGTTGTCGTGCGTGGCGTCAGTGGCGGTCTGGAAAAAGCGGTACGCTGGCTGATGCCGTCTTTATTCGTTATTCTGATCTTGCTGGTCGGTTATGCGATGACGACCGGCAGCGCTTATGAGCAGGGTCTGGAATTCATGTTCAGCCCGGATTTCAGCAAAATCAGTGGTGACAGTGTGTTGACGGCGATGGGGCATGCATTTTTCACCCTCAGTTTGGGAATGGGTGCCATTATGGTTTACGGTTCTTATTTACCCTCTCATGTTTCGATTGCAAAAACGGCCTTTTTGGTCGCCAGCGCCGATACTCTGGTTGCTTTGTTGGCCGGTATCGCGATTTTCCCGATTGTTTTTGCCAATGGTCTTGAGCCGGCTTCCGGTCCGGGGTTGATTTTTCAGACCTTGCCGATCGCCTTCGGGCAAATGAGCGGTGGCTGGTTGTTTGGTTTTTTGTTTTTTGTGTTGTTGTTTTTCGCGGCGTTGACGTCATCAATTTCGCTGATTGAGCCGGCGGTGGCCTGGTTGGTCGAGAATCGTGAACACTCGCGTGTGCAGGCCTGTATCTGGGCCGGACTGATTACTTGGGTACTGGGGTTGGGAACGGTGTTTTCCTTTAATATGTGGTCGGGTTTCACCCTGTTTGACAAAACGGTTTTTAACTTGCTGGATTATTTGACCGCTAATTTGATGTTACCTCTCGGCGGCTTTTTTATTGCGGTTTTTGCCGGCTGGGTCATGCAGCCGCAGCACAGTGAACAGGAGCTGGAAATGCAGGCATTGCATGTACAGGCTTATCCGGTATGGCGCGTATTGGTCCGTTATATTGCACCAGCGGCCGTGTTCCTGGTGTTCTTGCATGTACTGGGGATAATGTAGTCATGACATTGGTGCAAAAAAGCGCCCTGGTGAAGTTTTCCGCTCAGGATATGTATAACCTGGTTGATGATATCGAGTCTTATCCCGATTTTTTGCCCTGGTGCAGCGGTAGCCGCATTATCTGCCGGACACCGGAAATGGTTGAAGCGGAGTTAATGATTGCCAAGGGTGGTTTTAACAAATCGTTTACGACCCGTAATAAACTGGAGCCAGGTGTCCGCATCAGCATGAGTCTTGTAAAGGGGCCTTTTTCCTATCTGCAAGGAAGCTGGCGTTTTATTCCGTTACGCGAGGATGCCAGCAAAATTTCTCTGGATCTGGAATTTGAAATGGCCGGAAAATTGGCGAACCTGGCTTTTGGTACCGTGTTTAACCAGATTTGCAACACGATGGTAAGTTCGTTTACTCAGCGGGCTAAACAAATTTATGGCGAAGGTTGACATGATCAATATTGAGGTGGCTTACGGAAGGAAGGACAAGCAAGTGTTGATCCCACTTTCCGTGGAGGAAGGGACAACAATCGAACAGGCAATCGAAAAATCGGGTGTACTGCAACGGTTCCCGGAGATTGACTTGACGGTCAATAAAGTCGGAATTTTCAACAAGGTCTGCAAATTACAACAAACCTTGCAGGATGGCGACCGGGTGGAAATTTACCGGCCCTTGCTGACCGATCCGAAAGAAAGCCGGCGGCAAAGGGCCAGTAAGGATAAAGCCATTCACGTTGACTCAGCCGATTGACTGAAGCGCTCAGTTTTCAGGATTCATACCGGTGTCCGTTGGTGATGATTGTGGCACCTGGGTTGAAGGAATCCCGGATTCTGGAGTTTGAAGTTCAGACGGCGGTGTTGCTGGTGTATTGATGTCCTGATTCAATATTTCCGGTGCCGGTTCTGATTTGAGCTTGTCGATGGTTTTTTCCAATACCGTTCGGCACAATTATTTCATGGCCTCTGTACATGACAAAAAATTATTGGGCACTCCGAGACGGCTTATTGCAAACTGGATCGGGAAGTGGCGGTCGCAGTAACGAAATCATTATCAACAGTAATTTTCTGGATGTCGTAAACAGGTTAAGGAGCTCCGAACGAATAGCGTCCAGACCATAGCGAAACAAACTTTGTACTCTGCGATTATGGGTTTTGATTTTGATGGGTAGAATACAGGCGTGCTTCCATTCCCCAATCTTATGACACCCGCAAAAGGCAATCACGGGTAAAACCAATAATTTCTTGATTCCGAGGTATCCGGTCACACGAGTTTCCTCCAGCTTGAACCCGCATCCCTTCAAGCATCCCAACAGCGTCTCGATTTCCCAGCGAAGACCATCGATCTGTATCGCTTGTGGTTCAAAATGATCGCTGACCACAATCATCAGTTCGCCATCGCTCAGTCGCAATCCGCTGATATGAACACGATGCCTGCCCAGCTTTCTTGCATTCCGAATAATCCGTTCTTCGCCGGGTTCAAGCGTATAAAACAACTGGTCAACACGAATCTGCTCACCTTGCGCATTGGTCGTATAGCAGTTGTTGCGAATGCGGATAGTAAAGGGGATCTTTTGCTCAAGCAACCAACCCAGCCATTGATCACCAATAAACTCTCGATCCGCTAAAAGACCTTTGATATGATCCCGGCCAAACTGGTCTATAAAGCGCTTCAATAAGGCAATACGCTCCCGACTATTCGAATTACCACGCTTGTTCAACGGTAACCAATACACAGGAATCGCCGCACCTCTTTCAGTGTCCAGACATTTGAATACCTGCATATTGCGGGCTTGCAGGGGACAGCCGGCAAAATAATCCGGTTCACGGCGGAAACTGACGGTTATATTGCCTGGCAGCCAGTCTTCCGCCATGCGTTTTCTGAGTTCGGCCTCATCTGCCGCTTGCGTGCTTTCAAACCTGAATCGGCTCATAATACCCAGCCTTTTTGCATAAAATAATCCAGCAGCTTCGGGTTTTGGGCAAGGGCGGTTGGTTTTATATCGCCGACACTCCGGCCCATGTCACGCATGTAATCGAGATAATGTTGCCACGGTGAATGGATACGAATCGCCTTGACTTCATCCAGTTGGCCAATCTTTCTGGCATATTGATATTGCGGGTTCGCATCAAGTTCTGCATCTATCCGGGCGGCACAGGCAGCGGCTTCATGCCGGTTCCAGTGAGCCGCATCAAGCAACAAGGCATAACCGCGAATGGGTGTCAACACAGGGTAAACAGGCAAATACATAAGGACATCCAGAATTGTTTTGCCCGTACCCGAGGTCATTGATAATTTCGCCCACCCCCACTATCGGCCCCGAACAGGAGGGAGCCCTCAACGGAAAAAAGGGCTGCTTGAGCGTTAGCGCTTGCAGCTGATGTTCATAATCCTGTTATCTGTTTGTAACCCGCCTGTAACACGAAACCGCTATATTAACTGGACTTTCAAAAGCGGTATGGAAATGTCATTGATTACGGTGCTTATGTTTAAATTCAATCCATTCATCCGGCGATATCTTTGCCTGTTGCCGGTTTTGTTGTGTGCAACCCAGGTTGATGCCGGCAATGTCGATAACCTGGCTAGCGAACTGGCCCGCATCCGGGGTGATGTCGAAGAACTGCAAACCCGGCTGGATCAACAGAAAGAAGCGCATCATAACCGGATGGCGGCGCTTTCCTCGCAATTGACCGATTTGAGTGTGGAACAGCGCCGGCAAAGTGTCACGATAGAAAAAATACAGTTGGCTTTGCAAAATCTGGCCGAACATAACGCTGATGCCAGAAATTCCGGAGACAGCCTGAAACCGGTATTACTGGAAGTGCTGGAGCAATATCGGGTTTATGTAAAAGACGGTTTCCCTTTCAAGATTGAAGAGCGTTTGGCTGCCATTCAGTCGTTGCGGGATCAGTTAAGCAATGACTTGATAGAACCCAAAAAAGCGGCCAACCGCATGTGGGCCTTTATCGAAGACGAAATCCGCTTGAGCAAGGAAAACGGTATCTATCAACAAACTATTGAATTGAACGGACAACGGGTGCTGGCCGATGTCGCCAAGCTGGGCAGTGTGTTGTTATATTTTCAAACCCGCGATAACCGGATCGGTCTGGCCAAAAAACAGAAGCGGGGCGGTTGGGTGTTTGTGACCCTGGACGATAGCAGGGATCGGGAACGTGTCGCCTTGTTGTTTGAGTCGTTGAAAAAACAAATTCGCCAGGGTTATTTTGAATTACCGAATCCATTGCAATTATGAAAAATTTATTATTGATTATCGTTTTATCCAATATTCTTGCGGTTGCATTTGCCGATTCCGGTCAACAAGCTGAAGTCAAAACCGCGACACCGGCAGCACTGGCCCAGGCCCGGCAACAAAACGATAAGGCTTCATCAAAAACAGCAGCCGTTGATCTGGAAAGCGCTTATAAACGCGAGTTTGCATTTTTGGCCGCGCAAAAACGTGAACTGCAAAAACGTATCCGCAATTACCAGGCGAAAGCGACGCAGGATCAACGCAAATTGGAAAAACAGATTGAGCGTTTGCAAGAAGAAGATGTTGAAAATTCGACATTGATTGATAATCTGGAAATGCAGCTTGCCGATGCCAAAAGAATGGCGGCGGCGTTCGATGAACGCAGTGACGTGTTGAATATGACCTTTGATCAGGCGAAAATGGCGTTGGCTACTTACGGCATCGATCTTGGAAAAGAGCCGGAATTTCAGCAGCCGGATGAAAAAAAACTACAGTATATTTTTACCCGTGCCTTGAATCTGTTGCAAGAACTGGGACAGATTCATAGTGAACCGGGCAAGTTTTATCGGCGTGATGGCACCCAAACCCAGGGCCAGATTATTTATCTGGGCAATATCGCCGCTTACGGGTTCAGCAGCAATGGTGCCGGCGCCCTGGCGCCAGCGGGTGGAAAACGGTTTAAATTATGGAAACAGCCGACCGACGATGTTGCCGAGCAATTGGCCAAAGGCCGACAGCCGGAATTGTTGAAACTGTTTTTGTATGAATCGCGTAACAAGGCCATCGAAGAACATACTGACAAAACCGTGTTAAGCGTTATCGAGTCGGGCGGCATTATCGGCTGGATTATCGTTCTGTTGGGAGCTTTGGGCGGCGTTTTGATTATAGCGCGTTGTTTCTTGCTGTTTATCAACAGCCGGGATACCAAAAAGGCCACTACCCAGGTTGTACAACGGGTAACCGAGGGCAAGCTGGATCAAGCCAAAATGATTTGTGTCAAGAAAGGTTGCGCGATTACCCGGGTTATGGCTTCGACCTTGAAACACCTGAAAGATGATCGGGATCATATGGAAGACGTTATCGCCGAAGCGATTTTAAACGAATCCGCGCCGATCAACCGTTATGGTTCGGCGATTCTGGTGATTGCGTCGGTGGCACCGTTACTGGGTTTGCTGGGCACAGTGACCGGTATGATTTCCACATTCGATATTATTACCGAATTTGGTACCGGCGATCCAAAATTGCTGTCCAGCGGGATTTCAGTGGCTTTGGTGACCACTGAATTGGGCCTGATTGTCGCGATACCCAATTTGTTGTTTGGTTCGTTATTGAGCGCCTGGGCAAATGATATCAAACGCGAAATGGAAAAATCGGCTTTGACGATTACCAATTTGGTGCTTGGTGGCGATAATGCCCGCATTATGCAAACAATGCGCGAACAACAAACACCGTCTCCATTATCCGCCAACATTCAAGCAGCTTAAGGGTATCCGATGTCCGTGGAAAGCCTGTTATCCGAATTTTATAGCCTTTTACAAGCCGGGGGTTATGTCATGCCGCCGCTGGCCGCTTGTACGGCATTGCTTTGGTATGCCCTGGGCTATCGCTACTGGGTGTTACAGGAGCGTAAAAGCGGTGGCATCAGGGATTTGCTGTTGCACTATAAAAAAGATCCAGGAGCACCGGCGAAACATATCGTCGAACAGGCGGTTCAATATGGCCTGATTATTCAGCAGACAGGCGTCGTCCCTTTGCAAAGGCATCTGGATGAGGCTTTTTTTCCTTTGCAACAGGAAATCCGGCGCTTCAGCACATCGGTCAAAGCGGTTATTGTCATCGCGCCTTTATTGGGGCTGTTAGGTACGGTTGCCGGTATGATTGAAACCTTTGATTCATTGGCAGACATGGCTTTGTTTACCCAGTCCGGTGGTATTGCTGGCGGCATATCACAAGCCCTGATCACCACCCAGATGGGCCTGGCTGTGGCGATACCGGGAGTTTTGTTACACAGTGTCCTGCTGCGCCGGCAACGCCAGATTGAAAGGGAGATCGCGCAGTTGAAGAGCCTGTTGTGCAGTATGCCCGGACACGGTATGGAAAGCACTTCCTGAGCGGAGTCGAAAGGGCGTTGCTGGTTTCCAGGTTTTGCTCAGAATGCAGACGGGCGCTTAAACGTTTACAGGCTCCCATGATCCTGCGTGGAACCGGCTGAGATATTGGCCCAATAAAAAACGGTTTTTAGGAATTTATGAAATTTCAAGATAATAATGAAGAAGAAGAGATGCAGGTGGATATCGCGCCATTGATCGATATCGTGTTTATTTTGTTAATCTTCTTTATGGTGACAACCACCTTTGTCAAAGACATGAAACTGGAACTGGAACGGCCAAACGCTTCCAGCGCCTCGCCGTCATCGAGCAAGGCCGTGCGTATTTTTATCGATCAGCAGGGCGATACTTATCTGGATGGCGAACCGGTCCGGCTTTGGCTGATTCAAAGTAAATTGCGCGATCTGCTGGCCGCTTCCACCGTTAAAACGGTATTGGTGGTGACCGATGAAGGCGTGCCCTCCGGTAAACTGGTTGAAGTGGTCGATCAGGCGCGTCTGGCCGGTGCCCAAAGTGTTGGCGTGGCGACAGAAAAGGAAGCCGGATAAATGAACAAGCACGCCGCGGCGTTTGCTTCCATGTTGATCGGGCCGATACTGGTGTTTGGCCTGGTTTTGCTGATGAATCACTACGCTTCCAATGTTGAAAAACTTACATTGACCGAGCCGGCCCAGATTCAACGGGTAAAAAAAATCAAACCCAAAGCGAAAAAAAAGCTGAAAAAAGCCAAACCCAAACCTACCCGAACCCGTGCGCGGCGGGCGCCCGCACCTTTCAAGGGTCTAAATTCGGCCTTGTCGGGCATCGATATGGGGCTGCCAGGATTGATGGGTGATGACATGGATGCCATTGATCGCGGTTTGCTGGGTAAAACCGCCGCTTCGGTGATGACCGAAGACTTGGTCGACGTACCCCCCAGAGCCAAGGTCAAAAGCGCATTCAAATATCCGGCTTCGGCCAAAAAGAAAGGCATTAAAGGTTATGTGGTGTTGTCGGTTCTAATTGGACGGCACGGTGATGTCGAGCAAGTTCAGGTGTTAGAGTCCAATCCGGCCGGTGTGTTCGATGATGTGGCGATCACCGGCATTCGTTCCTGGCGGTTTGAACCAGCTCAATATCAGGGCCAGGCGGTCAAGGTATGGGCGAAACAACGTATCCGTTTTGAATTGTCCTGATCGTATTGACAGCGTTTTTCGAGAAAAAATGAAAAAAAACCGTTTGATTGTAATACTGGGCATTTTATTGTTGGTAGCCACTTTGCCATCGATTGCCAGAGATAAAGCACCGACAAAGGTGGATTTTATGGATTTGGCGGCGGTCATGATCAAGGATGGGCATTACGACCGGGCTTTGCTGGCCTTGCAGAGTGTTGATTTGGAAGATGAAAAAACGGATCGGGCACGTTTTTATACCTTGCAGGGTTTAACTTATCTGAGTCTGAACGATTTGTTATTGGCCCGGGAAAGCCTGCTTAATGCGGTGCAATACGGTCAACAGGACAAGGTGATTTACGTTTATCTGGCCCAGGTTTTTTTTGCTCTGAAAGACTATAAAAATACCATTGATGCCATTGACAAGGCCGGCGATGCGGCCCGCCCTTATGCGTCATTGCTGGAAATGAAGGCCCAGTCGCATTGGTCTTTGCAACAACCCGGGCAGGCGGTTCAGGCGCTCAATGAAGGCATGCGGCGTTTTTCCGGTGATTACCGGTTTTTAAGGCGCAAGGTTTTTTATTTGCTGGAACTGAAACTTTATCAGCAAGCGGCCGATTCCGGCCGGCTGTATCTTGCCCAATCCAATGCCCGGGCCAAGGATTATATTCTTATCGGTAATGCCTTGCGTTTGAGCCGCGAATATGAACCTGCGGTCAATATTCTGGAAATTGCGCGTTTGCGTTTTCCTGCTAATGTCACGCTGGCGAAATTGCTGGCCCACACCTATCTGGACAAAGGCGATCGCAATACCGCCGCCTATATCATGGAGCAAGCGGCATTACTGGACCCGAATCTGAACTCTGAAGCGGCGGAACTTTACCGGCGGGCCGGACGTTTGTATAAAGCCTTATCCTTGAATGCCGGTATTCGGGATCAGAAAGTCAAACTGAAACAGCGTCTGGCTCTGTTATTGGCACTGAAACGTTATGAGCAGGCAGCCAATATGCAGACTGCCTTGTATCGCAGCGGTTTGCTGGCCGATCAAAATGTCCGTTATGCGCTGGCTTATGCGTTGTTTTCCGTTGGCCGTTACCCGGACGCGGAAAAACATCTGGCGTTTTTGACGGAACCGGAGTTATTCAAAAAGGGCGCGGAACTGCGGCGCGTCATGAACGAATGCAAGGATGCGGTCTGGAAATGCATTTCTTAGATTCATAACCCTTTTTAGTTTTTATTTCATGTCATTGACAAGCAAGCTGTTTACGGCCTTTTTATTGCCGTTTTTAATCACTGCACCGGTTTTTGCAAACCAGGAAGCCGAATTTGAACGTTCCCAGCGTGGGAATGCAGACCCGCACTTACCCGCCAAGGCTGAATTTTCCATTTATTTATTCAAGGCCGGTAAAGCCTTCAAACAGGCACAATTGTTCATCGATGGCAAACAGGTTGCCGAATTTGATGATAATGGCGGCGCCTATGGCCGTGTAAATGCCGGTTTGCATCATTTTTCCATTCAGATGCCGGACAATAAAGCCTATGATTTTGATTTGAATACACTCGCCGGAGAAAACCTGCAAGCCATTGTGACCCTGTTCGATGATGGCCGTAAGCCTTTACTGGAAATTGAAAGTTCGGCGCGGGGTGTGGGCGCGGCGGCTGGTGCGGGTGTTGCAGCCCAGGCAGCGCCTAAAAAAAACCAGGGTAAAGGGATTATTCAGGGGACGGTGGTTTCGCTGGAAACCGGTAAACCGATCCAGGGCGTGCAGGTTTATGTCAGTGGCATGAGTCATAAATTCAGCAGTGATGCACAAGGCCGCTTCAAGATTGAAGCACCGGTCGGAGTTTACAGTCTTTCCTTGTTGCATCCGGCATTCAATACCCTGAATCGGGAAAATATTTCGATATCGAAGGAAAAAACCCTGAATCTGAAACTTTCCCTGACACCGGCTGGCGTGGAACTGCCCGAGCATGTGGTGCTGGAGCCGTATCTGGCCGGCACCCTGGCATCGGCGATTGGCGAACAACGCAACAGCGCTTCGGTCAGTAATGTTTTGGGGGCGGAGCAAATCAGCCGTTCCGGCGACAGCAGTGTGGCCGCTGCATTACGGCGGGTATCGGGGGTTACTTTGGTGAATGGCAAATTTATCTTTGTGCGCGGCCTGGGTGAGCGTTATTCCAGTACGCTGGTCAATAGTGCGCCGATACCCAGTCCCGACCCGACCCGGCGGGTAGTACCGCTCAATCTGTTTCCGACTTCGTTTCTGGACAGTATCGCCATAAAAAAAACCTATGCTGTGGACAGGCCGGCTGAATTTGCCGGCGGTACCGTAGACATGCGTAGCCGCGCCATACCCGATGAATTTTTAATGGAATTTTCCGGCCAGATTGGCTTCAGTCCGGGCACGACCTTCAGCAAGGGTT
Organism: uncultured Methylococcaceae bacterium; assembly: GCA_964509475.1. Lineage (GTDB taxonomy): Bacteria > Pseudomonadota > Gammaproteobacteria > Methylococcales > Methylomonadaceae > CAZDXJ01. The sequence continues at coordinate 28,280 of CAZDXJ010000014.1, read as the reverse complement.
TACGCTATCAGGGCGGCGATACCGATTTTCTGGGTATTGAAGACGGCACCCGAGCCATGCCGGCATCGATTGCCGGTGTTGTCGATCAAGGCGGAACCATCAAGCAACAAACCCTGTTCGATCCAAACGGCTTTACCCCGCAGGAAATCGAACAATTTGGCGAGGATTTAAGCGATGTCTGGAATATCCAGAAAAAGGCTATCGGGCCAAATGGCCGGATGCAGTTTTCTCTGGGTAATTCGTTTGAGTTTGGCGATTTTGGCTTAGGGTTTTTCTCCAGCGTGCGCTGGAGTGAAACCTGGAACAGTCAGGACGAGATTCGGCGTTCTCTGGCCAACAGCAATAATGACGTATTGCAAATAAAAGAAGATTTCAAACTTCAGAAAACCGAGCGCAATGTGCAACTGGATGGTTATTTGAATATGGAAGCGCATTATCTGGAAAATCACAAATTGTTCGGTAACGCACTGATTTTGCGGCAAACAACGGATGAAGCACGCTTCAAGGAAGGTTTTACCGATGCCGAAACCACCGATGTACGCCGTTATCGGTTACGCTATATTGAAAATCAATTGTTTTCCCTGCAATTTGGTGGCGATCATACCTTTCCCGTATTGAGTGACCTGAATATCAAGTGGCTTTATACCCGGGGCCGGGCTTCGCGCAAGGCACCCAAGGAACGGCGTTATCGTTTTGATCAGCTTGAAGATGGAAGCTGGTCTTTTTCAAGGCGGGCCGACAGTAACCAGACCTTGTATTCAAAACTGAATGATGAAGATGAAAACTGGCGTCTGGATGTTTCCTTGCCGTTTGAACCTTACAAGGATATCAAGCTGATTTTGCAAAGCGGTTTTTTAAAACAAAACAAAAATCGCGCTTCGGATATCCGCCGCTATTCCTATAAACCGCTGGGTTCGGACGCACGCGATCCGGATGTTCTGGCCAAACCCGGTCTTGAGGCTATTTTTGTACCGCAATATATCGGCCCGAACGGATTTCAGCTGCTGGAGACGACCCAATCCACGGATAATTACAAGGCCAAACAAAATCTGATGGCCTATTATGCCCAGTCGGATATCAGCCTGTTGGATCGGGTGCGTATTGTCGGCGGATTGCGTTGGGAAGAAAATGAACAAAACGTCACCACGTTCAAATTGTTCAATCCTGACAATGATCCAATCGTATCGGGACTCAAGAAAAACGATATGTTGCCGGCCGTGACCGGAACCTGGTTTATCAATAACAAACAACAGTTACGCCTGGGTTACAGTGAAACGCTATCGCGGCCAGATTTTCGTGAGTTATCGCCGGCGCCGTTTACCGATCCGGTCACCGATAAAATAACCTTTGGCAACCCGGATTTGCAACAAACTTCAATTACCAATTACGATGCGCGTTGGGAATATTATTTTTCCGACAATGAAAACCTGTCCCTGGGTTTTTTCTGGAAGGATTTAAAGGACCCGATTGAACGGGTGCAGGTAGCGGGTACCGGTTCCTTGCTAACCTTCCAGAATGCGCAAAAAGCGAATGTATTCGGTTTTGAAGTGGAGCTTTTGAAAAACCTGGATTTCATCTGGGAGGGTCTGGAGAATTTTTATTTCAGCGGCAATTACACCTGGTCGCAGTCCAATGTGGTCTTGACCGAAGAAAACCTGCAAGTGCAAACCACCAATAACCGCCCTCTGCAAGGCCATTCTCCGCATGTTATCAATATACAACTGGGTTATGACAATCCAGCCTGGGGCACAACCGCGACCTTGCTGTACAACACCACGGCCAAACGTATTGTGGAAGTAGGTATCCAGGGTTTGCCGGATGCTTACCAGATGGGCTTCAATCAACTGGACTTTGTTTATAACCAGCGTATCAACGACTGGTTTTCGGTCACTTTCCGGATGAAAAACCTGCTCGACGATACCGTCAAGGTACTGCAGGGCGATGTGGTCACGCGCAGCTACCAACCGGGACGGGTATTCAAGATGGGAATCCGGCTGAATTATTGATCGGAATGATGGGGTTCTTCAGGGTTTGGCCATGCCAGTCAATGTATTTTGATATCCATGGATTCATCCCGGTTGCGTAAAATCAGCAGTTTGATTTGTTCTTCGGTATAATTTTCCAGTGAATCCATATCACCAATCAGATCACCGCGAATTTTGATGGTCAGGTTGGCCAGGGCTAATGAGATTTCCTCGGAATTGTCCAGAATCGTACCATTTTTTACACAAGAACCGAGCACTTCAAGAAAACGGTGAAATTCCTTCAGGACTTCGGGTGAGGAAAAAATAGCCAGGCGATGCATGATAAAACGCAGGCGTACAATATCTTTTTCGGCGACATGGTCGGCGAGCGACATTTGTTCGATTTTACTGATAAGGTCTTCGTAGGTTTTGGTTTTTAATTCGATGAATTTGATGCTTTGTTCTTTTTCAATTTCGATCGCAGTTTGCTGGTTCAACAGCAATGCGGTGATCAACACCGTAGCCACCGTGCCCAGAATAATCAGAACAATTTCCCGGGTGAAAGGGGTGGTATCGGTGACGCCATAGGCGTAACGCAAAAAAATGTAACCGCCAACGACAATAATGGCCGTCAAAAGCAACAATATAATTTGTTTTCCGGTTTTATCGATTTGCATTAATCCAGCCAATGGATGATATGGTCTTGTAAATCCTCTACCTGGGATTCTTTCATCGCGTAACTGCGAATGGATACACCCGCTTCCTGAACACTGGCGGCTGTTTTTGTAATCAAGGGATGCCAGTCGGGTAAAGGTTCACCATCGGCCAGCAAACGGTAGGCACAGGTTGCAGGCAGCCAGGTATATTCAGTAAAATCATGTTGTTTCAAATCCAGGCAATCCGGCACCCGTTGGCAGCGTTCTTTATAACAGGTGCAGCGGCAGGTTTCCAGATCGATCAGGTTGCAAACAACGCTGGTGTAAACAATTTCGCCACTGTCCTCGTCTTCCAGCTTGTGCAAACAGCACTTGCCGCAGTTATCGCATAACGATTCCCATTCTTCACGGGTCATTTCTGCCAGTGTCTTGTGTTCCCAGAAATTCATAGTTGGATTCTTTCCATCAAATAACATAAACAATCTTGTTCGATAACACGCTCATCCAAAGTCAGCATGGAAAGCATGGTTTTGCGTTTGATGTGCAGTTCACCGCCATTGATTTTGAAAAAATGCGCACTGACATCCCGGCCCATCTCGTCTTTGGCGACAACAGGCAGAATTTTATCGTGACAGGTCCGGCCCAGGATGGTGCCGGCGGGGACTTCCCTGAAATTCATGCGTTCCAGTTCAAGGTCCAGTTGTAAATCGACTTCCGGATCATTGAAACTGAAAGTGATGTTCTCAGGGATCGTTACCTGGGCAACCGTGTGAAACAGATCAATATCTTGAGGGGCTACCGGATGATTGGGCAATTCACTCAGATGCAGGCAACTGTCCAGATAATTAAAGGCGTGTTCGACACCGTATTGTTGTCCTGGCCGCCCGCATTCCAGAGTCACCGCCGGGCAAAATTCTGCAAAAGCGGCGGACTGCACACCTTTGGGACGGGTGAAATAAACAAGCAGACGGCCAAACAATGCGGCGAGTTGTAAAAATTCCTGATCCAGTTTGTTGACACAAGCGTAATGTGGATTCAAACCGGTATTATTGTGCAGGTCGATACTGGCAAAAACCTGGCGCCCTTTCATGGTTTGCACAATTTCCCCGGCCATACGGGTTTCCGGGCAGTCCGGCAGCTCGGTTCCCGGCCAGATGCGGTTAAAATCCGGTTGTTTGTCGAATCTTCTCAGTCCATGCTGTGCCGCCAGCGTATTACCAAAAAAAATGGAGACGGGCCGGGGCAGGCCGGCCGTTTTGTATTTATTCAGCAAGGCTTGAATGGCAAAAAATCCGGTCGGTTCATTGCCATGTAACATACCGGAAATAAACAAAGGTTGACCTTTTTTTCCGGGCAGATGGATTAATGTTGGATCCGGCAAGATCGTATGCAGTTTATCCGGCGTACAACCCAGAATCGGGGAGGGCAGGGTTTCAAGTTGGGTCAGTTGCATGGTTCTGAGAATCGTGATGTTGAGTGGTTTTGTAAATGCTCGGCGACAGGTAAGGTATTCATGACAGCGGCCATTCACAGACCGGGTTGCCGGTTATTTGGTGATGTAAATAATTTTCGGTCATGGTTTTGAAATCGGTTTGCTGCCTGTGCATGAATTGTTGTTGCCAGAAACTGCCGTTTTGTTTGTTGGCAATACGCTGGGCGATAACGGACAGATACAAATCGATGTCTTGCCTGTCAATGCCAAAAGAGAGCAAGCCGGTTTTTGCCCTGGGTAAAAGTTCAGACTGCAACAAATTCTGCAAACGCTGTTTGTTGCCGTCAAACCAGATAATGGTACTGCCCTGACCGTTACGCGCGGATTGATAAAAATTGTCTTTTGCCTGGGCAAACGGTAAGGGTAAACCCTTTTCGATGATTTCATCACAAATATTTTTCGCCAGGCCATAAAAAAAGGCAGCATTGGCAATGGCATCCACCAGGGTGGGTCCTGCCGAGGGTGTTCTTTGTTCAACCCGGATATGCGGTGTACCATCCGGGTCGAAACCTATCAAAGGCCGGTTCCAGCGCCAAATCGTGCCATTGTGCAAGCGCAAGTGTTGCAGCGCTTCAATTGACGAATCAAAGGTTTCCGGCAGCAGGATGGGGAAATGATCCAGGTTTTCGGCAAAGCATTCAAAAATGGATTTGCGGGCATATTCCGAACCGAAACTGACCCTTTTCAAAGGTCCGTGCGCAACGCCCTGGTAACCCCCGGTTTCAATCGCCTGTTCAAACAGCGGAATACGGGTTTCATGCCACAATTCCTTGCCGAATAAATAAGGCGCGTTGGCGCATACGGCGACTAACGGTGCCGAAGCGATGATGGAAGCGTTATAAAAATGATGGGCAATACGCAAAGGTAATTGGATATGAATCTGGAAAGAAGTGGCGGCTGACTCCAGCATCACATCGTGATGCTCCAGTTTTAAATGCTGGTGACCGCTAATATCCAGATGGATAGGCCGTCCCCGTGAATGCAGTATTTGCTCGTTCAAGGCCCGGTAACGGTTCATATCCGACATGTTTTCCAGCCCTAATGAAGATTGCCGCAAGGTTGGCAGGATACCGATCATCAGTAAATGGGTATGTAATGTTTCGGCATGCCGGGCAGCACTGTGCCAGGTGCTGGCAAGCTGTTTGTGCAACTGGCTGAAAACATCGCCGGTCAACGGCATGGGTTCGGTATTCAATTCGATATTGAATTTGGCCAGTTCCGCAAAAGCCATTGGGTTATCCAGGGTTTCCAGAAATTTCCGGTTTTGGGGTGAGGGTTGCAGCTTGTTGTCGATGAGCCAGGCTTCGATTTCAAAACCGGCGACGGGTGCTTTTCGGGAGCAGGCATCCTGATCAATGATTTTGCCCAGAAGTTTGGTTTCCTGTTTCAGCTTTTGATGAAAATCGGTAAAATCACCCGGTTTGAATTGCGCGTCGTGGATTTCCTGGCCCATGCGTATTTACAGCTTGCGTTGATAAGCTTTTATAGTATGTTTATTGAATATATGCCGTCAACCAGCAAGTGGATTGCGTTCTCTTTGCGATGCTGGAACCGCTACGCTTGCCCGGCACCGTGTTTTTTAGGTATCGGGTTATGAAAACCTTTGTCGTAAACAGGGTGCCGGGCTTGTTCCACCTACGGCAGGCCCGATCAAGCGTAGCGGATCGGGAAGGTAGCGGAAACGGCGTTCAGTTGCCTGAGCGATCACCGGGCCGGATGAAATTACAGGATGATTTGCTGGTTTTTGAGATGCTCAAACACGTCGTCAACGGAAACGCTGTCTGCGTCAAAATACAGATCAAAGGCTTCGGTTTGTGTGCTTGCCGCCAAACAAATCAGGCCGGCCTGTTTGATGACATGCACAAAGCCTTGTATATTGCCGTCCTGGATATCCAGAATCGTGGCGGCATGTCCGCTATCAAACAGTTTTCTTTCCAGTCGCTGCGCCAATGCCTGGGCATGGGCGCCGGTCAAGGCGATGGCAACCGCTTTTTGGGCGTAGCGGGCAGCACGTTCCTCGGCGCTGACCGGTTGTTGTTCGTCGGTTCGCGTGACGCCGGTAATCATACCGGCGCCAACCGTGACGTTACTGAGCCGGTCAATGATGATGAAAGCGCCGGTACCTTTGCTTCTCGGGTAGGCATCAAAAACAACCGGTGCGTTAACCGATACACTGCATAACCCAATTTCGTTCAGCTTGAGTTCGCGGGCATCGAAATGTTCCAGAGTATTGATATCGATACGGTGCCTGATTCTGGAAATGGAACCGGAAACCGTGCGTGTGGCCAGTTTTATATCATATTGCCGCCCTGGAATCATCGGGTTTTCGGTCATCCAGACAATATTGGCATCAAAACCATCGGCAACCGTTGGCAGCTTGTCACTGCCTGCCAGCATATCACCCCGGCTGATGTCGATTTCATCTTGCAGGGTGAAGGTGACAGCCATCGGCGGAAAGGCTTCTTGCAAATTACCATCATAAGTCACAATGGACTTGATATGGCTGGTTTTCCCGGATGGCAAAACCGTGATGGCATCGCCCTGGTGAAAAACCCCGGAAGCCACGGTACCGCAAAATCCCCGGAAGTCCAGATTGGGCCGGTTGACATATTGCACTGGAAAACGCGCATCGGTGAAATTGTGATCCTGAAGGATTTCAATGGTTTCCAGGGTTTCCATTAACGGGCAGCCGGTGTACCAGGGCATTTTTTCACTGCGCTTGACGACATTGTCGCCGGTCAGTGCGGAAATGGGTATGAAACGGATATCCTGTATGTTTAATTTTTGGGCAAATTGCAAATAATCGGATTTGATGGTTTGATAAACGGCTTCTGAAAAATCGACCAGATCCATTTTGTTGATGGTAACGATGATATGTTGGATACCCAGCAGCGAGGCGATGAAACTGTGCCGCTTGGTTTGGATCTGCACGCCGTGGCGGGCATCGATCAGAATGACGGCCAAATCACAGGTCGAGGCACCGGTTGCCATGTTACGGGTATATTGCTCATGACCCGGGGTGTCGGCGATAATGAATTTGCGCGTTGCCGTGGAAAAATAACGATAGGCGACATCGATGGTAATGCCTTGCTCGCGTTCGGCTTGCAGGCCGTCCACCAGCAGCGCCAGATCAATATCGCCGCCGGTTGTGCCGGATTTGACACTGTCCGCCTTGACCGCGGCCAGTTGATCTTCGTAGATCATTTTTGAATCGTGTAACAGGCGTCCAATAAGTGTGCTTTTGCCGTCATCGACATTGCCGCAGGTAAGAAAACGCAACAATTCCTTGCGTTCGTGCTGGGCCAGATAGGCGTCAATATTGGTACGGATTAAATCGGATTGGTGGGACATGATAAACTTTGTTCGGTATCGGGTTAGAAGTAGCCTTCGCGTTTTTTCTGTTCCATCGAGCCGGCCTGGTCGTGATCGATCAAGCGGCCCTGACGTTCGGAACTGGTTGTCAGCAGCATTTCCTGGATAATTTCCGGTAATGTGGTTGCGGTTGATTCAACGGCGCCGGTCAATGGATAACAGCCCAGGGTACGGAAACGCACCCTTTTCATTTCGATTTTTTCATCCGGGCCAATCGGCATGCGTTCGTCATCGACCATGATCAACATGCCGTCGCGATTGACAACCGGGCGCTCCTTGGCAAAATAGAGCGGCACAATCGGGATGTTTTCCAGATGGATATATTGCCAGACATCCAGCTCGGTCCAGTTCGACAATGGAAACACACGGATGCTTTCACCCTTGTCGATTTTGCCATTGTAGATATTCCACAATTCCGGCCTCTGGTTTTTAGGGTCCCAACGGTGATTTTTATCCCGGAACGAATAGACCCTCTCCTTGGCGCGGGATTTTTCTTCGTCCCGACGAGCGCCGCCAAAAGCGGCATCAAAACGGTATTTGTTCAGAGCCTGTTTGAGAGCATCGGTTTTCATGACATCGGTGTGTTTTTTACTGCCGTGGGTAAACGGCCCGATACCTTGTTGTACGCCTTCTTCGTTGATATGCACGATCAATTCCAGACCCAGTTGTTTAATCAATTTATCCCGGAATCCAATCATCTCCTTGAATTTCCAGGTGGTATCGACATGCATCAAAGGAAAGGGTGGAATACCGGGCGCAAACGCTTTCATGGCCAGGTGCAACATAACCGCAGAATCCTTGCCTATCGAATACAGCATGACCGGGCGTTCAAATTCGGCGGCGACTTCACGGATAATATGGATGCTTTCCGCTTCCAGTTGTTTGAGATGAGTTAGTTTGTAATCAGTCATTCAATGTTCGTTGGTTTTTCAAGCCTGTGGGCTGGACAGCCAGGATGTATGTTAATTGGACATTGTAATTTGATTATGAGATAAATACCAGCGCTTCTATTATGGGTGGGTTAAGGTGAAGCAATGGTTTATTTTAAAATTGGCGATAGCTGTTTCATGGACAATGGTAATTGTGTATATCGGAAAAAATCAACCGAACTCGTTTTTAGCCATTGTCAAAATGGCTTATAATGAGGCGTTTACAAATTGTATTCCCTGAGAAGAATAGGAAAAGTTATGAAAAAAATCAGTTTAATCGCAGTAGTGCTGCTTTTCTTTGTCACCGGGGCCGCTTTTGCGCATGGCCCGGTGCGCGCGAAATTGACGGCCACTGTTGTTATCGATGCGCCGGCGGACAAGGTTTGGGATGTGGTCAAAAATTTTGATGATATGTCCTGGCATCCTTATATTGCCCGAACTGAAGGCAAGGGGGGTAACAAAAAGAAAGCCACCCGTGTTTTGACACTGAAAGACGGTGGCACGATTACCGAACAACTGAAAGCCTACAAGGAAGACAAGAGGTCGATCAAATACAAAATAACGGACATGAGCAGCGTGAAAACCATCCAGCACTCGGGCCAGCAAGAAAAAGTTCCGGTGCTGCCGGTCAATAACTATGCGGCAACCTTGTCGGTCAAGGATAAAAGCGGCAAGGCGCAGGTTACCTGGGTAGCGACTTATTATCGGGCTTACATGAATAACAATCCACCGAAAGAATTGAATGAGGATGCTGCCGATGCGGCGGTAACGGACGTTTTGAAAGCCGGTCTTTTTGCCTTGTTGAAAAAATTTGATGCCAGTGCGGATGATTCGGCAATCAAAATCAAAATCAAACGATAAGCCAATGCCTTGGCAAGGGTCAAGCAGGTGTTTATCGTGGCTGAAGCCGCTCTTACAGTCGATGGTCGCGGTTTTGTTCTTTTCCGTTGCCCAGGCCGAGCCTTATGCGTTTATCAGCAATCAACTGGATGATAATGTTGCCGTACTGGATACGGCGGATAATCGCTTGATAAAACATATTCCGATCATTGGCAAGCCGGTTGGCGTCGCCGTCAATGACCCGAGAGGACAAGTGTACATCAGCACGCCCGAAGCGCACGGGTTCAGTGTGATCGATATGAATACACTGCAAAGCATCCGGCATGTGGCGGCCAGTGACGGCGCCTTGGGTATTGCGGTTGATCGAAAGGGTGAACGGATATTTGTCGCGGACTGGTATGAAAATACCGTGTCGGTCTGGAATACAGCGGATTTCAAACCGATTAAAACGATATCCGTCGGCCGCTCTCCGTCCGGCATGATCGTGAGTCCGGATAATCGCTGGCTCTATGTGGCCAACCGGCTCGATGACTCGGTTTCACAGATTGATCTGAAAAAATTGACCCTTCGTAATACCACCAAGGTGGGTGCGCACCCTTTTGGCTTGACGATTGATAAAAAAGGTGAACGGCTTTATGCCGCTAATGTGGAAAGTGATGATGTCAGTGTGCTTTCGGCCCGCAATTTGAAGCGCATTGCCCGCATAAAAGTACAGAGCCGGCCTTATGCATCGGCTCTGGCGCTTGAGGATCGGCGTTTGTTTGTAAGCAATCAGGATGAAACAACGGTTTCGGTGATCGATACCCGCAGTTTACAAGAGATTGCCGTGATTGAGGTCGGTGAGAAACCCGAAGGCATCAGCACCCATCCCGATGACCGGCACGTTTATGTGGCTAACTGGATGGATGGTACGGTTTCAGTGATTGATGCGCAGACATTGACCGTTGTCGATACGATTGCCGTTGGTGATGGCAGCCGTGCTTTTGGTCAGTTTATCAGTCATTTGCAGCCATAACGTGTATTCGCAAGATTTTAAATTTTGAAAACAGGAATTGACTATGGCGGAAACAGTTGACGAATTGACGGTGGCTTACCGCGAAGGGGAGTTGGAGACGGTCAAGGAACTGGACAAAAAAATACTCAGCAAAGGTGCCTGGGCAACGGTGATTTTTCGTTATCAGGACTGGAATCGCAGCAAGGAAGCCTATGGCCCGGAAAAATATACCATCCGCCGTTATCAAAAACGTAACGGGGAATATATCCAGAAATCAAAGTTCAATATTTCCAGCAAAGATCAAGCGAAGCGCATTATTGAAGCCTTGCAGCAATGGCTTGCCGGCGATGAAGCCTGAACCCATTTGATCCGATACTCTAAAGAGGCGTAACGATGCAAGATTTAAATCACCTGGCGATTATTTGGCTTGGCGTATTTTTATGTTCCTATCTGGCGAAAAAAACCAAATTGACTTCGGTGGTTTATTTTCTGGCCTTTGGTTCGTTAATGGTCAATATCGGTATATTGCCCGAGGAAACCACGCCTTTCATTGAAGGTTTGGCGAAAGTGGGCATTATTTTGATTATGTTTGCTCTGGGATTTGAAGAGAATCCTTCACAATTTGTACAGGGCATCAAACGCGCCTGGGGGATTGCCTTGTTCGGTGCCATCGGGCCTTTTAGCATCGCTTATTTTCTCGCCTTGCAGTTCTGGGGTGATGTCAAGCTGGCCTTGATGTGCGGCCTGGCCATGACGGCGACCGCCGTTTCCCTGACCATGGTGTCATTGCGCAGTGAGAATCTGCATCGAACCGAAGCCGCACGCGGTATTATGACCTCGGCGGTACTGGATGATATCGCATCCCTGGCTTTGGTTGCGTTGTTGATTCCTTTGGCAACGGGTCATGGTGATATTTCAATCGGACAGGTTTTGCTGGTGGCGATGAAGACGGCCGTATTTTTTGGCATTGTCACGTTGCTGGGTATTTGGGTATTTCCTTGCGACAGTTCCATTCGCATCGAACGCTGCTTACCCTTGTGGCAAAGCTGGCGGCCACGTATCGCCATTTTCGAAAAATATAATTATGGCATCCCCTGGCTGGAACGTTTCGGAGTCCGGAATTTATTGATGTTGGGCGAAAATGAGCAGTCTACACTGACCCTTTTGTTATTGGCTTTGTTAATCAGCCTGGTCGCTTATCAGTTTGGCTTCCATCCTGCCGTTGGCGCTTATATGGCGGGGTTGATTCTCAAACAGGAGCATTTTCATATCGAAAAACAGCGCCAGCTCGAGGATTATCAAAAATGCAAGTTAATCATCGATAATGTCGCATTTTCCTGGCTGGGTCCGGTTTTTTTCGTCAACCTGGGTACAAAAATTCTTTTCGATCTGGATATCGTTTTTTCGGTTATCCCTGAAACCCTGGCGATGACGGCAGGGGTTTTTAGTATCCAGGTACTTTCGGCAAGTCTGGCGGCCCGCTTTACCGGCAATTATTTGTGGTATGAAAGCATCATGATTGGCTTTGGCATGTTGGGACGGGCGGAGCTGGCTTTTGTGGTATTGGACATCGGTTATGTGCAAAATGCCATTTTTACCACAGCGGCATTTTATACTTTGATGTTCACGGCGTTTTGGCTGAATATTGCCGTACCGCTTTCGATAAAATATTGGCGGCCTTATTTCATGGGCGAAAAAACCTTGAAAATCGCTTTTTTATCCCGTGAAATCGTTTTGTCGAAAGCAGAATCTTAAATCACCTGGAAATTCATTATGTCAAAATTCAATTTTATCCTGCATCATGCCAGTTTAATCGTTTCGGATACCAAGCAATCTTTGAAATTTTACCGTGATATTTTGGGCCTGGAACAAACCGAGCGGCCGGATTTGCCCTTTCCGGGCGCGTGGTTGCAAATCGGCGCCCAGCAGATCCATTTACTGGAACTGGACAATCCCGATCCGGTTACCGGCCGGCCTCAACATGGCGGCCGCGATCGGCACGTGGCATTGAGCGTGGACAAGCTGGAACCGGTGCGGCAGGCCCTGGATGCAGGGGGCGTTGCCTATACCTTGAGTATATCAGGCCGGCAGGCGCTTTTTTGCCGTGATCCGGATGGTAATGCTATCGAGATTCTTGAACGGGTATAATATGTCTTTTTTTATCGTACTTTAACTATTTGCTTTATGAATAAACCTAAAAAAGTTGCAATTCTTACTGCCGGTGGACTGGCGCCCTGCCTGAGTTCGGCGATTGGTTCCCTGATTGAACGTTATACCGAAATCGATCCCGGTATTGAAATCATTTGTTATCACGGAGGCTATAAAGGCTTGTTATTGGGGGATTCCTATCCGGTAACGGCTGAAATTCGTGAAAAAGCCGGTCTTTTGCACCGTTTTGGTGGTTCTCCGATTGGCAATAGCCGGGTTAAATTGACCAATGTCGCCGATTGTATAAAACGGGGGTTGGTGCAGGAAGGCCAGGACCCGCAAAAGGTTGCGGCCGATCAATTGATCAAGGATGGGGTTGATGTTTTACATACCATCGGCGGCGATGACACCAATACCGCAGCCGCTGATCTGGCGGCTTTCCTGGCCGATAACGATTACGGTTTGACGGTGATTGGTCTGCCTAAAACCATCGATAACGATGTGTTTCCGATTAAACAGTCACTCGGAGCCTGGACCGCTGCCGAACAAGGCGCACGCTTTTTTCAAAATGTCGTTGCCGAAAACAACGCCAACCCGCGTATGCTTATCGTGCATGAAGTCATGGGGCGTAATTGCGGTTGGCTTACTGCGGCGACGGCTTTGCAATATCGTAAAATTCTGGATACTCAGGCCTGGCTGCCCGAATTGGGTTTGACCCGCGCATCGTTTGAAGTACATGGTGTGTTTATACCGGAAATGGAAATTGACCTGGCGGCCGAAGCGGAACGTTTGCGCAAGGTCATGGATGATGTGGATTGCGTGAATATCTTTATTTCCGAAGGCGCCGGTGTCGCTTCGATTGTCGAAGAAATGCAGGCCAAGGGTCAGCAAGTACCACGTGATGCGTTCGGCCATATCAAGCTGGATGCGGTTAATCCGGGGAAATGGTTTGCCGAGCAGTTTGCGGACATGATCGGAGCCGAAAAAACCCTGGTGCAGAAATCGGGTTATTTTGCACGCGCTTCGGCATCGAATGTCGAAGATATCCGGCTTATCAAGTCTTGTGCTGATTTGGCGGTTGAATGCGCCTTGCGCCGTGAGGCCGGTGTTATTGGTCATGATGAAGACAATGGCAACGTTTTGCGTGCTATCGAGTTTCCTCGTATCAAAGGCGGCAAACCGTTTGCTATCGATACCGGCTGGTTTACCCAAACGCTTGCTGATATCGGTCAGAGCAAGGGTGCCCGGGCTGCTGTAACGCATTGATTGAAAAGATGTAATTTTCAGGGGGGATATGCAGAGTCCGGTTGGCTCTGTATATCCCCTTTTGCGATCAGGCCGGAGCCTTATCGGGCCAAAATTTCTGATGAATTAACGGAATTTGCAAATTGGATAAACTGAAATACGATTTTGATATCGATACGGCTGAACTGAACAGCTCACACATGGCATTGTTGCGGCGTATCAAGCAAGGTGAACGAATATTGGAGTTAGGCTGTGCTACAGGCTATTTATCGAAAATTCTAAGCCGGCAAATGAACTGTCATGTCGTTGGTGTCGATAGTGACCCACAAGCGATAGCAAAAGCCCGCCAGCATTGTGACAAAGTCATTGTGGCCAATTTGGAGCGGGACGATTTGCAGGCTGAATTGGGCGATGCCCTGTTTGATGTCTTGTTGTTTGCCGATGTGCTGGAACATCTAAGAAATCCGATCGCTGTATTGCAAAGCTTAAAACCCTTGCTGAAGAAAAATGGCCGTATTTTGTTGTCCATACCCAATATTGCCCATGCTTCGATCCGCCTGGAGTTATTGCAAGGGCATTTTGATTATGAGCGCCTGGGCCTGTTGGATGAAACCCATTTGCATTTTTATTCCCGGGACAGCTTGTTCAATATGTTGATGGATGCCGGTTTTGTTTGTACCGGCATCGATTATACCGTGCATGATATGGCCGATGAAGCCATTTGCGAACATCTGGAGCGCATGGGGTTGACACCGACTGAACAGACACTGGAAAAATTTCATGCACCGGAGGCCCAGGCCTATCAATTTATTGTCGAGGCGGTGCCAGCCAGTGACGATGTTTTATCGTACCGGTATCCGGCATTGCAGCCTAAACCATTAGAAACTTCAAATATCTTCTATGCCCAGAAGCAACAGAAAATAGAACAATTACAAGAACAATTGGTTCAATTACAGAGCTATTGCAATGAACTGGAAATACAGCGTGATAACATGGATCAGCATGTTGATAACCTGCAGCAGCGGTTCAGCAATCTGGAACAATCCAGGGAGAATCTGAAACGGGACAATCATTGCCTGAGCGCCGATGTGGAGCGTTTGGAAGCGGTTCTGCGCCGTGTGCATAACAAACGCAGTTACCGGTTGCTGCAAGCCTGCCGAAAAACGATACGGAATGTAAAAGTTTTGTTATCTACTTTCTCCCCTGAACAGAAAACAGTCGAGATTCCGGAATTTGTCGATTTTTTGGAAGGTTACAGTGAGTGGGTTGAAAAGTACGATACATTTAATGAAGACCGGCGATTGGCTTTGCTTTCGGAGATAAAACAATTCAAGAACCCGCCGACCATCGCGATTGTCATGCCGGTTTTCAATACAGAAAAAGAGTATTTGATCGCGGCAATTGAGTCTGTATGTCAGCAAGTTTATCCCCACTGGGCGTTGTGTATCGCCGATGACGGCTCCGATTTACCCCATGTCAAGGACATTCTGGAGCATTATGCCGAACAGGATAAACGTATAAAATTGGCTTTTCTGGATAAAAATTCGGGTATTGCCGATGCTTCCAATGCCGCATTGGAATTAGTGCAAGCCGATAATGTTGCTCTGATGGATCATGATGACATTTTAACGCCCGATGCTTTATTCCAGGTTGCCAAGGCATTCATTGACAACCCACAGATAAAATTAATTTATTCTGATGAAGATAAATTAGGCGTTAGCGGAAAGCGTTACAATGCCTATTTTAAACCGGACTGGAATCCGGCATTGTCTCTGTCGCATAATTTTATCTGCCATCTTGGTGTTTATAAAACCGATCGGGTAAAAAAACTGGGTGGTTTTCGAAGTTGCTTTGATGGCGCCCAGGATTATGACTTGATGCTGCGTTATGTGGAAACGATAGAAGCAAAGGAAATTTATCATATCACTAAAGTGCTTTATCATTGGCGGGCAATAACCGGTAGTACCGCAATCGGTTTACAGGAAAAACCTTATGCTGAAGATGCGATACGACGTGCCGTTGAGGATGCGATACAACGCAGGGGATTATATGCCGATGTATTGAAACATGAAACCATCCCTGGCGCGATACGGGTAAAATACCATTTGCCGCCAACCCAGCCATTGGTCAGTATTATCATACCCACACGCAATGCCTATTATCTTCTGCGCCGTTGTGTAGAAAGCATTGTCAACAAAACAAGCTATCAACAATATGAAATTCTGGTAATTGATAACGGCAGCGATGATTTCAAGACCTTGAGCTATTTGCGCTGTATACAGCAACGTATACAAGTAAGAGTTATTCGGGATGAGCGCCCCTTTAATTATGCGGCCTTGAACAATGCTGCGGTGAAACAAGCCAGGGGCAGTATTATTGCGTTATTGAACAATGACCTGGAGGTTATTGCTCCGGAGTGGCTGGAAGAAATGGTCAGTCATGTGATCAGGCCGGAAATTGGTGCTGTCGGTGCGAAATTGTTATATCCCAATGGGACAATACAGCATGCCGGTGTCATTACCGGTCTGGGCGGGGTTGCCGGGCATTCACACAAACATTTTCCCGGTCATGACGTTGGTTATTGTGGGCGATTGCAGCTTATCCAGAATTTATCCGCAGTCACTGCCGCCTGCATGGTTCTGGAGAAACAGGTTTTTGACGAAGTGGGTGGTTTTGATGAAGAAAATCTGGCTGTAGCCTTTAATGATGTTGACTTATGTTTGCGAATAATAGATCGTGGATACTTGAATCTATGGACGCCTTATGCGCAGTTTTATCATTACGAATCGGCAAGCCGGGGTTATGAGGATACCCCCGAAAAACAGGCCCGATTTGCTAAAGAGGTTGAGTTTATGAAAAACAGATGGGGAGCGGTTCGTTTGTTAAATGATCCCGCCTATAATCCTAATCTGACCTTGAAAACGGAAGATTTTGCCTTGCGATGGTTTGATGAGGAATGAGCTTGATCAAGGTCTTTGCATGATTTCTGTCATTATTGTCAATTTTAATGGCGGCGAGTTATTGACAGGTTGTGTCCGTTCTGTTCTGCAATCGACGGTTCCTGTTGAAGTCGTGGTCTCCGATAATGGCAGTATTGATGGCAGTATTCATTATCTGCAACACAAGATTCGCGATGATCGTTTGCAAATTGTTTGTAACGGCAAGAACCTGGGCTTTGCAGCGGCAAATAACCGGGTTTTGGCAAGGACACAGGGCGAATATTTGCTGTTCCTCAATCCCGATTGTTTGATCCAGCCGGATACCCTGCAACAAATGATTGATATTGTAGAGCAACATCCTGATGTCGGGATGAGCGGTTGTTTGTTGCGTAATCTGGATGGTTCCGAGCAGCCGGGTTGCCGGCGCCGGGTGCCCACACCCTGGCGAACCTTTGTACGGACATTGCGTTTGGATCGTTTGTTCCCGGATGATCCCAATTTTGAATGTTTTTTAATGCATCTTTTGCCGCTGCCTGAACAACCTATTGAACTGGAAGCGCTCTCTGGCGCTTTTATGCTGGTCAAGCGTGCCGCTCTGGATGAAGTCGGCCCTTTGGATGAAGGTTATTTTTTACATTGCGAAGATCTGGACTGGTGTATGCGTTTTCGCAGAAAGGGCTGGAAAATATTGTTTGTTCCCGATGTTGAAGTGATTCATGCTCAAGGCGTATGTTCCGATTCACGCCCGGTACGGGTCGAATGGCATAAACACAAAGGCATGGTACGTTTTTACCGGAAGTTTTTCCGCAAGGAATATCCCTTTTATCTGATGTGGCTGGTGATTGTTGCGGTCTGGATACGGTTTTCTTGCGTAGCGGCCGTCAGTACGGTAAAGAGGTTGGGGCGGTGAAGATTGTTGTAACCGGGGCATCAAGTCAGATTGGTGCTTTTTTAATCCCCAAATTGATTGCGGAAAACCATCAATGTTATTTCGTCAGCCGTTTATTAAATTCAGATGCGAATAATACCAATTGGATAAAAGCCGATTTGAATGGACAATATGATTTTTTTTCCGCATTGCGGCCCCTGGATGCCTGGATTCATATCGCACCTTTACCTCTGGCAAATGCCTGGTTGGAAAAAGCGGCGCAGGCTGGAATTAAACGTTTTATCGGTTTTAGTACAACCAGTATCTACACAAAAATAAATTCTCCTGATCCATACGATCGCCGGTTTGTCGCTGATATCTGTGCAGCAGAGCAATATATCAAAAATTTTTGTGAATCTTCCGCTATTGCCTGGACTGTGTTTCGCCCAACCTTGATTTATGGCTGTGGACGCGATCGGAATGTCGCTTTTATTGAGAAGATGATCAAATCATTTGGTTTTTTCCCAGTGGTGGGTGAAGCCCGGGGACTGCGTCAGCCGGTTCATGCCGAAGATTTAGCGAATGCCTGTCTGTCTGCCTTACAGACAGAACGCACAGAAAATAAGTCTTATAATCTGAGTGGCGGCGAGATATTGACTTATCGCGAGATGGTTGAAAGAATTTTTCTCTCGCAAAACAAATCCCCCCGTATTTTAAAAATTTCCGCGCCACTGCTAAAATTGATTGTACGTTTAATGGCGCTGTGGCCATCCTGGCGGCATATCACCCCGGCAATGGTTGATCGAATCAATCAGGATATGATCTTTGAGCATACCGGTGCGTGCCGTGATTTCGATTATTCTCCCCGCCTTTTTTTACAAAATAACGATATTTCCGCAAGCAATCATACATAGACGGATCCGTCTTATTTATCCAGGAAGATAATGAGGATTGCCGAATTTTATGGGGGGAATTAGCCTATAAGAAATATTTGATATGGATCAAGCCGTGTTTAGATATAAGTGTGTACACTTCAACCCTCGTGACGGTTATTGTAAATATTTTGTCATGATTCTCTCTGTGTGGAATTACTCAAGGCAGCTTCGGCTGCCTTTTTTTGTAGCTGTGATTCATCAGCATACTCAATAAGCACGGATGCCGGAAATGAAGCAATCATCGGAACAAAACGCTTGCCATCATGACCGCATATGCTGAATTATCAATAAACCTGCTGATATTTTTAGTATAATATTCCTTGTCTTGTTCATATTTTTGGGTTATAAAAACAGAAAATAATTAAAAAATCAATATCTTATTATTGAAATCAAATTGTGTAATAACCGGTTTGCAGGATAAACATAATAATTCCACGAGAGAGGAGAAGTATTTATGAATGAAATAATGCGCCGCATTATTGCTTATATCCAGGAGCAATATATTTCGGTTTTGGTTGTTTTGGCGGTGGTTGCCGCCGGCAATTATTTTATTGTAATCAACAAACTGGAACAACAGGAAGGTGCGGCAATTCTGATCAAGTTAAGCGCGGATCAGAGTGATTTGGTGCATAAAATAAACTTCCTGACCTCGGAAATGACCTATGCCTCGGAGCAGGATTTCAACAAAAACCGGCAGCAATTAATAAAAGCCAAAGCCTTGTTGATCGATACGCACCAAACCTTGCGCAATGGGGATCGGTTTATCCGTAAGGATGGACGGGTTCGACGCATTGCCGGTTCATTGCCTCTGGAGCTTCGGAAAATCTATTTTGCCGATCCCAGTGATCTGGATAAACGCATGAGCGAGTATATCAATGCGTTGAATGCCGTACTGAGACTGGAATACGGAGAATTGAATGAAACCAGTCCGGAATTGAAATTTCTGCATAATGACATCACCCCGAATTTACTGGAAGGCTTAAACAAGGTTTCGTTATTTCATCAAAAACAAAGCGAGTTTATTGTTGGACAAACCATTAACCTGCAAAACCTGTCGTTTTTCCTGGGGCTGGCTTCGCTGGTCGGTGTTGGAATGCTCCTGCTCAATCCTCTGGTTGATAATCTGAAAAAGGCAACCCTGCGGGCCCGGGAAGAGAAAGCCTTTGCCGATAACGTGATTAATACGGCAGAAGCGCTGATTATAGGGGTTGACGCGCAACAGCATGTGGTTTTGTTCAATGATTATGCCGAGGAATTGTCGGGCTGGGGCGAGGAAGAAGTAAAAAACCAGGATTTCTTTAAATTGTTCATTCCCGATGCCGATCAAGAGGTATTGAAGCCCTTGTTTGAAGGTATGATGCGCGGTGAAATTGAATTTGCCGATGAGGTGGAAACCCGAATGCGGGTACAAACGGGCGAATTGCTCAATATTGTATGGCATACCACTGTCGTGCGTTCCCAGCAAACCCATGATCCGGTTATGTTCCTTGCGACCGGACTGGATATTACCGAACGTAAGCTGGCTGAACAGCAGATTCAGGAAGCTAACAAGGAAATGGCAAAACTGACGGCACGTTTGAAATCGGAAGTGGATTTGGCCGCGACCCTGCAACAATCCATTTTGCCGGCTCCGAATATTGATTTGCCCGGCTTCATGGGTAAAGCCAGTTTGTTGACCTCCAGTGAGGTGGGCGGTGATTACTATGATTATTATAAGGTCGGAGGAATCCACAGTGTGATTCTGGTCGGTGATGTCAGTGGCCACGGGGTGGCTGCCGGCACCATGGTGAGTGCAGCCAAGGCGGGTGTGTATCCTCTGGTACATGAAGGCATCTACGACCCTTCGGAAATTCTGCATTCATTGAATGAAACCATGCTGGCAACCACCCAGCAATCCTTGTTGATGACGATGGCTTGTGTCAGTCTCGACGCAAGTACCGGTAAATTGACCTTTGCCAATGCCGGCCATGTCTTGCCCTATCTGTGGCGGCGTAAACAGCGGCAATGGCAAATGCTGGAAGCATCCGGTCTGCCATTGGGTAAAAGTATCGATGCGGATTACCGCAGTACGGAGATCGAACTGACCCTGGAAGTGGGTGACCGCTTGTTCCTGTTTACCGATGGCGTGGTGGAAGAAGAATCCCCGACCGGTGAACCGTTTGGTTATGATCGTCTGGAAAACATCCTGAATCAATGCGGTGATGTGGAACCGGATGCGTTTCGGGATTATTTGATGAGGGCATTGGAGCAGCATTGCGCGGGCAGGGAGTTTGAGGATGATGTAACCATTGTGGTCGTGAATCACAGCGACCGGGTTGAACAGGGCGCGGCTTCAATAACCGAAGCGAGTGATATTATTCGTTTGACTGAATCCTCTTATCGGCAAGGCAGCCATCCGGTGCCGCGGGTACCCCGGGAATTTATCGTATTGATTGCCGAAAGGGAATACGCGGATTTGCTGCCACGTTTCAGCGCCGATGGCTTGTGCCGGATTTTGCCACAGCATGATGATTTTTGCAGGCAAATTGGTTGGGATCATTTATTGAATCAACATCATGAAACGCCCGATGATGATCTGTATGAGTTAATACCGCATGCGCCCTTGCAACGCCAGTTTCAGATGAGTCATACCGATGATAAATTATTTATCATGGAGGAAATTCAATCCTGGCTTGCCGATCAGAAGGCCATTTCCCATGATCATATTGAAACCGTGATTGTCGTTCTCGATGAAATGATCGAGAACAGTCTTTATGCGGCGCCACGCGACGGTAAAGGGGTGCCTTATTTCGAGAAGGGTATCTCCCGCGAACTTTCTGAAATCGACGCGGTACGTATCGATCTCGTTCTGGCAGGCAACAAACTGGGGCTGATGGTCACCGATAACTGGGGAACCTTGACACCGGCGGTTTTTCTGAGGCGTATTGCCCATGCCATGGAAGGCGGCGTTGAAGCGGGTGTTGGCGGTGCCGGGCTTTATCTGATGTGGCGGCTGTCGGATTATTTCCAGATTCGGGTTTATCCCCAACAGCGTACCCAGGTAACAACCTTGTGGGATTTGAAGCGTCAAGTGAATATGGATACCAGTTCCGGTTTCCAGTTTATCTATCATAGCGATTTCGACGCTTCAACGCATATAGGAGGTTAATCATGGCCATTTCAGAAGTTTTGACTATCAAACCCGCCGCTTCCCAGGAAGAGGGCAAATATATTTTCGATTGCGCCGGTTCAATTGATGCACACGCTGAAAAACCCTTACAGGTATTACGGAATTTACCATCCGGTGTGCATGTCATATTGGATTTTGACAATATCGAACGGGTCAACTCGATGGGCTTGTCTTTACTGTTGAAGATTTTTGAAGACTGGGAACAGGCCAATACCCAAATCGAGGTGCGTAACCTGAATCGCATGGTCAGTATGTTATTCAAAATTACCGGTCTCGGGCGTTTTATCCAGGGCAGTGGCGCTTCGGCAAGTGCGCCTTCAAGTAGAAAAATTATCGAGCCAACAGCGCCTTTGCATAATTCAACGGAAGCTCAAGATAGCGGCGATGTTTCCAGGGATAGCAAACTCAATTTCATCGCCAGCCTGCAATCCGGGCATCAGCTCAGCGGTTGGTATTTATTCAATACCTATTTGCAGCGCAAAATGCAGCGGGCCATTCATTTTGAACAATTGCACGATATCGATAAAAAGGCGGATTTTCATTTGTTTTTTGCCAAACCTTTTGATGCTTGCGCAAAAATGAAGGAAAAAGGCTTTGTTCCATTGGTCAGGCCGATCAGTGATCCGGATGAGGTCGTCATTCTGCTGCGTGAGGACGATTCCAGAAGTTTACTGGATTTCAAGGATAAAAAGCCGAATGTCGTAACCGCCGATCAAGGCAGTTTTGTTTATTTGTTAGGCCGTTTTTTATGCGATGAGAGCGGTCTGGATTCGTCTGGGTTTAATTTTGTTTTTTCAGGAAATGAAATCAAATCTCTGCAAATGCTGATCCGGAAAAAGGCGGATATGGCTTTCATTTTGAAAAAGACTTATCAGGGTTTGTCTTCTTTCAGCCGTAAAAATGTTCGCTTGCTGGATGAAAGTGAAACGGATTTTGCCTATCATCTGTTTTGCATCGCTCCTCAATTGAAAGATGAAGCGGATAAACTGACTGAGGTGCTTTTGCAGATGGAGCAGGATGAACAAGGCAAACAAATACTCAGTGATATCCAGTTTGATGGCTGGTGCAAACCGGAAGAAGGGGAGCTGAAAATGTTACAAATGGTTTTTAACCGTTATACCAGCTGATTATTTTTCCAGATGGCGTAGCGGTTCCAGCCTTGCTGCCAACCGCTACGCTTTAAAGAATGGTTTTGACCGCCTGGGCCAGAAGCCGGTCAAGAGGGATCGTGGAGGTCGGGTGCAGAATGCTGTCTGTACTCCAAATACTGTGAATACCCGATGCCAGCAAGGCATCTTGCGCATCACCACAAAACAACGGATGCGTGATCGCAATATGGATATCCCGTACCCCCTGGTTTTTGAGCAAATTGGCCGCTTTGACAAGGGTCCGGCCGGTGCTGATCATGTCGTCAATGATTATGACGGGTTTGTTTGCGAATTTCATATCCGGGAGTTGAATATCAACCTGTTTGTCGCCGTGGCGAATTTTTTCGGCAACTCCATACTCAAAGCCAGTTTCATCGGCGATACAGGCGACCCATTGTTTTGATTCACTATCCGGACCCAGCAATAACGCATCGCTGAGTTTGTTTTGCAGGAAATCTGCAATTTCGTGGGTCGCGGACAAAGCAATCGCATTGTCTATCGGGATTGCTTCTTGCAATGAGTCAATACGATGCAGATGGGGATCGACCGTGATCACATCATCGAACAAATCGGCCAATAATTTTCCGATAATGACCTGACTGATGGCTTCGCCAGGATGGCTTGCAAAATCCTGACGCATATAACAAAGATACGGGGCAACCAGGGTCAGGCGTTTGACGCCATGAGCGCGTGCCGTACGTGCGCACAGCAACAATTCAATCAGCTTGGCGTTCGGGTCATTCAGGCTGCGGCACAATATAACATGTTCGGGTAGCTGAAGCGGCAGGCGCACCAGGCTTTCCTGATCGGGAAAGCGATGCAGATGAATTTGTTTTAATTCAGCCTGGAGCCGTCTGGCCAAACGCTCGGCAGGCGGTAAATAATCGGCAAAAGCGAGTATCAACATGAATTTGTTTCCGGATTTAAAAAGCAACGAACGATTTCAGGATATTATCATCCGAACCGATGCTGTAACCTGTATTTTGTCGGCTCAAGTTTTTGGCAAACTTGAAATCGGCGGGAAATTCGGCATAAATACAGTACAACACATCACCGTTGGATACCGGTTCAGCCAATTTTTTATGCAGCAAAACGCCGGCTTTTTTGTCCATCGGCGCTCCGGCAATACGGGCTATTTTAGCCATCTGAAAATTATCGATATGGGTTATGAAACCATCCTGCCGGGCACGAACCTGATGACATAATTTGCCAGGATGCAGATCAATCGGTTTTGCCCCCTGAGCCTTGATAATCGCATTCATTTTATTGAACGCGCGGCCGGAATCGAGAATATCACGGGCGATGGCATAACCTTGCCCTCCGCGCACATCGGGATCAAACTCAATAACCCGGCCCGCCAGTTGCAAAGCCTTCTGGCGTAAATCCGAAGGGGCATCGGGGTTATTTTCCAAAACCAGCATCACATCGCGGGCCTCTAATGCCGGCCCGATACCTTTTCCTATCGGTTGGCGGCCATCGGTAATGACAACTTCCAGATGGACATTGAGCTGGTCACCGACGTATTCAAACAGTTTACGCAAGGCCAGGGCCTGGCGCATATGACGGACTTTTGCGGTCGGGCCGACCGGAATATCGATAATCAGATGAGTGGCGCCGGCAGCAAGTTTTTTGGACAAGATGGAAGCCACCATCTGACCCTGGGAATCAATGCCCAATGGCCGTTCGACCGAAATCAGCATATCATCGACCGGCGCCAGTTTGGCGGTGCCGCCCCAAGCCAGGCAACCTCTTTCCTTACGCACAATTTCATGCAGTTTTTCCGGCGCCAGGTTGACCTCGGCCAGGATTTCCATGGTATCGGCCGTGCCAGCGGGTGATGTGATGGCGCGGCTTGAGGTTTTGGGCATCAACATGCCGTGCGCGGCGACAATCGGTACCACCAGCATGGAAGTTCGGTTGCCAGGGATACCACCAATGCAATGTTTGTCAGCCACCAAAGGTTCCTGCCAATCCATGCGTTCACCGGAATCCAGCATGGCGCGGGTGAGAAAAAGAAGTTCATCCCGATCCAGATTGTTCTGGCCTGATGCGACCAGAAATGCGGCCATTTCCATTTTGGAATAACGACTGCCCGCGATATCACGAGTAATCGCATAGAAATCCTCCTGGGTCAGACGCTCGCCATTGATTTTACGCCGGACCGCATCCATGGATTTGGGGGGCTCGGCGTGTTCCACGGTAACCAGGGTATGTTCGGCAACATTCAATTGCTCGAACGCCTGCTCGGAAAGACCAAGTTCGCCGGGATTGACGATTGAATTGTCATCAACAACGTTCAGCACAGCCAGAACCTGGTGGCTGTTGGTACAAACCTTGATTTTTGATAAAGCCTGAAAGCCTTCAGCCCGATACAAACCGCATTCGCGGTTCAGATAAGCCACGTTTTCATGGTAAGTATCGATCGCAATCCGGCGAATTTTCAGCGTATCATTGCCCATAGCATGACCTGTGTTTTTATCATGGGTTTGTTATAGCATAGATTAAATTGAAGGAATATTCCAAGCATGGTAAATGTTTCAGGAATGCTCGCCGGTCAGAGGTACAAATGCGACCGCAAGGATAGTTTTTGATGCCGGGGTACATTCGCGATGGCCTGCATGACCCGCTTGCTGAAGGACTTTAAGCCGGTGTCGGCTGAAGTTAATGCAATTTCCGTTTCGATATCGCGGAGCATTTGTTGCTGTTGTGTGTTCATGGGGTTCGGCGCTGGATAATGAACAAATGGGGTGCCTTTTTTTGGGTGCCAGCCGGTGAAACATGGCTGAGCTTATAAAGCGCTTTATCATGTTGCCGGCTCCAGTGCATAACCGCTTCGGTTTCCTCATCGCCACCCTGATGCCCGGGATAAGCGATAATGCTCATCATGCCCTTTTCACTCAGCAGACCCAGATGGATTTGTAATGCGGCAAGCGTCGTCCGGGTTTGGGTGATTCGTGTTTTGTCCGCGCCCGGCAAATAGCCCAGATTGAACATGACTGCGGTGATTTTCCCGATATGGGGTTTGTCGATATGCGCTCTGCTTTGTGCATGACAGGCAAGAATCAATTCGACCTGCCGGGATAGCCCTTTTTCGATCAGTTTTTTCCGGGCGGTTTGCAGAGCCTGGGGTTGAATATCAAATCCATACACTTTACCGGATGATCCCACTTGTCTGGCCAGAAACAGTGTATCAAAACCATTACCCACCGTTGCATCGATGGCAATATCACCTGGCATCAGGTGATTTGCGATATATTTTTGTGCCTCAAGCACCAGCGAAATGCGTGGCATGGTAACGGGCAACATCAGCACAAGGAGGCAATGGGCTGTTTTGCATTAAAAACTCACCAAAGCGTAAAGCGTACCAAGGGATTTGCAAACTGCCTTTGGCGCCAAAACCATTGAAAACACCTAACCGGGGATAGTCGGGATATAAACCGATGAAAGGTTGTTTGTCGCGGGTACAAGGACGTATGCCAGCCTGGTGTTCCTGAATGGAACCCAGTTTGAAGGCCGGATAAACGGAATAAAGTGCATCAAGCAAGGTTTTTTGACCGGCAGGACTCACACCAAGGTTTAAATTATTCCAATCAAATGTGGCGCCCGTACGGCAGCGGGTTGAATCAAGAGGAATCAGCCAGTGGCCATAATTTAAAATACTATCGGGCAAAACGTGATGGCTATCCAGGGTCAATATTTCACCTTTGACCGGTTGCCAGGGCAGATCGCCAAACCAGGGATTGTTTTTGCATAAATGCCCCTCGCAAAATAAAATTTTCTGGGCTGAAACCGTTCCCAGGCGGACTGAATAACGATTGATTTTGATATCCTGATAGACAACCTCTTCCTGTAAATACAACTGTTTTTCATTAAAAAAATCGTGCAGATATTGCAACAACTGCCGGGTGAGAAGATAACCGGTCTGTTTCTGCATCAAAATTCCGAAAGGTGCGTTCAGTATGCTGGCTTGTTCCGCTGGCCGGATAAAAGAGTCCAGAAAGTCAAGGTATTCCGGGTCTTCAAGCCGGGCATGGCAATATTCCAGTTCCTGCCGGTCACGTATAATCCGTGACATGGGACAATCAATAAAAAAATCCTGGTCAAAATATTGACTTAATTGCCGGTAAAGCTGTTTTGCGGTAACCAGGAATTGAAAGACATTGCGGGTTTTATACAAACGTTTACCGGTAACCGGATTGACTAATCCGGCCGCGACTTGTGAAGCGTTCGGTTTGCCATTGTCGATGACCATGACACTTGCACGCCGTTGCAAAAGTGTCCAGGCCAACAGACTGCCTGCCAAACCCTGACCGACAATGATAAAGTCAACAGATTGGGCCATTACAAAAACACATAAATCAGAACCGGGTCATTCAAACCCGGTTTTACTGCCATATTCCGGTCACAGCAAGACATGTTAATTTTCCGGCTGTTTTGCTGTCAACGCGATGCCTTCGAATGCAATACCGTCCCAGCCATAACGCATGAAATTACGGATATTGCCATGATCGGCGCCATTCGGTGCAGCCAACACCTGTTGATAATAATCGCCAAACAATTGCAAGGTTTGTTGCTTATCCAGATTGTGCAACCGGGCGAAAGCAAATATTTTGCAGGAACCTTCATTGCTTCCCGCAGCATTGCTCAATCGGTCACTACCCAAACCATTGTGAAAGGCGGTCGCCTGGTAAATATAATACTCATCGATAATCGCCATCGTTTGCGTAAAACTAACACCTTGTCCGGACTTTACCCGGTTTATGAAATCTGCAAGTGACATAACGGATACACGCTGCTGTTTTAAAGTACAACATTATAGAGCAAAATTTTAATAGGGACGATTAGGATCAAATTATCAACTGATGTTACGCAGACCTACTCTATTTTGTGCTACTGTAGAGTATATTTCCACAATATAGAGTGCCAAAAATCTAAAACCGCGTAACATAAGTTATCAATATAAAAAAATAATGCCGTGCTAAAATCCATTGCTATCAAAACGATTTATCTCAAAGCCTGATGGTGATTTAAAATGCTATACTCTACGCGGTTACGAATGCGGAAAATGAAGCAGTCATTGAGACGAAACGCCTGCCTGTGCTACGGCGGCCTGTCTGTTGCAGACAGAAGCGGAACGGCCAGGGGTGTGAAACGGTGCTTTGTTGCTCAAGGCGGATCCGCTACACTTGACCCGCCCTATAGAGCTGAGTAGGGCATATCCCGTAAAAACAAATACCGCCATTCTTGAATTTAGCAAGGAAAGGGCGAATTGGGTGGCTGAAGAACAATGGCATCCGCAGCAACAAGGTAAATGGCTGGAGAATGGCCGTTATCAACTCAGCCTGCCTTTTAGTGACAGCCGGGAACGATTATGGACATACTCAAACATGGCGCGGAAGTTGAAGTCATTACACCGGATTTTTTACGCCAGGCGGTCAAGGAACAGATATACTCTGCGCGGTCACGGATGCGGAAAATGAACCGGCCATCGGAGCCACTACCATTAAAGGATTTGGGTGCCGGTGTGGCTTGTTGTACTATGCGGATAAATCCGCACCTACATCCATAAATCCATTCAACA
>CAZDXJ010000013.1:0-43697 GCA_964509475.1 uncultured Methylococcaceae bacterium | reverse complement strand
AACCTATCGGCAATAACAAGGTCGCAGTTTCGTAAATTTATTCATAATCATATATTAAACAGATTAGTGGATATTACAAGCATCAGTCACAAACCCCAGCCCGTTCAAGCTTACTCAAGCCCACTTCCCTGAAAAAATTGTACTCTCCCACACGAAAGATTCGTGAATATAATCATGTTAGCGTCTACAGTCAAGATTTCATTTATTTAATTTCTCCACCAACACAGCTTTTTTCAGAAAATCGCATAACAATAAATTAACGCCTCCAAATAATACCAGGCTTTATTTGCGCAAATGATTATGACGTGCCAATCGAGCATTGAACCTAAAAACACACCGTTTTTTCGAAAAATCCAAATAAATCAAACTTAAAAAACCAAGTGTACCCACACACTATTTTTAACGTCAATTAGTGTAAACTTAGCCTTTTATTTTTGAAACCAAAACTATGCATTTTCCGCTTGATATTCGTGCTCTGATTATTGATATGGACGGCGTTTTATGGCACGGCACCCGGGCATTACCTGGTCTGCAGGATTTTTTCCGGACACTGCGCAGCCTGCATATACCTTTTATGCTGGCAACAAATAACGCCAGGCAAACCCCTGAACAATACGCTCTGAAACTTGCCCAAATGGGCGTCACTGTGAGTCTCGAAGAAATTCTGACTTCCGCTATGAGTACGGCATTTTATTTACGCGATATCACTGATCCGGAGACCACAAAAATATTTGTCATTGGTGAAAGTGGTGCCCGTCAGGCATTGCTCGAACAGGGGTTTGACTTGACGGGCGAATTTGATTTTACCGATCCCATACCTGCGGGACAGAACAGGGACAAAGCCGATATCGTGGTCTGCGGGCTGGACAAAGGTTTGTCCTGGAACAAACTGGCGGCGGCTACGACACATATTCGCTCTGGCGCAAGATTTATTGCTACCAATGCCGATACCAGCCTGCCTACCGAATACGGTTTACTGCCGGGCAATGGTGCCACATTAGCCGCCTTGCAAGCAACCACCGGGGTAAGCCCACTCATTATCGGCAAACCGGAACCTATTATGTACCACCAGGCTACCCGTCTGCTTGGTGTCACACCTTCGGAAACCATTGTTATTGGCGATCGTCTGGATACCGACATATTAGGCGCGGTTCGCGCCGACATGCGCAGCATTATGGTGTTAAGCGGCGTATCCAGTGAAAAGGATTTACATTTATCCGAATACCAACCGACCTGGGTTATGCCGGATATCCGCGCAATAACCCTGGAATTACAGAACCTTAGCAAAGACTAACCCGCGGAGCTTTAACAAGATGAAAAAATTTATCAATACTATTGACACAATGCTCGAAGAAAGTTTACTGGGCTTTTCCAAAGCTCATGCCAATATCGTGCAATACAACAACCAACCGCACTACATCAAACGCGTACCGACCGGCAAAGCCGGCAAAGTCGCCTTGATTTCAGGAGGTGGTTCCGGACATGAACCTTTGCACACCGGTTTTGTGGGTTATGGCATGTTGGATGCTGCCTGTCCCGGGCAGGTTTTCACATCACCCACGCCCGATCAAATGTTGGCAGCGGCTCAGGATGTCGAAAATGGCGCAGGTGTTTTATTTATCGTAAAAAACTATGCCGGTGATGTGATGAATTTTGAAATCGCCGCTGAAATGCTGGATTGCCCCTGCGCCACGGTTTTGGTTGATGACGATGTCGCTTTACCCAAAGATCACAGCATAGGCCGACGCGGGGTAGCCGGCACCCTGGTTGTGGAAAAAATAGTCGGCGCCGCCGCAGAAAACGGTGCCGACCTGGCAAGCTGCCAGGCTCTGGGTGAAAAAGTCAACCGGGCAACCGCTTCCATGGGGGTTGCATTGAGCAGCTGCACGGTACCGGCCCTGGGCAAGCCTACCTTTATACTGGACGAGAATGAAATGGAAATGGGCGTTGGCATCCATGGCGAACGCGGCCGGGAAACGCTGCCTTTGACCCGTGCCAGCGAAATTGTGGCTTATCTGACAGCAGCCATCGATGATGAATTAAAGCCACAAAAAGACCAGCCCGTGCTGCTGCATGTGAATGGTTTTGGCGGTACGCCACTGATGGAATTGTATTTAATCTACGAGCTGGCTTGCCGGCATTGGCAAGAACGCGGCATCCGCATCAGCCGTTCCCTGGTTGGCAATTATACGACATCACTGGATATGGCCGGCTGTTCCATTACCTTGACCCTGCTGGATCAGGAACTTATCCGCTTATGGGACGCACCGGTACACACCGCATCATTACATTGGGGATGCTGAAAGGCTTTGCAACACCTGAACGATTGCACAAATCATCAATTGAGCGGTTTTTGCACCGGCATCAATATGACCAAGACTGCGTTCACCCAAAAACGAGGCCCGTCCCTTCGTCGCCAGCATATCGCGGGTAGATTCCATACCCGCGATGGCGATATCGGGAATCGTTTGCAAAACCTCCTGCAAGTCTGCCGGTTTTGCCGCAAGTTGCTGTAAAGCGTCGGCAACAGGAATCAATACGTCGAGCATGGTTTTCTCACCCGCATCCGCCCGCCCTCTTTGCTTGACGGATGCCACGCCCTGGGCAAACATTTCAGCAAAGCCGGCAACATCCATATCCCGATCCCGGGCCGCCTTGCTCATGGCAAGAAATAACGTACCGTACAAAGAGCCGGATGCACCGCCAACCGTAGACATCAAAATCATGGCCATTTTTTGCAGAGCCGCCGCCCAGTCCAGGACAACCAGTTCTTTAGCCTGCTCTTTAAGCGCCTGCAATCCCCGTTGCAAATTGATGACATGGTCGCCGTCACCCAGCTCTTGATCCAGGGCCGTTACTTGCCGGGCATTTTCGGCAATAACGCTATCGACAGCCTGAATCATATCAGGCAAAATTGCGGGAGTAATTTGCATCATTGTCTCCATCATTGAAAAGCTTGGGTCGTGTTGCAGACAGTATATTCAGCAAGCTGAAAATTAGCAAATATAACCCGACCCCAAACCGGGGCCTATTGCTTATGACAATAACCACCGAACAGACCGATGTACTTTGTGTTGGTCATGCCTCTTATGATTTGATTTTTTGCGTGTGCAAACATCCCGAGGCCGATGAAAAACTGTTTGCCGATCAGTTCATCCGCTGCGGCGGCGGACCCGCTGCCAATGCTGCGGTACTGATATCAAAACTGGGATTCAAGGCGGCCTTTTCCGGTTATTTAGGCCATGATATTTATGGCAATCTGCATGTCCAGGAATTACAACAGCATCATATTGATACCCGGTTGCTTGTACGCGGATCGCAGCCTACCCCGGTCTCTACAATACTGGTCAAACCGGATGGCAAAAGGGCTTTAATCAATTACAAGGGAGACACTCCAACAATTCGTTCAGACAGATTTGTTTTTTCCGAAATCCATACCAAAACCCTGTTATTTGACGGACACGAGCCGGATCTATCCCTGGCCTTGATCGAATGGGCGCGGCGCAAAGACATACCAACCATACTCGATGCCGGTTCCCTGCATACTGGCACATCCGCTTTAATGGACAAAGTCGATTACCTGGTTTGTTCGGAAAAATTTGCTCTGCAATACGCAGGCCATGAAGAAAAAGCTCTGAACCGGATGGCTGCAACAGCATCCAGCGTCGTTATAACCCTGGGCGAAAGAGGCATTATCTGGCACCGGCATGGCAAACGTGGCGCATTGCCCGCTTACCCAATCCAGGCGATTGACACAACAGGCGCCGGCGATGCCTTTCACGGCGCTTTCGCCGCCGCCGTTTGCGCCAACATGGACTGGCTCGATATTCTGAAGTATGCAACCGCCGCCGGTGCTTTTTGCTGTACCCGCATGGGCGCCCGGCACGGCTTGCCCGATAAAAAGCAACACACGGACATGCTGGCCTGTTACAACGACTTTTTACAAAAGCAAGCGTATTGAAATCAGACGGCCAGCGAACCTGAACCCGGCTTATTCGGTAACGATACCGTCAGCCTTGCCAATCAACACGATATCGGCCGGACGCATGGCAAAAATACCAACGGTGACCACACCGGTAATATTGTTGATCCGTTTTTCCATGGCGATTGGATCGGTCAAATCCAGATTGTGTACATCCAGTATTTCATTGCCGTTATCGGTGTAATAATCTTCCCGCCATACCGGGCGACCGCCCAATTTAACCATTTCACGGGCGACATAACTTCTCGCCATTGGAATCACTTCGATGGGCAGGGGAAACGCACCCAGTACATCGACTTTTTTGGTTTCATCAACTATACAAACAAATTTATCGCTGGCGGCGGCAATAATTTTCTCCCGGGTCAACGCCCCGCCGCCGCCTTTGACCATGTATTTTTGCGGTGTCACCTCATCAGCGCCATCGACATAAACTTCAAGGGTTCCCACTGAATTGAGATCCAATACCGGGATACCGACTTCTTTCAAATGTGCCGTCGTCCCTTCCGAGCTGGAGACCGCACCTTCAAAAGCAGCTTTCATATCGGCAAGATAATTGATGAAATGCCTTACCGTCGAACCCGTGCCAACACCGATTACCGGTACGTCTTTAACATAAGCCAACGCCGCTTCGGCGGTTTTTTGTTTTAATTCGTCTTGTGTCATGAATAATGTCCAAAAATTGTGGAATGAATAAAATACAAAAATATAGGCAATATCATATATTACCTTGAACCGGATCGAAAGCACCGAACGATAAATCACTCACTTTGAAAACCACCCACTCAAAACGGATATTGTTTTCAGCTTAAAAATAAAATATAATTGTAAAGATAACTTTGGCTTGATATTTCCAATATCGGCTGATATCTGAACCGCTTACTCGCATTATTTTTTCTAACGATAACCATCCACGAGTCTTCCGGCAAACCCATGTCTATCAGGCTGTTGGAAGGCAACAAATCGTTCCTCATTGTTACGATAATGGATAAAAACAATAACTTCAAACCTTGTGATTTAATCATTTACGGTGCATTAGGCGATCTGTCGACCCGCAAGCTACTGATCTCCCTGTATCGTCTGGAAAAATCCAACCTGATTGAAGCCCAGACCCGTATCATCGGTGTTGACCGGCACGAAAAAACCCGCGCTGAATTTATCGAAACCGCCCGTCAAAGCTTACAAGCTTTTTTAAAAGACAGCATTGATGATGAAATCTGGCAGCGCTATGCCGAACGGCTGAATTATCTGCAGATTGACTTGACCGACATGCCACAATACACACGCCTGCAAACCGCCATTGACCCAAAAAGCCGGGTTATGGTGAATTATCTGGCGGTTTCTCCAGTATTGTTTAAAAATATCTGTCAGGGCCTGCAACAATCCGGCCTGCTGAATGATGAGGCGCGTCTGGTCATGGAAAAACCCATCGGCCATGATCTGCAATCCTCGAAGGAAATCAATGACGTGGTTACCTCGGTTTTCCACGAAAGACAGATATTCCGGATCGATCATTATCTGGGCAAGGAAACCGTATTGAACCTGTTGGCCTTGCGTTTTGCCAATTCATTTTTCACCACCAACTGGGATCATAATACCATCGATCATATCCAGATCACCGTTGCCGAAGAGGTTGGCATTGAAGGACGTTGGGAATATTTTGACAAAACCGGTCAATTGCGCGATATGCTGCAAAATCACTTATTGCAAATTCTCACGTTCATCGCGATGGAACCACCAGTCAACCTGGAGGCGGAAAGCATCCATGCCGAAAAAATAAAAGTGCTCAAGGCCCTGCGCCCGATTACCGCCAACAATGTCGAGGAAAAAACCGTACGTGGCCAATACAGCAAGGGTTTTTACAAAGGTCTGGAAGTTCCCGGTTATCTGGATGAAGAAGGTGCCAATCCCGAAAGTACAACGGAAAGTTTTGTCTCCGTGCGCGTCGATATCGATAACTGGCGCTGGGCCGGCGTCCCCTTTTATCTGCGCACCGGCAAGCGCATGAATTACAAGCGCACCGAAATTGTCGTTTATTTCAAACAACTGCCGCACAATATTTTCAAGGACAGTTACCGGCACCTGCCCGCCAACAAACTGATCATTCATCTGCAACCGAATGAAGGTGTTGAAATTGAAATGTTGAACAAGGTTCCGGGCATCGATGGCAATATCAGACTGCAAAAAACCCGCCTGGATTTAAGTTTCTCCGATGCTTTCAAAAAGAACCGTATTTTTGGCGGTTATGAAAAACTGATTCTGGAGGCCCTGCGCGGCAATCCAACCCTGTTTCTCAGCCGCGAAGAAATCGAACAGGCCTGGGCCTGGGTAGACTCCATTCAAAACGCCTGGGCTGAAACCAACTATGAAGTCTTCCCCTATCCCGCCGGCACCTGGGGACCGATTGCTTCCGATTCATTGTTGGCCCGGGATGGCCGGGCCTGGGAAGGATAATCATCATGCTGAAAGAGTTTTTATTCGATGACCGCGACACTCTGTTCCATACCCTGAGCCAGCATTGCCAGCAACACCTGCAATCCGCTCTGGAACAAAAAGGCAGGGCCAGTTTTATGGCTTCCGGCGGCAGTACCCCGGCACCATTATATGAAGCTTTGTCTTTATCCAATCTGGACTGGGCGAAAATTCATATTGCCCTAGTTGATGAACGCTGGCTAGACAAGCAACACCCGGCCAGTAACGAGGCTCTGCTTTACCGCTCACTGTTAATCCATCACGCTCAACAAGCACCCTTTACCGGCATGAAAACGCCGGCCAGCCAGGCCAGTACAGGTCAGCCGGAAACAGAAACCTTGTACCGGAACATTCCGCAACCTTTTACTATCACATTATTAGGCATGGGCAGTGATGGACATACCGCCTCATTGTTTCCCCATGCGCAGGGATTGAGTGAAGCCCTGGATAAAAACAATAGCCATTTAACCGCAGCGATTGTTGCCAAACAAAGCGAAGTGACCGGAGTCAACACGAAACGTTTGACATTGACATTAAACGGCCTTTTGAAATCCGAACGCTTGATTATTCTGCTGACGGGCGATGAAAAGCTGGCCGTATTGCGCAAGGCCATGACCGAAGGCGCTGTCGAAGACATGCCAATCCGTGCCATCCTGTATCAGGATCAAGTCCCGGTCGAACTGTACTGGGCACCTTAGAACACCGGTTCAAGCCGCTCACGACATTACTATAGAGGAGCCATCATGCATCCCGTATTAGAAGACGTTACCCAAACCATTATTGAACGCAGCCGTGAAACCCGCGCAACTTATCTGGCCCGGGTTGATGCCGCCATCGAAAGCGGGCCACACCGCGCCCAATTGGCCTGTGGTAATCTTGCGCATGGTTTCGCCGCTTGCGCGGGTGCAGAAAAAGCCGTATTGGCCAGTGATCAAAAAGCCAATATCGCCATTATTTCTTCCTATAACGATATGTTATCGGCTCATGAGCCGTTTCGGGAAGCACCGGAACGGATCAAAGCCGCTATCAAGGAGGCCGGCGGCGTTGCCCAATTTGCCGCAGGTGTGCCGGCCATGTGTGATGGCGTAACCCAGGGACAAGCCGGCATGGAATTGTCATTGTTCAGCCGTGATGTGATTGCCATGGCCACGGCGATTGGTTTGAGTCACAATATGTTTGACGGCGCGCTTTACCTGGGCGTATGCGACAAAATCGTTCCCGGCCTGTTAATCGGAGCGCTCAGTTTCGGTCATTTACCGGCTGTTTTCGTCCCCGCAGGTCCCATGCCCAGCGGCTTACCCAACAAAGAGAAAGTCCGCATCCGCCAACTTTATGCGGAAGGTAAAATCGGTCGCCAGGAATTACTGGAATCCGAATCCCAGTCTTACCACAGTCCGGGAACCTGCACATTCTATGGCACCGCCAACAGCAACCAGATGATGGTCGAAATCATGGGGCTGCATTTACCTGGCAGTTCCTTCATCAACCCGTATACCCCGCTGCGTGATGAACTGACCAAAGCCGCCGCCCGCCAGATATTGAAATTTACCGCTCTGGGTGATGATTTCCGTCCCATTGGCCATATGATTGATGAAAAAGCGATTGTCAATGCGATTGTGGGTTTATCGGCTACCGGCGGCTCGACCAATCACACCATTCACCTTATCGCCATCGCCCGCGCGGCCGGCATTCAAGTCAATTGGGATGACTTCGACCGCTTGTCCAAGGTTGTACCGCTCATCACCCGTATCTATCCGAACGGACAGGCCGATATCAATCACTTCCAGGCCGCAGGTGGCATGGGTGTTTTGATCGCGGAATTATTGCAAAACGGCTTGCTGCACGAAGACATTTTAACGGTAGCGGATCGGCGTGGCCTGAAAAACTATACCCAGGAACCCAAACTGAACGAAGGCACATTAATCTGGGAACCTTGCCCATCCCGCTCATTGGACAGCAACGTTCTCGGCAGTGTTGCCCAACCCTTTGCCAATACCGGCGGTCTGCATGTCATTCACGGTAATCTCGGACGCGGAATTTCCAAAATATCCGCCGTTGCCGAACAACACCAAATCGTCGAAGCGCCGGCTATTGTATTCGATGACCAAAACGATCTGGTCGATGCCTTCAAACGTGGCGAACTGGAAAAAGATTTCATCGCCGTTATCCGCTTCCAGGGTCCCAAATCCAATGGTATGCCGGAATTGCACAAATTAAGCTCGCCGCTGGGCGTGCTTCAGGATCGGGGCTTCAAAGTCGCCCTGATAACCGATGGACGCATGTCAGGCGCTTCCGGTAAAGTGCCATCGGCAATTCACCTTTGCCCGGAATGTGCCGATGGCGGCCCGCTGGCCAGGGTACAAACCGGCGATCGGATCTATCTGAACACACAAACCGGCGAATTGAATGTCCGGGTCGATGAGCGCGAGTTTAACGCTCGCGTCCCCGCCATCAATATTCACAAGGATCACCACTTTGGCATGGGCCGGGAATTGTTCGGCGGCTTCCGGGCAGGCGCTTCTTCCGCCGAAACCGGCGCCTGCAATCTGTTTGTTACTGATTAATTCAAAGCCAAACGGGTAACATTTTTTTACAGATTCGCGCAAACGATTTAACCTAAAGTTTATTCCCGCATAACGTAGGAACCGGGTTCACTTTATTCATGGATAAAAATTATCATGACAACATCGATAAAAGATATTATGTACACAGCACCGGTTATTCCGGTCATGGTTATCAACCGGCTCGAACAAGCCGTACCCTTGGCAAACGCCCTGGTCGAAGGTGGTTTGAATGTTCTGGAAATCACGCTGCGCACGCCGGTGGCGCTGGATGCGATCAGACAAATTAAAGCCGAGGTCAAAGATGCCATTGTCGGTGCCGGCACCATTATCAACCGCGAGAGCTTGCAACAAGCCATTGATGCAGGCGCTGAATTTTTGGTCAGTCCGGGCTTTACCGAAGACCTGATTGAGGCCGCATCAGCCACCCCGATTCCGTTACTGCCCGGCGTCACCAGCCCAGGCGAAGTCATGCGCTTGATGGAACGTGGTATTTATGAGATGAAATTTTTTCCGGCTGAGGCCGCCGGCGGTGTTGCCATGCTGAAATCCATCGGTGGCCCCTTGCCCCAGGTTACTTTCTGTCCCACGGGCGGGGTTGATCCACAAAATGCAGAACAATATCTGGCCTTGAACAATGTCGCTTGCGTAGGAGGCTCCTGGATGGCTCCGGCTGACCTGGTCGATGCGAAAAACTGGGATGAAATCCGGCAACGTGCTTTGGCGGCTTCCCGCATTCAGTAACGACCTCAACCGACACATAGTCAAGCCTATCATCAAACCATCAACCCGGCCTGCAAAGTTTTAATCTCATCACGAATTTTCGCTGCCTGCTCGAATTCCAAATCCCGGGCATGGCGATACATTTGTTCTTCCAGGCGTTTAATTTGCTTGGCGACTTCGGCTGGAGATTGTTTTGTATAAGCGGCTTTGGGTTCAGCGGCTTTTGCTTGTCCCGCCCCGGTACCGGGAATAGCGATTTCCAGAATATCGGTGACCGATTTGTAAATGGTTTGGGGTTGAATGCCATGTTGTTGATTATAGCTTTTCTGTTTGCTGCGCCGGCGCTCGGTTTCATCAATCGCTTGGCGCATCGATCGGGTTATCCGGTCACCATAGAGAATGGCCTTGCCGTGCGCGTTGCGTGCCGCCCGGCCAATGGTTTGAATCAGCGAAACCACGGATCGCAAAAAACCTTCCTTATCGGCATCGAGTATCGCCACCAGAGACACTTCCGGAATATCCAAGCCTTCGCGC
This sequence comes from uncultured Methylococcaceae bacterium, assembly GCA_964509475.1. Taxonomy (GTDB): domain Bacteria; phylum Pseudomonadota; class Gammaproteobacteria; order Methylococcales; family Methylomonadaceae; genus CAZDXJ01. Next base: position 33,428 of record CAZDXJ010000013.1, on the reverse strand, counting down.
AACAGGTTGATACCCACCAATACATCAAACTGGCCCAGGCGCAAGTCACGGATAGTTTCAACCCGTTCCACGGTATCGATATCCGAATGCAGATAACGCACCTTAACACCGTGTTCCATCAAATAATCGGTCAAATCCTCGGACATGCGCTTGGTCAGCGTGGTCACCAGAACCCGCTCGCCCACTTCGGTGCGCTTGTGAATTTCCGACAATAAATCATCGACCTGGGTGAGCGCCGGCCGTACTTCCACTTCCGGGTCCAGCAAGCCGGTGGGACGCACCACTTGCTCGACAAACACGCCGGAGTGCTCTTTTTCATAAGGGCCGGGCGTTGCCGAAACATAAATGCGTTGGGGCGAGCGGGCCTCGAATTCCTCAAAACGCAAGGGCCGGTTATCCAATGCCGATGGCAAACGAAAACCGTATTCAACCAGGGTTTCCTTGCGGGATCGATCACCACGGTACATAGCGCCTATCTGCGGTATTGTAACATGGCTTTCATCGATGATTACCAGGGCATTATCCGGCAAATAATCGAACATGGTCGGCGGTGATTCACCGGCATTGCGCCCGGACAGGTAACGTGAATAATTTTCAATGCCGGAACAATAGCCCACTTCCAAAATCATTTCAATATCGAACAAGGTGCGTTGTTCCAGACGTTGTGCTTCAACCCGCTTGTTCACCGAACGCAGTTGTTGCAAACGCTCCGCCAGTTCCAGTTTGATATTTTCAACAGCATTCAACAAGGTTTCCCGGGGGGTTACATAATGACTTTTCGGATAAATCGTGTAGCGGGCAATACGGCTGATGATCTCTCCTGTCAGTGGATCAAATAACGACAGCCGTTCCACTTCATCATCGAACAATTCGATGCGTAACGCTTCTTTGTCGGATTCCGCCGGGAAAACATCGATCACTTCCCCCCGCACCCGGTAGCTTGCCCTGCGCAGTTCGGTATCGTTGCGGGTGTATTGCATTTCCGCCAGACGCCGGATAATCTGGCGTTGACTGATCAAGTCACCACGTACCAGATGCAGCACCATTTTGAAATAAGATTCCGGCTCCCCCAAACCATAAATCGCTGAAACCGTTGCGACAACTACGGTATCCTTACGCTCGATCAAAGCCTTGGTTGCCGACAAACGCATTTGTTCAATATGTTCATTCAGGGAAGCGTCTTTTTCGATAAAAGTACCGGATGCCGGAACATAGGCCTCTGGCTGATAATAATCGTAATAGGAAACAAAATATTCGACGCTGTTTTCCGGAAAAAATTCTTTCATTTCTCCATAAAGTTGTGCAGCCAGGGTCTTGTTCGGGGCCAGAATCATCGTCGGACGCTGGCTCCGGCAAATGACATTGGCCATCGTGAAGGTTTTGCCCGAACCGGTTACACCCAGCAAGGTCTGATGTACTTCTCCGTCCTTTAAACCTTCAACCAGACGATCAATGGCAGCCGGCTGATCGCCAGCCGGTTGAAAACGGCTTTGGATTTTAAAAGGTCTGTTTATCGACATAAATTAACTGAACCGGTTCTCACAAAAACTGTCCCGGAACGAACCAAAATCTGCTATCAACCGGGGTGGATGTTTCCTTTTCCGTTCATCCGCTCGAATGAATCGTTTTTGCGCGGACTATCATTTTAGTTTGTGATTATACATGGAGTATAATGCCCCGCTAACAGGATATTACTTTTACGAGTAAAAGTGTATCGAGCGCAATAGACAAATCAACGAGGCATCATGAGCATCAAACTTTCCGATCGAGTAAACGCTGTCAAACCTTCGCCAACCCTGGCTATCACTGCACGCGCCGCTGAATTGAGAGCAGCGGGTGAGGATATTATCGGCCTCGGCGCTGGCGAACCGGATTTCGATACCCCGGAACCTGTCAAAGCTGCCGCAGTCCAGGCGCTGGCTGACGGTTTTACCAAATATACCGCCGTGGATGGTACTCCAGGTTTGAAACAGGCGGTCATCGATAAGTTCAAAAACGATAACGGTTTTGATTATCAAATGAACCAGATTCTGGTTTCCTGCGGTGGCAAGCAAAGTTTTTTCAACCTGGCCCAGGCCCTCATCAATCCGGGCGATGAAGTCATTATTCCGGCACCTTATTGGGTTTCTTACCCGGACATGGTGCTGTTGGCCAGTGGCAAACCGGTTATTGTCGAAACCACCCAACAACAGCATTTTAAAATCACTCCGGAACAATTAGACAGCGCGATCACCGACAAAACCCGTTTGTTTGTCATTAACAGCCCTTCCAACCCTACCGGACTGGCCTATTCACAGGCCGAATTACAAGCCCTGGGTGCGGTATTAAGGGATTATCCCGATATTGTTATCGCCACCGATGATATGTATGAACACATCGTCTGGCACAAAGGCAGTTTTATCAATATTCTCAATGCCAATCCCGATTTATATGAACGTACCCTGGTACTGAATGGCGTATCCAAGGCCTATGCCATGACCGGTTGGCGGATCGGTTACGCGGCAGGCCCGGCGCCCATCATTGCCGCGATGCGCAAAATACAATCGCAAAGCACATCCAACCCGACTTCAATTGCCCAGGTTGCCGCCCAGGCTGCTTTGAGCGGCGATCAATCCTGTATTGAAAAAATGTTGGTCGAATTTAAAAAACGCCACGATTATGTCGTTGCTACATTGGGCGGCATAAACGGCATCGATTGTTTGAGCACGGATGGTACATTTTATGTTTTTCCCAATGTGCAAAGCGTGATTGAGCGACTGGCCGATATAAACAACGATGTGGAATTTGCCGAGTTCCTGATCCAAAAAGCCGGTGTCGCCGTGGTTCCAGGTTCCGCATTTGGCTGTCCGGGGCATATCCGTATCTCAATCGCTACCAGCATGGAGAACCTGCAAAACGCATTGGCCCGGATCGGACAAGCGATTTTCTGAAACCTGCTCCAAACTGCGGCAAAATGAGCCTGGTAGGTTAGGCGATAGCCATAACCCAACATTCTGTAGCATGTGTTGGGTTACGCTGCGCTTGACTCAATCGGGTTGGCATGGAGACCCATTGTATCCAAACTGATGTTCCCATTTTGTAAGCAAATGTTAAAATGAACATTTTTCCGCCCTGAAATACGAATTAAGAGCTGGATTCTTTTATTGAAAATCAAGCCCTTAACCCATAATAAAAGAGCTGTTTGGACACGCCGGGTTTATAATCGATTGATTTTATAAGCAAGACTTCTATTTTTTAGCTCTTAATTCACATTTAAGCAAAGGCTTGAAAATGATTCACAACACAAGCGTTGTTTCCAGCAGGTATGGCCTGCTGTTTCTTTTTCTGTTGTGTTTTTGCATGAATGCCCATGCAGAAAAAACAATACTCCGGCTGGGTGTTTTGGCTTTTGGTAGCGTCCATTGGGTTTTGACGAGCCTGAAAAACTCGGATTTGCTCAAAACGGAATCCTTTCAGTTGCACATTCAGACCCTGGCCAATCCACAAGCCGGAAAAATTGCCTTGCAGGCCGGCGCTGTCGATATGATTGTGGCCGATTGGGTCTGGGTTTCCAAACAACGTGCCGCCGGTTTTGATTTCAGCTTTTATCCCTATTCCAATACCTCGGGCGCCTTGCTGGTTCCGGCTGACAGTCCGATTCATTCCATCACCGATCTCAAACAGGTTCGTCTGGGCATCGCCGGCGGCGAACTGGATAAAAACTGGCTGTTGTTACAGGCATTAGGCCGGCAATGTAACATTGACCTGGACAAACAGGTTCAAAAAGTGTACGCCGCCCCGCCCTTGCTCAATCAGCAGCTGTTGCAAAACCGCGTTGATGCCATTCTGACTTACTGGCACTATGCGGCCCGTTTGCAGGCGCAGGGCTACCGTCAAATCCTTGATGGCCAAGAAATCCAGCACGCTCTGGGCATCCAGACTCAAACCCCCATGCTGGGTTATGTATTTCATCGCGCCTGGGCCAAAAAACACAGAAAAATCATCCGGCGTTTTTTTCAGGCAATCAATGCGGCAGGCAATGAACTATGCCGTTCGGATCAAGCCTGGCAAGCCATCTATCCATTGTTGCAAACCGCGCAGGACGAAATTCGGCAACGTTTGCGCCAAGGTTATTGCCGGGGCCGAATTATGCACTGGGAAAACGCGCAACGGCAAGCGGCTGAACAAATTTACCAATTACTCCGGCAATTCAGCCGGCAGCGTCTGACCGGCAAAGCGGAAAACATAAGCCCTGGCACATTCTGGATATTGGAATAATTGTTCAAAACCCGATCTGGCAACATGCAGACTCAGACCCCGGTCGATCGTTCGTTTGTTCTTACGATAGGTTCTTTTCTGGTTTTTCTGGCGCTTTGGCAACTTGCCGCCCTCTATTTCGACAGCAAGGCTCTGCCGCCACCGTTACAGGTTGCCATCGTACTCTGGCAAGAAATTCAATCCGGGCAATTACCCTATCATCTCGGCATCACCTTGCTCCGCTTGGTTACCAGTTTCAGCCTTGCCATGCTATTGGGCTGCGGCATTGGCATACTCCTGGGCCGGCATAAAAAGCTGGACGCTTTTTTTGATAATTGGCTGGTTATTTTTCTCAACATCCCCGCGTTGGTAACTATTATTCTTTGTTATGTCTGGTTTGGCCTGGTTGAGTCGGCGGCTATTCTGGCGGTTGTTATCAACAAACTGCCCAATGTCATCGTCATTATGCGCGAAGGCACGCGGGCACTGGATCAGGATTTACTGGACATGGCGCAATGTTACCGTTTTGGCAGACGCAAAACCCTGATCCATGTTATATGGCCACAATTACATCCCTTTGTTATGAGCGCTACCCGATCCGGGCTGGCCTTGATTTGGAAAATCATTTTGGTTGTTGAATTATTAGGCCGCAGTAACGGTATGGGTTATCAATTGCACCTGTTTTTCCAGTTATTCGATGTTGCCGGCATACTGGCTTATACAATCGCTTTTGTAAGCGTCATTCAGCTTCTGGAGTTACTGATTCTGAAACCTATGGATAAAAAGGCCGGGCGGTGGCGTCGATGACTGAAATGCAAATACATATCGAAAACAAAACCTTTTGGCCGCTAACCCATCGATCTTGCCCGCTTATCAGTGACTTTGAATTAACTTTAAACCGTGGCGAATTTGTTTGTCTGGTCGGCCCCTCGGGTTGCGGTAAAACCACGCTGCTTAACATGATTGCCGGACTGGATAACGATTTCCAGGGAAATATCCTGTTAGGTGAACGAAGCATAACCCCAAATATTGCTTATGTTTTTCAGAACCCAAGACTTTTACCCTGGCGAACGGTAAAGGAAAATATCGAGTTGGTGTTGCGCAATGAACAATCCAGCGACATCATTGACGAGCTGTTGGCAGCAATGGATTTAACCGAAGCGGCAGACACCTATCCCGAGCGTCTTTCTTTAGGCATGAGCCGCCGGGCAGCCATTATCCGTGCATTTGCGATAAACCCGGATATCCTGCTGATGGATGAGCCTTTCGTATCGCTGGACCCGCCAACCGCCCGCCAGGTTCGCAGTTTGCTTATCAAACTCTGGCAACAGCGCCTACACACCGTATTATTTGTTACCCATGATTTACGTGAAGCCATCGCCCTGGCGGATCGATTGGTATTTTTGTCGAAGCCACCCATGCGCATTATCAGCGAAATTCAGGTTGCTATTGGCCGGGAACAACGCGGCAATGACACATTGATTGAATCATTCAGGCAGGATCTGATAAATCATTACCCAAAAATCAAGGCCTTGTTATGATATCAGCCGCTGATACTGTATTTACGGACGGTAATATGACAGAATACTGGATATTTTTCCAATTTATCCTGGATAAAATATGTGCTTCACTCACACACAACATATACCGCAAACACCCGGAGGTTAGATTACATGAAAAAAACAATGATTTCAGGTTTGGCCGTTTCTGTAATGGCACTGGCTTCAGCCGTTGCCAACGCTGGAGATGATTTGTATCCCGCAGCCAACTTTCAACCAAAAGTCATTTATCAGGACGAATCCGTTACCAGCAGCACAACACACGCTCATCCACAGGTTATGGCCGATGCCAAATATCCAGCGGCTTATTTCCAGCCTAAAGTCATCTATCCCGAAGGCGGGAAAATAGCAAAAGTGAAACAGGAAGCAGCTTTTGACCCCAACTATCCAGCGGCCTATTTCCAGCCCAAAGTGATTTATCCATAGATGATTTGAACAGCTCAGCCCCGCTAAAAACTAGTGCAGCATCCATTTTTCATTGCCGAACCGGATAACTTATAAGCCAATGAAATATTGTAACGTTACCCGTCATAACAAAAATGGTGCTGTACCAGGGGGGTGCTCTCACACAATTTAAAAAATAGTCTGGAATCATGTAAAGTAGCAACTTTTTGAGATTTAAACGATGGTACGGATGATTTAAATACGAATTAAGAGCTGGATTATTTTATTGAAAATCAAGGCCTTAACCCATATAAAATAGCTGTTTGGACACGCTGGGTTTACAATTGATTGATTGTAACTACTCACCCGGTTGTGTTGTAGCCAGCGTAGGTTATTGATTTATCAGGGCACGTGAATACATCCATGTCGTTCTGCATAACATCCTAAGTTTATGCAGAACGACACGCAGGCGAGGGTGATTAGTAATTGCTATGCGGTACAACGCAATTTATTCAAAAACGTGATGGCTTTGCTTCATTTATCGAAGCATTTATGCCCAATATGAGCCATTTAAACCCGGAATTTTAATCGGCTGTCAATGGTAATCCAATCGAATATTTAACCTGGCAAGCAATGGGGGCGTGTTCCAAAGTAATAAGACTTCAATGTCCTTAACCGTATTGGCATTACCGATATACTGTAACACATAGCGAAGGCAGGTAGCCGTATGGCGTTCTCAGCGAGGACATTGTTGATGTGTGGTTCCGTCCTGACAATAGACAATAGCCGGTCAACCCATCTCATGGGTTGAGGGTGTACTGTGTGGTTTTGCAGGTCAGGCTCTTCCAGGATACTTTACAGCAAAGACCGTTGACAAGGTTCAAACGCCAGAGATCAATGACACCCACTCGCCATTCCTGGCTTTCGACACCTATATCCCATATAATTGCTATGGTTTTGCTCAAAGACTCAATACCAACGTCCCCGAACAGTTAAAAATTCACCAACCTTGACTTGTTTCGTGTTCGAGTTTGAAAGTTTTTTGACCAGCTTTCCTTTACAAGGCCTCAAGCTTCCAAGACAAATTCATTTCTCAATTTTTTCAAGGCATTTTTTTCCAGTTGCCGGATTCTTTCCGCCGAAACCTGGTAACGATCCGCCAAATCATGCAGTGTCGCTTTATTTTCATTTAACCAGCGGCTGGTTAAAATATCCCGGCTGCGTTCATCCAGTTCCGACATTGCCTTGTTTAACAAAGCCTGCTCATGCCCTTGCCAATTGGAATGCTCCAACAATTCAGCCGGATCGGCATCTTTTGTTTCCAGATAATTAGCCGCCGCGCTGAATGAATCATCCGCTTCACTATCCGTCGGCAAATCATAACTCATATCGCGACTATCAAGCCGCTGCTCCATTTCATAAACGGTTTCCAGCTTTACCCCCAGGTCGCTGGCAATCGTTTCTGCTTCCGATTCGGACAGCCAGCCTAGACGCTTTTTGGATTTACGCAAATTGAAAAATAATTTGCGTTGTGCTTTGGTTGTCGCGATTTTAACGATACGCCAGTTTTTGATGACATATTCATGAATCTCCGCCCTGATCCAGTGCACTGCGAAAGAAACCAGCCGTACACCAATTTTTGGATCAAACCGTTTGACCGCTTTCATCAGGCCGACATTACCCTCTTGGACAATATCCGGCAAAGGCAAACCGTAACCGCTGTAACCACGGGCGATATGCACGACAAAACGCAAATTCGCCATCACCAACTGTCTTGCCGCTTCCAAATCCTGTTGTTCATGAAAGCGCTCCGCCAATTCTTTTTCTTCCTGCGCGGACAGCATCGGTATCTGCGCTACCGTATTGACATAAGCATCGAAAGAACCCGTTGAAAGATTGGCAGGTAAGGCTAATGCGTTATTCATAGTGTCCTCTTTGTAAGTATGTATTATATGCAATTTTAGCACTCCAGACATAAGAGTGCTAACAAAACAACAAGTTCCCTTTGCCGATACATCATTATTCCGGTTTGATTTGTTGTAATTGTGAAATTAAAACCATCCAGGCTCCAACAACACCCAATAATGAAGAAATAGCCAGCAACCACAATGAATCCTGTAAGCCCATAAAAAGCATCGTGAATCCACCGTCATACAAAGCCGACAGCTTTTCAACAGGCTTGCGCAACACCAGCATCATAACGGTTATAATCAACCATGCCAATAACCCCGCAGCAAAACCATACCAAAACCCGCTATAAAGAAAAGGTCTTTGAATAAAACTATGGGTAGCACCCACCAGTTTTGCCACCATTACCTCGTCACGCCGATTTTGCAACTCCAAACGAATTGTATTGCCGGTAATGAATAATACCGCAATACCCAGCAGAAAACTAATCAAACCCACGCCCCGCCGCGCCAACTGCATCATGGCCCGCAACCGTTCCACCCATTGCATATCCATCTGGGCAAAATCAACTTCCGGGTATTCCTGTAACTTGCCCAATAACGTTTGTATCTGCTGTTTTCGTATTTTGTTTTCAGGTAACACCTGAATCACAACCGGTAACGGATTCTTGTGCAAAGCGTTCAACGCTTCACCAAAACCGCTGTTTGACTTGAATTCTTGCAAAGCCTGCTGTTTGCTGATCAGCCGCACCTGCTGAATCTCCAGTATATCGTTCAATCGCCTGGCCAATGCCACACCTTGTCGATCACTGATTTCGGTTTTCAAAAAAACTGAAATCTGGTTGCTGGCTTCTATGCCGCCCGTCAGCTGCTGCAAGTTGCAAACCAACAAATAAAATCCGCCAGCCAATGAAATTGCCACGGCCAAAACCGCAACCGTCATGGCCGAAGTCAGTGGCGCGTGCATCATACGCCCTAAACTGAAAAACAGTGCATAAGCATGGATAGTGAAATAAGCCTGAATTTTATCCTGTAAGCCCCCACCGGATGCCCGCGCCTGTTTTTTCGACCGTCTCGGTTTTGTTGTTTTCATTGCTTCAAGAAATCAAACGCCCTTGTCGTAAAACCAGCATTCTGTGCCCCATGCCACGGATCAATGATAAATCATGGGAAGCGACCAGAATCGTCGTCCCCACCTGCCTGAATTGCTCAAACAACTGCATGATCTCAACTGATAAATCCGGGTCCAGATTACCCGTTGGCTCATCGGCCAAAATCATCTCTGGTGTATTGACCACCGCCCTGGCAATCCCGACTCGCTGCTGCTCACCTCCGGACAGCACCAATGGATATTTCCTTTCCTTGTCCAGCAACCCCACTTTATCCAGGGCAGCACGAACCCGGCTGTTTATCTCTTTGTGTCCGAACCCGGCCACGATTAAGGGCAAAGCCACATTATCGAATACGGTCCGGTCCTGCAATAATTTATAATCCTGGAAAATAAGCCCCAGCTTACGCCGGATATAAGGTATCCGCCTGGGTTTGAGTCGGTTCAAATTCAAACCATCAAGAAAAATCTGCCCTTTGCTGCAATGTTCCATCATCGCTATCAGTTTTAATAACGTCGTCTTGCCGGCCCCGGAATGTCCCGTTAAAAAAACCATCTCCCCCCGCTGTATCTCGAAACTGACATCAAACAAAGCATCGCCATAATCCGGATACTGTTTGTATACCTGATCGAATTTGAGCATAAGACAAATTATTCGCTGCTAAATAATGCTTCAACAAATTGTTCGGCGTGAAAATCCTGCAAATCATCAATGCCTTCACCGATGCCAATATAACGTATCGGTACACCAAACCGTTTGGCCAGGGCAAAGATAACCCCGCCTTTTGCCGTACCGTCGAGTTTGGTCAGAGCAATACCGGTCAATTCCACTGTCGAGTTGAATTGCTCCGCCTGCATCAAGGCATTTTGTCCGGTACCCGCATCCAGGATCAATAAAACCTCATGAGGCGCATCCGGATCCAGTTTTGCCATAATCCTTTTCACCTTTTTCAGCTCTTCCATCAAATTGGACTTGGTATGCAAACGACCGGCGGTATCGGCAATCAAGACATCAATACCTTTTGCCTGCGCCGACTGGATACCATCATAAATAACCGAAGCGGAATCGGCACCGGTGTGTTGTGCGACGACATGAATATTATTACGCTCGCCCCAGGTTTGCAATTGCTCGACCGCCGCTGCCCTGAAGGTATCACCCGCCGCCAACATCACACTATGTCCTTGTGCTTGCAAACGTTTCGCCATTTTGCCGATGGTCGTGGTTTTGCCAACACCATTGACGCCGACGACCAGAATAACAAAAGGTCCCGCCTGCTCAGGGATAAGCAAGGGTTTGTCGCAAGGTTGCAATATCGCCACCAAATGCTTTTTCAAGGCTGTGGTCAATGCCTTTGCATCACTTAACTGGTTCCGTTCCACATTTTCATGCAGATGGGCAATGATGTCACGGGTTGCATCGACACCGACATCCGCCATAATCAAACTGGTTTCAATTTCCTCAACCAGCTCGTCATCAATCTTTTTTTGCCCCAAAGAAACACGGGCAAGCACATGCCCCAAACCGGAACGGGTTTTTTTGAGTTGTTTTTGCAGCCGTGAAAACAAAGCCTCAGGTGGCTTTTCAACATAAGCTTCCTCGATAACAGCCTCTGTCGAAACCATACTGGTATCAATCTGGTCTACCGGCTCCAATGCCCAACTGTCTGCGCTATCCTTCTGTTGGGGCGCTGGTGTTTCCGGTGTTTGTTCCGTTACCTCGGGTAGCTTGAGAACTTCCAATAACTCATAGCGTGAATAAAACCGGATATAAATCAAAGGCAACATCAGCAGTGCCGCAAGACCATTATGGGCAACGGCATTCCAAAGCGGCAGACCCAAAAGAATATTGAGTGCGCCTGATGTCGTCTGTATAAATACAAGCAGCAACAACAAGCCGGCGCCTCTGCGGACCGGTTTTGGATTTTTCGATGAAACCGAAAAACTAACCAATACCAATGTCATCAGCAGAACAAGCAACGCACCAACACGATGCAGCCAATGTATGGCAACACGGGACTCATAAGGCAACACCGGATAATCGGTAAAAAAACCACGCAGCACGTCCAGTGCCGGCCAATAATCAACCTGCGGCCACCATTGCCCGTTACACAAAGGAAAACCGGTACAAGCCAGAGAAGCGTAATTGCTGCTGACCCAACCGCCCAGGAAAACCTGCAACAGCAGCAAAAACATTGTAAAAGCGGCAAGGCCAGCCGGACCCGAAGGCTTCGTGCGCCGGCCCACACCAACCTTGACCCGTAAAAATATCCAGAACAACATCCAGAAAGTGAACAAACCCAACAATAAATGTGCGGTTACGACAGCCGGCAGGGTTTTCAAGGTTACCGTCCACATCCCCAATGCCGCTTGCAAGCCAACCAATACCAGCAACACGATCGAAGAAGTCAACGCCGCTTTACGGCAATGTTTTTGCCACCAGGCCAACAAGCTCAACAGCAGTACCACGACGCCCAATGCCGCCGCCAAATAACGATGCGTCATCTCTTTCCAGGCTTTCGCAAAATCAAGCGGATGCCCGGGAAAAGCCTGTAATGCCTGTTGTCTGAAGTGTTCACTGTCCTTCAATACGGCCTGACCATAACATCCTGGCCAATCCGGACAACCCAGTCCCGCATCCGACAAACGCACATAAGAACCCAAAACAATGACACAAAACGCCAATATCAGGGCCAGCAAGGTTAATTTTCTAAACATCACACTTACCTTCAGCCAATTTGCGAAATACGCAATAATCTTTTCAAATCCTTTTTGACATCGTAAGGATCAAAGCCCGCTTCATACATCATTATCAAGTTAGCAAACGGATCCATCAAAAACAACATACCCGATGAAAGTTTGCCTTCACTGATAGTCTTGAGTTTGTCAATGAAACGGGCATCCGCCTTGAGCCGTAACAAACGCACATCACCCTGCCACCAATCCCCGACCTTGCCCGTATCAATCGTTTTGAAAATCACTACGGCACGCCGAATCCGGGTCAAATCCTTGTTCATCATCAAACGCAGCTGCCGGGTTTTATGAATTGCCTCACGGCATGGCCTGTCACATCCAGCTTCGGGAATGACATTTATCATCACCCAATGACCATTCAGCTCGGTCAGATTGTCAGTAGAAAATTGATCATAACCATACAATTCAGAACGCTCGGTCGTAACCGGTGGAATAATCAATTGTCCCCTGTTGGCACTGCCTGACAGCCAATGTGGATTTTTTGTAAACACCCAGGCAATAAAAAAAGGAATAATTGACAAGATAAAAACCAACAAAATGATACGTTGATTTTTTTTCCGTTGTTTATCTTCGCCGCTCATATTTCAAACCGTATAAAAAAAACAGGATAACCAGCGCTGCCGCCAAGCCAAACCATTGCACGGCATAAGCGATATGCTTTTCCGGTGGCATAAAATTGTATATTTTCCAATCGCGCAAATAACCATTGGCTTGATCAGGCGCCAATTGCAATTGAAAATCGAACAGGGAATAACCCAACAACGGTTCCAATACCCGGGTATCAACAAGCTGAACGACCGATGGCCAGCCTTTGGCTGGAATTTCAGCACCTTCCAGTTTTATGCCAACACTTGGAAAATTGTTGATGCGGCCTGATATACGTTGATCTTCTTGTGCGAAACCGATTTCAGGTAAATGGCGGCGGTCTTTATTCAAGGGCAGCCAACCCCGGTTTACCAGAATTGCCCGGTTTGTTTGTTCGATGATGAAAGGCGTCAACACAAAATAACCGGCTTTGCCGGCAACAATCTGATTGTCCAGTAAAAACTGGTGATTTATGTCATAGCGCCCTGAAACCGAGGCATTGTGATAACGCAAGCCGTTAATCGATTCCGGCATATCCGCCGTCAAAACAATATCCGGCTCATCTTTTCTTTGTGCCTGCATTTCCAGCATGACTGTTTTTTGTTGAGCCCGATCCAGCTGCCACAGGCCCAAAGCTATCAACAACACCAGCAAACTGACAAAAACAAGCAACGGCAATAATGAAAAGGAAACCGTGATAGCGCCGAAACGTAACTTCAAATCAATTGGCATTTTTTTCAGGGATCAATGAAAATAGGATTCTTTCCTTGCAAACACATTCATGGTTTTCCCAATGATAGTCAAATTCATAATCGCCATTGTTTTTTTTGTTATTGTTTATTGTTTGGGTTCCGCTTTGTTTTACATGATGAAACACAAAGACAATTCCGAGCAAATGCTCAAAGCCCTGACCTTGCGTATCGGATTGTCTGTACTGTTATTTATCTTTTTGTTTTTGGCCAGCATGACCGGATTGTTAAAACCACACGGTATTCAATCACCTGCAAAAGCACACAGCCAGCAAAAATAACTTGCAAAAAAAAAGCGCTGCCATCAAAACAGCGCTTTTCCATTCTGTCCGGGTTTGTTTACATCAGATAGACAAAAATAAACAGGCCCAACCAGACCACGTCCACGAAATGCCAATACCAGGCAACGCCTTCAAAAGCGAAATGATTTTCCGGCGAAAAATGGCCTTTCCAGCTTCGAAACAAAATGACCGCCAGCATGATGGAACCGATGGTGACATGCAAACCATGAAAACCGGTCAACATAAAAAAAGTGCTTCCATAAATACCGGAACCTAAAGTCAAACCCATTTCGGTATAGGCTTCATGATATTCATAAGCCTGGCAGGCCACGAACAAAAAACCCAAAAACACTGTTGCCGCCAGCCCTTTAAGCAACTGGGTTCTTTTATTTTGCAACAAGCCCCAATGCGCCCAGGTCACGGTTACACCACTGCTCAGCAGGATCAGAGTATTGACAAATGGCAGGCCCCAGGCCCCCATTTCCTCAAATTCCCCGCCAACATTGCCAGGACCATTCGTCGGCCATACCGCCTGATAACCTTCCCATAACAGTTCCGATGAACGGCCCGGGCCTACGCCTTCACCGCCCAGCCAGGGCACGGAAAGATTACGGGTATACCAGAGCGCACCAAAAAAAACCGCGAAAAACATCACTTCCGAAAAAATGAACCACATCATCCCCATGCGATAGGAAACGCCAACCGAAGCATTGTAAGTACCGGACTCACTTTCTGTTGCCTGCAGCGTAAACCATCCAGCCAACATGATAATAAAAACGGCAAGCCCCAATATCATAAATGTCGCACCGCTGCTGCTGCCATTAAGATAATTGGCAAAACCTGCGAACATGGTGGCCAGGCCGACCGTTGCCATAATCGGCCAGGTGGCCTTGTGAGGTATGTAATAGCTGTCATGTGAAGACATATCCTTCCCCTGTAATGTTAAGTTTCTGAATCTTTTGTAATATCAAAAAATGTGTAAGAAAGCGTAATGGTTTTATATCGTTTCGGCAGCTCCGGATTCACCACAAAACGTACCGGCATCATCTTTTCTTCTTTTGCTAAAAAAGTTTGTTTGGAAAAACAAAAACATTCCGTTTTTTTAAAAAATTCGGCAGCAGATCCCGGCGAAATACTGGGTATTGCCTGAGCCACCAGCTTTTTGTTAGTGTTGTTCCTTGCGTAAAACTTGACTGTATAATATTGCCCGGGATGCACGCGCAGTTTTGTTGTCATCGCCTTGAACTGCATTGGTGCCGATTCATTCAGGGACGTTATAAATTCCACCGTAATTTCCCGACTCTGATCAATTATATACCGGGTCTCTGCTGCGGCCTTATTATCGGTTTTACCATTAATCCCGGTTACATCACAAAACACATCGTACAAAGGCACCAAGGCGTAACCAAATCCAAACATGAATACCGCTACAATGAATAATTTGATGACCAGCCTTGAATTTTTTTGCGCCAATGTCGTATTGTTCATTGATAAATCACCTGAATCACCGTATGTATATAAATAGCGGCAACAATTACTGTCAAAATCACCACAGTCAATATTATATTTCTCTTTTTTTTATCCATTGCACCACCTGATATTCCACCCAATTCGGGTGGAATATCCTGATTAAATTGCTTTATGAACCTTGATGTTCAGTCGGTATTTCCACAGGCGGTGTGGTAAAGGTATGATAAGGCAATGGTGAAGGCAAGGTCCACTCCAGGCTGTGTTTGCTGGCCCCTTCCCAGACTTCATCACTAACCGGTTCACCAGTTCCCCCCTTGATGGTTTTAATCACAATGTATAAAAACAACAGTTGTGAGAATCCAAACATAAAGGCGCCAATACTTGAAATCATATTGAAATCGGTAAATTGTACGGCGTAATCCGGAATTCTCCGGGGCATACCCGCCAGTCCGAGAAAATGCTGTGGAAAAAACAGGATATTGACCGACACAACGGACAACCAAAAATGCAGTTGACCCAGTTTTTCATCATACATGTGGCCGGTCCATTTGGGTAACCAGAAATAAGCTGCCGCCATAATAATAAACACAGAACCGGGTACCAGGGTATAGTGAAAGTGCGCCACGATAAAATAGGTGTCATGGTATTGAAAATCCACCGGCGCGATCGCCATCATCAAACCGGTAAAGCCGCCGATGGTAAACAAAACCACAAACGCAACAGCAAACAGCATCGGTGTTTCAAAGGTCATTGACCCTTTCCACATCGTAGCCGTCCAGTTAAATACTTTTACGCCGGTTGGTATTGCAATCAACATCGTTGCATACATGAAATACAACTCGCCCGTAACCGGCATACCCACCGTAAACATATGATGCGCCCAAACGATAAAGGAAAGAAACGCAATGGATATGGTCGCAACAACCATTGAGCTGTAACCAAACAGAGGCTTGCGTGCAAAAACCGGAATGATTGTGGAGGCTACACCGAAGGTCGGCAAAATCATCACATAAACTTCCGGATGGCCAAAAAACCAGAAAATATGCTGATACAACACTGGATCGCCACCGCCGGCCGCATCAAAAAAACTGGTATCAAAAAACCGATCCGTCAGCAACATGGTCACGGCGCCGGCAAAAACCGGCATAATGGCGATCAGCAAAAATGCGGTGATCAACCAGGTCCAGACAAACAAAGGCATTTTCATCAAGGTCATGCCCGGCGCACGCATATTGAAAATGGTGGCGATAATATTAATCGCGCCCATAATGGAGGATACGCCCAGCATATGCACGGCAAAAACAGCAAAAGGCAAGGCATTCCCCGTCTGTAAAACCAGTGGAGGATAAAACGTCCACCCGGCAGCCGGCGCTCCGCCTTCCATAAACAATGTACTGGCAAGCAACAAGACACCGGCGGGCAAGAACCAAAAACTCATGTTATTCATACGCGGCAAAGCCATATCCGGCGCTCCAATCATGACCGGAATCATCCAGTTTGCCAAACCCACAAAAGCCGGCATAACCGCGCCAAACACCATGACCAGGGCGTGCATCGTGGTCATCGAGTTAAAGAATTGAGGATCGACAAATTGCATTCCCGGCTCGAACAGCTCAGCCCGGATTACCAGGGCCATGGCTCCACCGACAAAAAACATGATCAATGCAAAAACCAGATATAAGGTGCCTATATCCTTATGATTGGTGGTAATAAGCCACCGCAAAATACCCTTCGCCGGGCCATGTTCATGATGTTCATCATGTTCAGCTACTACAGCAGACATAATTTATACCTCTTTAATTAATTTTAAGAAATGATCCACCTGAAAGAATGGATTATTCGTCATCATCGTCAGACAATGCGGCAATCAAGGGTTGCACTGATGACGGTTGAATCGAATCACCAACCGTATTTCCCAGAGCATTACGTGTATAGGTAATCACTGCAGCAAAATCAACCGCGTTCAACATATGACCAAAAGCTGGCATCATGCCTTTACCATTCAATACCAATTGCACTTGCTTATCCAGATCGCCAGTAACAATTGGACTCGCTTTCAATGCCGGGAAAGTTCCCGGTACACCTTCACCATTCGCCATGTGACAGGAAGCGCAGTTATTGGCATATATGGATTCACCCTTGGCAATCAATTCGCTGCTTGTCCATGCCCTGTCCGCTGCATTGGCTTCCGCTTTTGCCAAGGCTTTTTGTTCTTCAACCCATTTATCATATTCGGCCTGTTCTTTGGCGATAACGACAATCGGCATAAAACCATGATCCTTACCGCATAATTCTGCACACTGCCCCCGATAAGTTCCTGGTTTTTCAACATAAGTCCAGGCTTCATTGATAAACCCGGGTACGCTATCTTTTTTCCAACCCAGATCAGGCACCCACCAGGAATGAATGACATCAGCAGCGGTAAACAAAAAGCGAATTTTTTTCTTGATTGGAATAACCAGGGGATGATCAACATTCAACAAATAATGAGGGACGGTTTTTGGGTCAATGCCGGAACCAATCTGACGGGCTTTGTTACTCAATTCATCAAGGCTGCTGAAAAAATGAATACCTTCATCCAGATATTCATATTCCCATTTCCACTGCCAGCCGGTCACTTTGATAGACATCTCCGGTTCGTCAATATCATCAAGCTCCAGCATGGTTTTGGTTGCCGGAATTGCCATGCCAACCAAAATAACAGCCGGAATAATCGTCCAGATGATTTCCACTTTGGAATTTTCATGAAACTGGGCCGCTTCATGCCCTTTTGACTTGCGATGGTGATAAATCGAATAAAACATTACACCGAAAACCACGACCCCAATCGCCACACATATCCACAGGATCAGCATATGCAAATCATAAATGTCATTACTGACCTTCGTGACCCCTTTCATTAGATTCAGGGCATATTCCGCGTGCACTGTCCCTACCCCTAATAGCATCAGGGACAGACATGCGAATAATTGCTTTGTTTTCTTCACGGAGCAGTCTCCTATTAAGTAGTTATAAACTCTTGTATGCGGTTATAGCTTAACATTATGACGAAACGACCAACTCTCTCCCACAATCAGTTCCGGTTTGTGATTTTTAGATCGCCACAATAAAACTTGTTAAATTTAACCTATGAGAGATTTCGATGCAAGCCATGCTTTTGTTTGTGTTCATTAACTTACATTTGAAAAAATTCATATTATTAATAGAAATCAAAAACCTGCGCACAATAAGATATTCGGGCATAGATAAAAGTTATTTTTCACAAACAAAAAAGGCTTGTGGAATTCATCCCACAAGCCTCACTATATATTAGTCTTCTAATATTGTCTAACAACCCAGGTACAGCACTATTTTTATATAGACGTTTCAGTACACAAAAACTATTTGAACTTTCAAATACATTTAAAAGCACCCACACGTCTAAACAGATGCTGTCTCAGCTTAAAACCGCACTGTAGGGTTTATCGATATTTGGAATATGATTATCCAGCCATTCCTTGACCATATTACCCACTTCTGCGGTCACTTCTGCCTCGCCAGCATGGAATTTTTTCTGCAGATCGGCACAGGTCGCCACTAATGCCTCATGTTCGGCTTTATGTGCTTCCAGACCGGCATATCCAGCCGCCGCCATTTCTTTTTCCTCATGTTCAAAATGGCCCACTACATAATTGATTAAATCATCCAACTGGGCACCGATATCTGCACGATCGGCACCGCCTGTCGCCAAATCATACAATTTGTTCAGTTTATCAAACAGAATCTTGTGTTCCTCATCCGCAAAACCCACATTTGTTCCGAATTGTTCCTCGGTCCAAGTAATTAAAGCCATAATGCCTCCGTTTATTTTATCTAAAATAATGAATGAAATTGGGATTATCCATTTTTTTTCACCGAACCGTATTGATACAGATCAAAAAATCAATTGTTTGCTGCCATGTAATTGTTTTGCAAAATATTCAAAATCAGCATTCTGGCAATAAGGCAATATTCCCAAACAGGGTACTGTAAACCGTTCCGTCAACGTTTCGATATTCTCCTGCAAACATAACATGTCCGCATCGGTACAATTGGCAACCCAACCGGCAAAAGGAAGCACCGAGGACTTAATCGCGTTATATGTTAGAATTGCCTGATTGATACAGCCCAGACGTATGCCAACCACCAGGACAACCGGCAATCCCAACGCAACCGCCAAATCGGCAACATCCTGATGCTCATTTAATGGCACATGCCAACCCCCTACCCCTTCAACCAGAACGACATCGGCACAGGCCTGTAATTTCAGGTATTTTTTGATCAAAATATCAAATTTAACAACTATCCCGGATTTTGCCGCTGCAATATGGGGAGCAACCGGCAGGGTCAGAGCATAAGGATTGATATCAGAGTAATCCACAAACTCGCCGGCATGTTTTTGCAATAACAAGGCATCTTCATTACACAGAACGCCGTTATGCAAGCGGCAGCCGGAGGCAACCGGCTTCATGGCCAACACCGATCGCCCCCGGTTCCTGAAATAATGCATCAGACTCACCGTCAGCCAGGTTTTACCCACGCCGGTATCGGTGCCGGTGATAAAAAAACCCCGCCGCATTTAACCGGCCTTGCGGGCGCTCAGATACAGCACTTCAAATGTCGCTGGCAAACGGTCTGCAACCCGGAATTTTTCATAAGCTGTCTGCATTTTGCGTAATCTGTCCTTACCGGTCATGGCCCGGTTGCGTCCACGGGTCACATTATGCGCTCCGATACCTTTCAATTCGCGCATCAACCGCATGACATCGCTGTAACTGGAAAGATAACAATGACTGACGCAGCGCTCCTGGACAAAACCGGCCTGCCGCAACAACTGCAACAAATCCGCCGCACTGAAAAACCGGTTGACATGCGTAAACCCGTCCACCTGCGCCCAGGCCCACCGCAACTCTTGCAAGGTTTGTGGGCCAAATATCGAAAAAGTCAAATATCCACCAGGCTTCAGACATCGTCTGACATTGTCCAACACAAGGTAAATATCCCGGCACCACTGCAAGGCAAGACTGGAAAACACCCAATCCATACACTCCGCTCTAACCGGCAAAAATTCGGCATCGGCACAAACATAAGCGACAGCCTGCCTGCCCGGATCAGGCTTGCAACGCGCTACCTGCAACATGGGCAAGGCAATATCCAATGCGGTCATTGTATCAACAGCCGACTGCTTCAGAATTTGCCGGGTCAAATAACCGGTTCCACAACCAATATCCAAAACATGCCCCGAAACCTTTCCGGCGACATGCTCACGCAACAAACATTCAGCGACATTCTGCTGCAAAACAGCCAAGCCGTCATAAGAACATGAGGCCGCCGAAAAAGCACGCCTCACCCCGACTTTGTCCAGTTCAAATATATCGGTCATCAATCAATAAAATCAACAATGAGGGCGCCAACCTCGCTTTCCCGGCTCCAAAAAGGCAGATGCCCGGCCCTTTTGAACACCCGAATCTCGACATCCGGCCGTAAAGCCGGTAAATAATGGGCGACCGCTTCGGGCACGAATCGGTCTTGCGCACCCAAAATACAAAGCAGCGGACAATTCAGACGGGCAAAGGCGGCGCGTTGATCGGTCATCTGTAAAATCCGCAAACCGGCTTGTAAAGCCGGCAAATCCGGATCCTTACGCTCGGCCAAAACATTTTTCAATTGCCGCAACAAATCTTTTCCCTGTTGTTCACCTTGTATTTGTAAACTCAGAAAACGCTGCAAAGTGCGCCGGCGATGCCGCTGCAAGTCCGCTTCAAAAGCACGCAGCACATCGGCGGATACACCCGGCCAGGATGCCCGTTCTGCAAAACAAGGTGTCGCTGCCATTAAAACAAGCGACAATACCCGCTCTGGATAAAGTTCGGCAATATGCAGAGCGAAGGTTCCGCCCAGCGACCAACCCAGCCAGTGACAAGGCTCATCGACACTATCCAGTAATTGCCGGGCAACCGTATCCAATGTAAAAGGTGTTGTGGCCGCACTCCGCCCATGCCCCGGCAAATCAACGCAAATGACCCGGTAATGCTGACCCAGCCGTTTGCCAAGACTGCGCCAAATCCCGGCATGCATGGCCCAGCCATGTACCAGCAGCAACGGCGGCCCGGCGCCATAAGTTTCCATATACAGCGCACTCACGCCAAAACCCGATCCAGCCCATCCAAGAGTTGATCGATATCGTGTTCTTTATGTTCAGCGGACAAGGTGATCCGCAAACGCGCCTGCCCCATAGGTACGGTTGGCGGGCGAATCGCACTGACCCACAGCCCCAGATCGAACAAAGCCTGGCTGACCGCGACGGCTTTGCCACTGTCGCCGATCAAAACCGGCTGTATCGGCGTTTTTGACGCCATAACGGATAGACCCAGTTGCCTTGCGCCACGGCGAAACCGGCGCACATGTTCGAACAAAACCTGCCGGCGCCAGGACTCCGCATCCAGCAATTGCAAACTGGTTCGGGTAGCTTCAGCAATAGCCGGGGGTAATGCCGTGGTATAAATATACGTCCGCGCTTTTTGCAACAAATACTCAATCAAGGCTTCACTGCCGGCAACAAAAGCGCCAAAGCTACCCAAAGCCTTGCCCAACGTCCCCATCAACAAGGGTACATCGGCTTGCGTCAATTGACAGGCTTCCAGTGTGCCCTTGCCTTTTTCCCCAAGCACACCAAAACCATGCGCATCATCCACCATCAGTCCGGCTTGATACCGTTCACCGAGCTGTGCGAGCTGGCGCAAAGGTGCTATATCACCATCCATACTGAACACCGCATCACTGACAATCATTCGGTTTTCAGATGTGGTTTCTGACAAAAGTTTATCCAGGCTGGCCGTGTCGCCGTGTGGATAACGTTTGAAACCCGCCCCGGAAAACAAGCCACCATCCAGCAACGAGGCATGATTCAAGCGATCTTCAAACACCACCGACTTGCGGTTCAGCAAGGTTGTCAACACGGCCAGATTGGCCATGTAACCCGTGGAAAACAACAAAGCCCGATCACGGCCGGTAAAATCAGCCAGTTCTTCCTCCAGCTGATGATGTGCCCGGCTGTGACCGCAAATCAGATGCGCCGAACCACTGCCTACGCCATAGCAATCGGCAGCCTGTTTAAATGCCTGCAATACGTCCGGATGCCGGGCCAGACCGAGATAATCATTACTGCAAAAATTGACAACCTGGCGCCCGTCAACACGCAAACGCACCTGCTGCGCCGACTCGAGCAAGCGCCGGCTCCGGTAGTTACCGGTTTGCCGAAGCCGCTGCAATTCATCCTGCACACCCGTAAAAGCTTTCATCAGGCCATTTGGTGGCAGGAACCACCCGCATGTAAACCGAGACGTTCAAACAACATCCGATCCTGATCGGTCATCGGATTATCCGTCGTCAACAACTTCTCGCCATAAAAAATGGAATTGGCGCCGGCAAAAAAACACAAAGCCTGCATTTCATCACTCATATCCGCACGCCCTGCCGACAAACGCACCCGGGATTTGGGCATCAAGATACGGGCAACCGCTATCATGCGTACAAATACGATTGGATCCAGGATTTCGCAACCCATCAAGGGCGTGCCCTCCACTTGCACCAACAGGTTGATCGGCACGCTTTCCGGATGTCTTGGCAGATTGGCCAACTCAAGCAACAACTTGGCTCGATCGGTATCACTCTCACCCATGCCGACAATACCGCCGCAACACACATTCAAGCCCGCTTCCCGAACCCGTTGCAAGGTATCCAGACGATCCTGATAGGTGCGTGTGCTAATGATTTCGGAATAATATTCTTCCGAAGTATCCAGATTGTGATTGTAATAATCCAGGCCAGCGGCCTTTAATTTCGCCACTTGCGTATCCGTCAACATACCCAGGGTGACGCAAGTTTCCAGGCCCAGCGCCTTGACTTCCTGAACCATTTCCACGACCCGGTCGATGTCCCGATCTTTCGGGCTGCGCCAGGCCGCCCCCATACAGAACCGGGAAGCCCCCTGTTCCCTGGCCCGGCGTGCGGCGGCAATCACATCCTGCACCGGCATCAATGCCTCAGGGTGCAAATCCGCATCGTAACGGGCGCTCTGTGGGCAATAAGCGCAATCTTCCGAACAGGAACCGGTTTTGATGCTCAATAAACTGCTGACCTGGATTTCGTTTGGATCGAAATTTTGCCGGTGCAGGCTGTGCGCCTGAAACAGCAGGTCATTGAAAGGCAAGGCAAACAAGCCTTCGACTTGCTGCAATTGCCAATCATGACGCAGTAAGGAATGTTGGCCGCAAGGCGTTTCAATCGGATCAATTGCCGGATTCGCAGACATTCTGTTAAGCTCCCTAAATCTAACGCTAAAGTCAATCACTCAAAATGAGTACAAACCGATGTCAACCTGGAAAAATCAAAAAGGTAAACAACTGGCTTGATATTATACAGAATTATTGCTTCCCGCCTACCTGCTTGTTTTGTGGCGCAGCCGGTAAAAACAGTCAGGATATTTGTCCGGCCTGCAAAACCGCCCTCCCACTCAACCCATCCCGTTGCCGGCGCTGCGGCAGCCCGTTCGATTTCATACCGGATAGGCCGGCTGTTTGCGGAAATTGTCTGCGCCAGCCTCCGGCTTTTGACGCCACCCATGCGCCTTTTTTGTATCGCGGCGCCCTGCGTTATTCAATCCACGCCCTGAAATACCAAAAACAACTCAAATACGCACGTCTGCTGGGATTTTTACTGGCCGAATCGCTGACCGGTACGGCACCCCTGCCCGACGCTATCCTGCCGGTACCGCTGCATCGAAAACGTTACCAGGAACGCGGCTTCAATCAATCGCTGGAAATTGCCAAAACGCTTGCCCGCTGCCTGAACCTGAACCTGGATGTTCACAGCTGCAAAAGAACACGCGATACCGGACACCAAACCCGACTCAACCCTAAGCAGCGCCATAAGAACCTGCGCAACGCCTTTGCCGTCAGCAAACCGGTAAACCCGGCCCATATTGCCATTATCGACGATGTCATGACCACCGGCGCGACGGTCAATGAACTGACCATCACCTTGAAAAAAGCCGGTGCCCAAAGAGTCGATATCTGGGTTTGTGCCCGCGCCCTCATGCGGTCATAAAATCAGGCGCTTTTCCATTTGATGTTACAACCAATACTAGCATGCTGCTCTGCGGAAACCGGCCGCCCGGCCAGTAAATTGTCCAAGGCCTCGCGCAAATCCCTGCCCGTCAAGGGTACATCATTCTTTGGCGTGGAGCCATCCAAACGCCCCCGGTACACACAAGCCAGATTTTCATCAAACAAATAAATATCCGGTGTGCAAGCCGCCTGATAGGCTCTGGCCACATCTTGTGACTCATCATATAGATAAGCGGCAAACGGATTACCCCATTCTTGCATCATCGCTTTCATTTTATCCGGCCCATCCTGGGGATAGTTTTGTACATCATTGGCACTGATAGCAATCGTATGGATGCCTTGCTTGGCATAATGCCGGGCAATATCAATCAGTTGCGCCTTGATATGCAGGACATAAGGGCAATGATTACAAATAAACAGGATAAGCGTGCCTTTTTCGCCTTTCAATTCCTGCAAGCTTTTATCCGCACCGCTTATCGTATCCGGCAAACAAAAATCCGCAGCAATCGTGCCTAATGGCAACATGTTTGAAGGTGTCGCAGCCATAATTTCCTCTCTATTTATACTGAATATTTACGCGGTTTCCGTTTTTTTTACCGCCCGGTTAGGTTTAGAGACACAAAACAGTAACCGTTCACGGGCTTGAAGGTCAAGCGCTTGTGTCTGTCTCTATGTGCGAATGTGTCGAATCTGCAATTCACGCACTGCCGGGTTATTAGCCGTCAAACAAAAACAGAACCGTTCAGCCGATGCTGGCATTCAAAGGCGAAATTTTCAACAACGCCCGCAGGCGGCTGAATTTTTCCAATGGCATCATATCCTTGACGATGAGCAAACGGTCTTGCTCGCCATTTTCCCGCGCAAAATGCAATATAACCAAAAACGATGTTGATAATGTTGCCCCGGTCAAAACGATAGACTCAAAACCGTCATGGTCACCGCCTAGTTGCCAACCGGAATCCTCCTGGTAACAAAGTACATATCGAACGGGCAATTGCACTCGCTGACTCAATGTATAACAAAAATTCAGCCACAGCAGAATAAACAATAAAAGTTTTCCCGCCATTGCCAGGCTCATTACCGAAACAGCAACTATCGTCAGAGCATACAAACCCGTCAGCCATCGCGTCAATAAAATTGACTGGCGAGGATATAAAATAAAACGGGTCTGGCTCAATTGCTCAGGAACATTCACTAAAAAAACCGATTTTCTGGTCAATAGCGTTATAATAGCGGTATTTACCGTACAATTCATACCCGTTTACGATGCAGCAAGACTGGCAAAACTTTTTAATCACCCAGGGTGCGGTATTCGATACCGCAATGCAGGCTGAATTTACGCCGGAGCCTGTATCCGGCCGGGCTGTTTTTGCCCTGCCGCAATTGGCGATATTGGCTGTCCGGGGTACCGATGCCGCCGACTTTCTGCAAGGTCAGGCGACCTGCGATATTCGGGAAGTCAGCGCAACACAAGGCCGGTTTGGCGCATTTTGCACGCCCAAGGGCCGGGTCGTGTGCGTTTTCTTTATCTTTAAACAAGAGACCGGCTACTGGCTTGTTCTTCCCAGGGAATTGCTGGAGAAAGTACAAAAACGCCTGGCCATATACATTTTGCGGGCCGATGTCCAGCTTGACGACCGAAGCGATGCGTTATGTCTTATCGGCCTGCAAACCGGGCCGTTATCGGATTTAAGTCTTCCCGGGAAAACCGCTGCCATTACGGTTCACGATGAGGTATCAATACTGCGCATGCCAAACCAACCCAGCCGTTACATCGCTATCGCGCCAGCCGGACAAGCGATTTTATTCTGGAAAAAAATGACCCAAAAATACGGCTTCAGCGCCACCCGCACACGCGACTGGCAGCTTCTGGATCTGTTGGCCGGCATCCCCTGGCTGGATCTGCAAAGCAGTGAACAATATATCCCGCAAATGCTGAATCTTGACCGGCTCAACGGCATCAGTTTCAACAAAGGTTGTTACACCGGTCAGGAAATCATTGCCCGCACCCATTACAAAGGCAAGTCCAAGCGGCAGATGTACCTTGCTAAAAGCGACAATCAACAACCTCTTCATGCCGGGCTGAATATCATCACCCAGGATGAAAATCAAACATCCCATGCTGGCCAGATTCTCAGTGTCTGGCAAGACAAACCGCCGGCCCGGATGCTGGTTATCCTGCAACAAGGTTATGCAAAATCGGAAAACCTGCGGCTGGATAACAGCAGCCAGGATAAAATCACGCTTTCTGAACTCACTTATTGACACCTATGACGGATTTACAACAGGCTTTACGGTTCCGCCGCATCGCCAGTCTTACCCTTCTCGCCATTTATTGTGTAATTCTCGCGGGCGGTATCGTACGCGCCTCCGGCGCCGGCATGGGCTGCCCCGATTGGCCGACTTGTTTCGGCCAGTGGATACCCCCTACCGAGGAAGCGCAATTACCGGAAAACTATCAGCAAATCTATGCCCAACGCGGTTATGCCGACACCCGTTTCAACCCGTTGAAAACCTGGACCGAATACACCAATCGCCTGGTGGGTGTCAGCGCGGGGTTTTTACTGTTATTGACCGTTTATACGGCCCGGTATTATCTGAAATCCGACCCGCGTGTATTTTACCTTTCCCTGGCCACCTTGTTGATTGTCGGTTTTCAAGGCTGGCTGGGTTCCCGGGTTGTCGCCAGTAACCTGAAACCTTACATGATCAGTCTGCACATGTTACTGGCATTGAGCATTGTCGCCCTGCTGATTTATACGCTTGCCCGATCGCAGAAGGGCTTTCTCTTTCAAATTGATGCTTCCGGCCTGTCTCCACACTTTGTCACGGTATTAAAAGTGGCCATGGGATTGACTCTGTTGCAGATCACGATGGGTATACAGGTTCGTGAAGCGGTCGATATTATTGCCAACGCACACAGTTACATTGACCGCCAGTTCTGGCGCGATGATTTCCCACTGATTTTTTATGTTCACCGCTCTTTTTCATCAATCATTTTGTTCACCAACCTTTGGCTGGCCTGGCAAGTCTATCGAAACCCGTATCGCGATCACCTGTTGTGGCATACGGTATTGGTATTGATGAGCTGTATCGTCACCGCCATTCTCGCCGGCATCAGCCTGGATCGGCTGGGTATGCCGGCGGCGGCCCAACCGATTCATTTGCTGATGGCCAATCTGATTTTCGGCGCCCAATTTTTCCTTTTCATTGGTTTGGGCTATGCGGGTAAACGCAATGTATCGGTTTGACCGGGTTTGCTATCTATCCACATGCGGCCCGGTCAGAGTTGGCCAATAAACCCGATCAAACAATGCGATGGAGAAATTAAAAAACACCCCATAAAAAAGTATATCGTAATATGCTAATTAAAAATACCGATATCTTGATCTGCGCCGCATTGTAATATGGTATCCACTCACTCCCCTGAAAAACAGATGCAGGTTGTTGATTTATCAGGCTTGCCCAGCCCTTCCACGGAAAAGCTGGGCTTGCATAACTCAGGACACTATGCAGAACAACATGGATGTATCACGTATCCTGATAAATCAATGACCTATGCCGGCTACAACACAACCGGGTGAGGGGTAATTGGGCTTGTCAATGCGTAACTTCTAAACATCATGAAACAAGCTGAATTTTCAAAAATACTTTCGGATATTTTATCCAATCTGCATAGTCTTTCCTCGGATATCGAAGCCTGCGCTGTCATTTCAAACGATGGTTTGATTATGGCGAGCAATATGCAGAACGGACTTGACGAAGATATCGTTGCCGCGATGGCTACCGCTTTGTCGGCACAAGGCGGGCGTGTTGTCCGCGAATTAAAGCTGGGTTCGTTGCAGCAATTATTGATAAAGGCTCAACAGGGGTACGTCCTGATAAATCATGCCGGGCGGCAGGCGATTTTGATGGTTATGGTCAAAAACAATGCCAAACTGGGATTCATTTTTCTTGGTGCAAAAAAGGCCGCCGAACAAATCCGCCAATCCGGCATCCACAAACCCAATACCCGAATCGGTCTGGTGTATTTGAAAACCGGTTAAAATTCCACCCCTTGCTGGGCCTTGATACCTTTGTCGAAAGCGTGCTTGAGCGGTTTCATTTCAGTGACGGTATCGGCCACAGCGATCACTTCATCGCGGGCATGACGCCCGGTCAATACCAAATGCAAATACGCCGGCTTGTCATTACGAATAAATTCGGCGATTTCTTCGCCCGTTATCCAGCCATAATCACAGCAATAGTTGATTTCATCCAGCACCACCAGATCAAAATCCTGCGAGCGTATTTTTTGCTTGCTGAACTGCCAGATTTCACGGCTGGTTTGGCGATCCCGCCGGGGGTTTTTGGTATCCCAGGTAAACCCATCGCCCAAAGCATGCCATTCGATATTATCAAAACGGGCAGCGGCTTTTTGTTCGCCGGTCTGCCATTGGCCTTTGATGAATTGGATCACACAGACTTTCATGCCCCAGCCCGCAGCCCGGAAAACCATGCCGATGGCACTGGATGATTTGCCTTTGCCTTCTCCGGTATGCACCAATACCACGCCACGCCGTCTCGCTCTGCTCTTCATTGACCAATTATTCAATTAAAAAACAGATCATTCTAACATTTCTTTACTGTTACAATATACCGTTATGCAACGCCTCAAGCCATTGTCCAAACCAGCCTGTTTCTACGTTTGCGCATCATAAATACGCAAACCGGCCAACAACTTCTGTGTATTGAAAATACGGTATTTAAACAAAAAATGAATGTCATCCAGCGTATTGCCGAAGAACTTTCCGTTAGCCCGCATCAGGTTTCAGCAGCGGTTGCGTTGTTGGATCAGGGTGCGACCGTGCCTTTCATCGCCCGTTATCGTAAGGAACTGACCCGGGGACTTGACGATGGCCAGCTCAGAACCTTGCAGGAACGCTTGTTTTATCTGCGTGATCTGAATGAGCGCCGCAATACCATTCTGGAAAGTATTCGCGGCCAGGGTAAATTGACGCCTGAACTGGAAAAAGCCATTCAGCAGGCGGACAATAAAACCCATCTGGAAGATTTGTACCTGCCCTACAAACCCAAACGCCACAGCAAGGCACAGATTGCCCGGGAAGCTGGCCTGGAGCCGCTGGCGGATTTTATTTTGTCGCATCCGGATTGTGACCCGTTTGATATCGCTGGCCGTTACATCAACCCGGAAAAAGCGGTTACCGATGCGGCCAGCGCATTGGACGGCGCCCGCCAAATCATCATGGAACGCATTTCGGAAAACGCTGTATTACTGGCTGAACTTCGGGAATATGTGTGGAACAACGGCTTTTTGCAATCCAGCGTGATCAAGAATCAGGAGCAGGCCGGTATCAAGTTCCGGGATTATTTCGGCTACCAGGAAGCGATTAAAAAAATACCTTCACACCGGGCGCTGGCTCTTTTCCGGGGCCGCAAACAGGATATCCTCAGCTTGAAACTGATGCCCGCCCGGGATGGCGATTCGGGGCATCGATATTGTGAACAGCAGGTCATCGCCAGCCTGAATCTGCAAAATACCGGCAAACCGGCTGCGGCCTGGCTTGCCGAAAGCGCCCGTTTGACCTGGAAAGTCAAATTGTTTACCCGCATTAATCTGGACTTGTTGATCCGGTTGCGCGAGGCGGCAGAACAAGAGGCCATACAGGTTTTTGCTCATAATTTACGCAATTTATTGCTGACCGCCCCGGCTGGCGCCCGCGTTACAATGGGCTTGGATCCAGGCTTGAGAACCGGCGTCAAGGCTGCTGTTGTTGACGCCACCGGCAAACTCCTGGATACCGCAACTCTTTATCCACATGTTCCCAAACGGCAATGGCAGGAAGCAATCACTATCCTGGTCAAATTGATCAAACAATACCGGATTGAGTTGATCAGCATTGGCAACGGTACCGGTTCACGGGAAACCGATCAATTGGTTGGTGATTTGATGCAACAGCATCCCGATCTGAATATCACCAAGTTAGTGGTATCCGAAGCGGGAGCATCGGTATATTCCGCTTCGGAACTGGGCGCGAAGGAGTTTCCCGATCTGGATGTGTCTTTACGGGGGGCAGTATCCATTGCCCGCCGTTTGCAGGACCCTTTGGCCGAGCTGGTCAAAATTGAACCAAAGGCCATCGGGGTCGGACAATATCAACATGATGTCAATCAAGTTCAATTAGGCCGCCAACTCAACCATGTTATCGAAGATTGCGTCAACGCGGTGGGTGTCGATGTCAATACCGCATCGGTTGCGTTATTGACTCAGGTATCCGGTTTATCCGCCACGGTCAGTCAAAACATTGTTAATTACCGCGATCAACACGGTCCCTTTAAAAATCGCGGACAATTAAAGAACATCCCCCGCCTGGGCCAAAAAACCTTTGAACAGGCGGCCGGTTTTCTGCGCATCAGCAATGGTGACAATCCACTGGATGCCTCGGCGGTACATCCAGAGGCTTACCCTGTGGTGCAAAGTATCCTGGATGATACCGGAAAATCCATACAGGATTTGATCGGCCAGAGTCCTTTTCTGCGCAAGCTGGACGCTGCCAATTACACTAACGAAATATTCGGTTTGCCTACCGTAACCGATATATTACAGGAACTGGAAAAACCGGGCCGGGATCCGCGCCCTGAATTTAAAACCGCTTCTTTCAAGGAAGGCGTCGAAAAAATTACCGATCTGAAAGTGGGCATGTACCTGGAAGGTGTCGTCACCAATGTTGCCAACTTTGGCGCATTTGTCGATATCGGCGTACATCAGGACGGTTTGGTGCATATTTCGCAATTGGCCGATACGTTTGTCAAAGACCCGCATACCGTTGTCAAAACCGGTGCCACCGTAAAGGTGCGGGTTCTGGATGTGGATATTGTGCGCAACCGCATCAATTTGAGCATGAAAAAACACACCGGCAACAAACTCAAACCCCACAAAAACCGCCCCGTCAAACAAAACCCGATAGCAACATCCGGGATGGCCAAAGCCTTTGCCAAAGCCTTAAAAAACCACCCCCCCTGAGAACCTGGTTTTATAATAAAACTATTATCAATAACTCCATACACTCAAATTGCATATCCGATGACTTTAGACGTTTACCTATCCGTTTTCACACTCATGCTCATTTCCATGGGTGTCAACCTCATTTCCCTGAAGACGCATATACCCTATACCGTATTATTGGTCATTGCCGGCGCTTTTCTGGTACCGATTTCCAATATTGAGAGTTTGTCCTTTATTACCAGTTTTCAATTGACGCCGGAGTTGTTGTTTTTTGTATTCCTGCCGATTCTGATTTTTGAATCTGCCTACAATATGAAGGTTCGCAATATCAAGGACAATAAATTTGCGATCAGTATGCTGGCTGTACTGGGTCTGATGATTTCCACGTTTTTTATCGGCTTTGCCGGTCATTGGGGTTTTTATCTGCTGGGAATCGATATTCCGGTTATTGTCACCTTATTGTTTGGTGCGGTTATTTCTGCCACTGATCCGGTCGCGGTACTGGCCTTGTTCAAGGAGTGTGGTGCACCGCACCGTCTGACCTTGATTTTCGAAGGTGAAAGCCTGTTCAATGACGGCACCGCATTTGCCATGTTTCTGGTCTTTTTAGGCATCATGCAGCATGGTTATGAAGGTATCCCGACTGTTTTACAGGGTTTGTTCCAGTTTTGCACAATGATTGCCGGCGGTGTATTGTTCGGCCTGTGCATGGGTTTTTTATTCTCTAAACTGATCGAACTGGTCAAGGGCAATATGCACCTGGAAATTACCTTGACCTTGCTGGTGGCCCATTTCACCTTTTTGCTCGCTGAACTGATATCCGAAAACTGGTTTATTGCCGGCCATGCCATCCATATTTCTTCAATCATCGCGACACTGGTGGCCTCGATGGTCATGGGCAATTATGGACGTTTTAAAATGTCTACCGATGTTGAAGCCTATATGGAAAAATTCTGGAGTTATTTTGCCTTCCTGGCCAACTCCCTGGTCTTTATCCTGATGGGTCTGTTGTTTACCAATCTGTCTATCGCCTTGCATATCGCCTTTTTGCCCATACTGATGATGGTGACCATCGTTGCCGTAGCAAGAGCCCTGTCCATTTACCTTTCCATTGGCCTGGCCAACCGGATTAAGTCCGAGGAAAGCATTCCGTCAAGCTGGCAGCATTTATTGTCCTGGGGCAGTCTGCGCGGTTCCCTGGCAATCATTATGGTGTTGTTGATTCCTGATGATCTGGATCTTGCCGGCTGGTCCTATGAATTTTCAGTCAAGGAATTTATTATCGCCATCACCATTGGCAGTATCTATTTCACGCTGTTTATCAAAGCGCCAACCATTTCCAAAATGGTGCATTGGTTAAAAATCGATGCTTTGCTGCCGCATGAGGAAATGAGTTATTACAAAAGCAAAGCCTTGATTTATCAAGAACTCATGGATCGCCTGCAAGAGCTTCATGAACACCATTATATCAGCGAGCGCCAATACCGAAAGTTTATCTCGGATTACCAGAAGCTGTATCAACAGATTTGCGATCAATGCAGAAATCAAAATCGATCCGTCAACTCAAGCCACGTCGTGGAAAACATGTTGCGTATTTATACCCTGGCGTTGCAAAAAAGAGAACTGAAGGAATTGTTCAGAAATGATGAAATCAATGAAAGTATCTACAAAAGAAATCTTCGTATCCTTGAAACCCAAACCGAGCGGGTGGAAAAGGATGAACCCAACCTGAAATCCCTTAATGCCTATATGACTTCCTGGAACCGTCATTTAATACCCAATACAGTGCGCCGGTTATTGTTTCTACCGGCCACACAGGATGATCCGCAAGAGCTTTATCTGTATTACCAAACCCAATACAAGCTAATCAGCAAGGTTCTGAAGGAATTGTCCGATTTGGAAAGCTCCCCGTTATTTGAAATATTCAATGATCAGCAAGCCATAAAAAATGTCATCTCAATTTACCAGGACTTGAAGGCAAACGCAATCCAGCAGATGCAGCATGAGATTCAATCAAACCAGGATCTCCTGGAAAAATTAAACGAACAATCCGCAAAAGCGCTGTTGCATGCTTATCAAAACGACACCTTGAACGAATTGCTCGAGAAAGAAATTATTACCGGAAAATTATATGTTTTGCTCAAAAAAGAGTTTAACTATTGAATTACTGGAGCGGTTTTATTTACATGCTCACTAGCCTGGTAGTCTGCTGAGTGATTATTCCAGTTAGGTATCTCTACTCACCC
>CAZDXJ010000012.1:6197-46331 GCA_964509475.1 uncultured Methylococcaceae bacterium | reverse complement strand
CTGTCTGCCAACAGGCAGGCGTGGCCGCGTGCAATAAACCTTGCCGGTATTTCAAAGCGGTCAATGACATCCCTGTCACTGGATTCCGCCAATCCGTAGCGGAATGAGGGGCCGGTTCGCGTCATTCCGGCAGGGATTGCCGGAATCCAGGCCTAGGGATGGGTATCCGGCAAGCCGCCTCATTGCCATTAAGTTAAGAAAATATGATTTGGGTGTCGATGCGGCTTGTCGTACTGTGCGGATAAATCCGCACCTACATCCATAAATCCATTCAACAAAAGGGCTTAACTTAATGGCAATGGGTAAGGGCAAGCCGCCTGCCAACAGCTCCCAATTGCCCGATCATTTTCCGCCTTCATAACCGTGCGGAGTGTAAAAACACTCTTGAACCCCAACAACAGCTATTTTCAAAATCCGCAAGCGTGGCCGCGTGCAGTATAAAAAACCGGCAGGTGAAAAAATGCTTGTCATTTTATCCCTTGTGCGTTACAAGGGAGTTTTTAATCCGTACAGTATGATCCAGCTTGATTAAATCAGAAAATGTAAGCAATACGCTGAATCATTACGCTGTGTAAATAAAGGTGCAACACTATGGCAATGGAAGTTTGTATGGGAGCGACCCTGCAATGCAGCTTTGGCACGACCCCAAGCGCATTGGTCGTATTACCCGTAAATCGTACCCTGACCAATAATGTCCCGGTCGCCAATATCATGGATCACAAACCCATGGTGAATATTATGCCTTTTGGCTTGTGCAGCGCACCCACCAACCCGACGGTTGCCGCAGCCACAACAGCCGCTGCCGGTGTCTTGACGCCAATGCCTTGTATCCCGGCCACACTTACGCCCTGGACACCGGGTTCACCCACAATATTATTGGGCAATATGCCTGTATTGAACAATACATCGAAATGTGCCTGTAACTGGCTGGGTATCATCTCCGTTTTATCGCCCGGTCAGGTTACGGTCAATGTGCCTTGAACAAAACGAAGACAAGACAACGAACAGATCCATTGCTTTTAATCAAACAGGTAAGAAAACTCGCTGTCCTTGACGGTAATATGCACCCGTTGCACCGGTTTTTCCTCGATCATGCGCGTTAAAAACACTTCACTGATCGTTGGCAGAACCGTATTGGTCAAGATCGCATCAATCATCCGGCCACCACTTTCCAGTTCCGTACAACGCTCGGCAATCAGGGCCACAACCGAATCGTCATAGGTAAATGGCACAGCATGGTTTTCCTCAACCCGTTTGGCGATGCGTGCCAACTGCAAGCGGGCGATAGTGCCAATCATTGCATCACTCAATGGATAATAAGGAATCACCACCAGCCGTCCCAGCAAGGCCGGGGGAAACACCTCCAGCAACGGTTTGCGCAGCGCTTTGGCCAGACCGTCCGCATCGGGCATCAATTCCGGATCCTTGCACATCGACATAATCAGATCGGTGCCGACATTGGTGGTCAAAAGGATCAAGGTATTTTTGAAATCGATCACCCGGCCTTCACCATCTTCCATCCAGCCTTTGTCAAAAACCTGGAAAAAAATCTCGTGCACATCCGGGTGCGCTTTTTCCACTTCATCCAGTAACACAACACTATACGGTTTGCGCCGCACCGCTTCGGTCAGGACCCCGCCTTCGCCATAGCCGACATAACCGGGTGGCGCTCCTTTCAGAGTCGATACGGTATGCGCTTCCTGGAATTCACTCATATTGATGGTAATCAAATTATGTTCACCGCCATACAAGGCTTCCGCCAATGCCAGGGCGGTTTCAGTTTTACCGACACCGGAAGAACCGGCCAGCAGGAATACCCCAATCGGTTTATTTGGATTATCCAGATTGGCCCTCGATGTCTGAATCCGTTTGGCAATCATTTGCAGGGCATGTTGTTGTCCAATGATACGCTCACCCAGGGTATCGGCCAGATGCAATACCGTCTCGACTTCATTTTTAACCATACGTCCAACCGGTATGCCTGTCCAGTCACCAACGACCGAAGCCACGGCCTGGGCATCGACAATCGGCAAAATCATCGGTTTTTCACCTTGCAAGCTCTGCAACTGCGCCTGTTTGTCCCGCAGTTGTTGCAGTACCTCTTGCCTGGAAGGGGCGGTCTGTGCCTCTTCGGATTCGCTCAGGCTGTTTTCATTTTCCGCTCCGGTCTCGGCATGGTCACGCAATTTTTTGCGCAAATCCATAACCTGTTTGACCAGAGCCTGCTCTTCCTGCCAGCGGGCTTGCAATGCTTCCAGCTTCTGTTTTTCTACATGCAGAGACTCATCGACCACCGCCTGCCGGGTTTCGGTGTCCAGACCGGCGTTTTCTTCTTTTTCCAAAATCGCTTTTTCGGCCAGCAAGGCATCGATCTGCTTACGACTATCGTCGATTTCCGCCGGCACCGCGTATTGGCTGATGGCAACGCGGGCGCAAGCGGTATCCAGCAAACTGACCGATTTATCCGGCAATTGCCGGGCCGGAATATAACGGTGCGCCAAGCGTACACTGGCCTGTATCGCCTCATCCAGCAATTGCACCTGATGATGTGTTTCCATCACCGCAGCCACACCCCGCATCATCCGTATGGCTTTTTCTTCATCCGGCTCGCCAATCTGCACGACCTGGAAACGGCGGGTCAGGGCCGGGTCTTTTTCGATATGTTTTTTGTATTCCGCCCAGGTGGTCGCGGCAACCGTGCGCAGTTTACCCCGGGCCAATGCCGGTTTTAACAAATTCGCCGCATCGCCGGTTCCGGCCACGCCACCGGCGCCAACCAAAGTATGCGCTTCATCGATAAACAAAATAATCGGTTTTTCCGAAGACTGAACTTCATCGATCACTTTACGCAGGCGATTTTCAAATTCGCCTTTCATGCTCGCACCCGCCTGCAACAAACCGACATCCAGCGCTCGTAAGGTCACCTTTTTCAAAGGTGGCGGCACATCGCCACAGGCAATTTTCAGGGCAAAACCCTCGACCACAGCGGTTTTGCCCACACCGGCCTCACCCGTCAAAATCGGATTGTTCTGGCGCCGACGCATCAAAATATCAATGATTTGCCGGATTTCCTGATCACGCCCGACAATCGGATCAATTTCACCCTGCCGCGCCTGTTCGGTCATATCCACGGTAAACTGCTTCAATGCTTCCTGTTTACCCATTGCCGCCGGCGCTATCGCATCACTGCTCTCTCCCGGCGATACGCCAACCTGAAAACCATCACTCGCCACCAGATTGTCCTCGGGTGATCCGGCCACAATTTTGCCAAAGGAATCCACTAATTGCTCAAATTTTATTTTGCCAAATTCGCGTGATATATTCAGCAATACCGACTCCAGGCCTTTGGTTCCCAACATACCGACAATCAAATGGCCTGTGCGCACCTGCGATTCACCAAACGCCAAGGTACCATAAACCCAGCCCCGTTCGACAGCATCCTCGATATACGGGGATAAATTCGATATCGAGGTCGCGCCTTTTGGCAGCTTTTCCAGGGATGCCGTCAAATCACGCGCCAAACGGGGGGCTTCCAATTCAAAATAACGAATAATCCGATGCAGATCGGAATCTTCTTCCTGAAGAATCTGATTCAGCCAATGACTCATTTCGACATGTGGATTACCCCGCATTTTGCAAAACACGGTCGCACTCTCGATGGACTTGTAGCCCAGTGCGTTCAATTTACCAAACAATGCAACCCGGTTGATACCACTCATAACAATTACCTGCTCATTCGTTCATACAAATTTGGGATGAATCATGTCATGGAACGACCCGTGCTATGGATCGCGGACAGCCACTCCTACAGTTTTACCCCATTACCATTATCAAATCATCCGCATCACAGCGGCTCTTCCTGTCGCCCAACCAGCAGCTCCAGCCCAACTGGGCCTTTGCCCCCAGTTGCAAGGGCGGCACCTGATCATGCTTCAGTATCATCTGGACATCCCAGTCCAGCTCGAAGCCAATGTAATTATGCACAATGGAAATCAGTCGCTTACGGATTAGCGTATCATTAAGCAACTTCTGATAATCCGGTAAAGCCATAGCTCCCAGACGGATTCTGAATTTATGTTGCTTGCTCCAGATCCGGGCTCCGGCAATCGCATTGATACCAAGACTTCCAGTTTGCCGTGACTTCCCCAGACGGCAAATACTGTCCTCCGGCAAAGCCAGCCAGGCACCTACAAACTCCTCGATACGGGTTGCAAGCTTGAAATAATTTTCGATAATGAATTTCAACCCTTCCGGATGTTTGGTTTGACAGGCAAAATGAGCAGCAAAATGCAATTTCAGATTATCGCTGATCGCATCCCGCGCTTGCAGGGAATCCATGCCCAGGCCCAAAAAACTGCCGATATAATATTTAAAACGATCTTTATCGGGCCGATCGAAATTGACCGTCGGTTGGGCATTGGCCCAGGCCCGGTACATGAATGACAGCATCCGGTGCTGGAACAGATTGACAAAACGGATAAAGGTCTCATCGCCGTGATGTTTACTGCGTTCATAGGCATATTCGGACAAATGCAATGGCAGGCCGCCATTCGGGCCAAACAAACCAAAAAAAGCGGTCGTCAGATGCGGGGCCGGATAAGCTTTTCTGTGTTGGAATCCGGTTAATGTCGATGCTTGAAAAGCCAGGGAAACATTCTGCTCCAGACGCACAAAATCATCCTGGGCCCGTGCCCCTTTGCCCAACCTGGGTTTTTCCGGATGCAGGTTTTCCAGCAAGCGGATAGCCTGGAAAAAATCGAACGCAAACGGTTTTTCCGCCAGTTCACGCTCGATATCCGGCTTGTTTAAAGTGTGGGCCGCATCCCCTTGCGGATATTCCATCGGTGTAATTCCCCTCTTTCTGTTGTTTTGATCACCGTTTCAGTAAACGAATTGATGGACGTGTATTTGGCAAAAAAATGTTCCAAAACCAAACCCAGGGTAAAAACCCCGCTGCCTTCAAACAAACTCTCATCGAATTGTACAGCGATCTCCAGCCCCCGGCCAAAATAAACCGGTCCTGTGCCTTCGATTCTGCGTAACACCGGCCTTGCATCAATCGCCAATACACCTTCGATCTGTTTTTGCACAATCAATTCGCTGTTATTGGCATACAAGGTCAATAAATCACGCAATGCCACCGCACCATGTTCCGGATCAGTATTTAACAAGGACAAATAATTCAGCGATAAATGGCTGATCAACTTCCAGGCCACTTCACCGCTGGCTGCGGAAGGCCGGGGCCGGGTCGGTCCGGCCAGACAGCGGATAGACTCAACCGGCGCACCGGTTTGCAAGGTAAAATCCGTATTGCTTTTTCCGACCGGCATAAACAACGGTAAATCCCGATTGGTGCACAGAGCCTTAATCGCCAGTTGTTTCAGGTTGCGGTTATAAGGTGCCTCCCGGGCATCAACCAACGATATATACGTTTCCGCGCCAATATAACTGGAACGTGGCCCTTGCCTTAGCCGTTTGCTGGATAACATTCTCGGTTCACGATGCAAGGTGTAAAAAGCCATTTCCTGCCGATGCCCATAAAAATTGCCAGCATCGTAAAACGGGAAAAAAACCTGCCCGGCATCCGCACTCGTCCCCAAACCCAGAACTTCGCTGACCGAATGCACTTCATAATCCAGTGGCGCCGTCCGGTCGGGCACAATATGATATTGATGGGTTTTATCGTTTAAATGAATCCGGTCAACGCGCTTTGGAAACAGATTGATGACCGGCGTGCAATTGAGCTGGAAATGCCCACTGTCAATGATAGCTTGTGAAATTTTCGGATGTTTGTAATCAAAAGCGATAACAATATCCAGGCTATCGCATGTAACCTGGGCAACAGCTTCCTGCAAACCCTGCAAGCGGACAAAACAAAAACGCTCGGGGAAGGCAAAATATTCCTGCAACAGACGGTAACCGGAAAAAGACTGCCGACTATAGGGTAACAAAGCCTGGGTCTGTTCAAAACCGACCAAAGAAAACGGATTGCCCTCGGAAAACACCTGCAAACCCGGACATTGCACCACCATCATAATGGAATGGGCAATCAGTTGCTCGTAAAGAAACGTCTGCAAACCATCGTTGCCGCGTAAATAAAAAATCAGTTCATCGAGGCCGGACAATTCACAAAATTTCAATCCCGCCGTTGATTTTAACGTGAGCTTCAAACCGGACTTGGCGGCCATGATATTTTTGTTGCAACAACTGGATACAGCCTGGCCGGATTCAAAATAACGCGCTTCGCTTATCTGTATCGGCCATAAACGTACATCATGGGCGGTGCGATATTCGCAAGCGCTGTTTTCACCCTTGCCGATCAAACTGCGCAGCACACTATCCCTAGCTATCGGATAGCCCTTACTCAATGAGCCTTCGTTCAGATCCGGATTGATCTGCACAACCGCCATCGACGGGACCGGAGTCAAATAATGCGGATAAACAATTTCCAGTAAATGCTGGGTAAATTCAGGAAACTCGGCATCCATTCGGACTTGCACGCGCGCGGCCAGAAAAGCGAACCCTTCCAGCAAGCGCTCGACATAAGGGTCAGCACAGTCGAATTCATCCAGACCCAGGCGTGCGGCAATTTTAGGATAGGCTTTGGCAAATTCTCCGCCCATATCGCGAAGATGCTGCAATTCGCTGTTATAATATTTAAGGATTCTTGGATCCATGCATCAGCCCATATTGTAACTATTCAGCGTATTGGTAAAAAGTCCAGTAACGGCTCAGATTGCCCCCGTTTTGCGACAAATCAAGGCGGAAGGGCGCAGTTTACACGGGTAAATGAGCACTTCCAACGCAGAGTTGGCGCAAATAAGGGGGGGTAAGCTGAGTCGTTACCCCATATTTTGCATTTTGATATCGCCGGTTTCCAGGTCCATTTCCGTTTTAAGAAACAAATGCAGCGGTAACGGCTGCGCCCAGAGATCGCCCTCAATATCAAAAACCATCGCGCTCGAATCCATGTTATCCGACTGCAATACCCGAACCGATAAAGAACTTTTTATAATTCGGGGTTCAAAAGCGATAATGACATTACGGATAATACGTTCCAGTTCCACGCTATCAATACCCTGATTGATGCGACCGGCAAGATCCGGCATGCCATAGTTGAGTACGGAGATTTTCACTTCCGGATAATTGTCCATTGCCACAACCGATTCAAGGTTGGAGGCGTTTAACAGCCAGGTTAAATCACGAATAACCGATTGCCGTAACTGTTTAAGCGATAAAATCCGCTTTTCCCGGGACTCCTGTACTTCCTGGGGGGCGTTATCCTCAAGCCGATCCAGTAGCGATGGCTGTAATTTTTCCTTTACGGTCAATTCGGCCATCACGCTTACCTCCTGTTATTCCTCTGCCGGCACAGCGCATGTTATACAGCGTATGTCCAAAACCGAATATTCATTATTATCCGTGACCAGAATACGTTGGCCCAGACCATGATAAACACCCGCCCCGATATCCAGCCACTCGGTTTTTGCCGACCCTGGATAGCGGGCCGGGATGAATCCGACCACCTCGCCTTCGTTCGCCCAGACAAAATGCGCCGGCAGCCAGACCAGATCACGCAAATCTTCCGGTTTGTCGATATCAATCTTTTTGATATTGGTCACAGGAACCCAATAGTAACGGCCATTGACAATGGCTTCCAGCACCGGCCCCAAACGCGGATCGGCATCGGCAAGCCAGGCAAAGGACTCATTATCAACAGCTCCGGCGGTTGCCGGTGCCAAAGCAAAAGCCTGCTCACGCAGCTCTGCCGCTTCCTTGCTTTGGCCACTGGTTTCCTGTTTCAGGGCTTCAAGCAATAACGCCAGCCATTGCTCGGGATGCCCGAACACCAAGGGCTGGTGGTTACCGGCAAAGACCTGTTCGCGAAGCTGTTCACAGCGGATCAGTTCCCGGTAAGTCTGCACCATGGCAATGGCGGACGCATCCATTTCCTTGATAACATCCAGCTGGGTAAGCGCCGATGCCCACTCACCCTGGACAAGCAACAACTGAAAAAGAAATATTCTTAGCCGGGAATTTGCCGGATCCGTTCGAATCTCCTGCTTCAACTGCGCAAGAGCCTGTTCAGGATTGCCTTCACGCAGCAATTGTTCGGCGCTTACGCCATTCATCAGTCTTCCCCGGCATTCGCCTCGATATCCCAGACATTTTTACCGCCCGATTTGGTCGCGCCTTTGTCATCCTGGATGAAATACTCGAACTCGACCTTGGCAAAATTCAGGGTTATGTTCTCGGTCAACAACTCCTCGCCCTGTGAACCACCGGTTGAAACCGAGGTGACAATACATTTGTGCAGCGTGATCTGGATATATTTCTCCTGTTTGCCTCCCGCCTTGCGGCAGAGCAAAACCACTTTGGGAATATGCTCGCCGGTACAACAATGTTTTTGTATTGGCGCCGAAGCCTTGTCGATGTACTTGGTAAAGG
The DNA here is from genome assembly GCA_964509475.1 of uncultured Methylococcaceae bacterium. GTDB lineage: Bacteria > Pseudomonadota > Gammaproteobacteria > Methylococcales > Methylomonadaceae > CAZDXJ01. Next base: position 37,883 of record CAZDXJ010000012.1, on the reverse strand, counting down.
ATAAATCCTGTATATTCACCTTGCCGGCACCGCCACCGCCACCGGTATGAAACGTCCCTTGTTGCGACATGCCCCAGCTCCAGGCCAGCACATCGATATCACCTTTATCCTTTTGTTTTTTGTCTTTGGTCTCTCCTTTGATTTTATCTCCCATATTGATAAACATATCTACAGCCATAATTTTTCTCCTGTTTGAGTTATGCAAATAATCCACCGGCTATAAACCGGTTATGTTAATGTTTTGTATCCAGGCCTGAATCCCTACCGTCGGCTTCAACTGTGTTCAGCCAACGGCTATATCTGCCCCTGTACAAGGCCTGAGTTTCCCTGAACGGATCCGAAGGAAAAAATCAACCCGCACCTTTACCGGACGGCAGTTTGGAAACCAGACGCAAAGAAACCGTCAGCCCTTCCAGTTGATAATGCGGTCGCAAGAAAAATTTCGCCGAATAATAACCCGGATTGCCTTCGATTTCCTCGACCACCACTTCCGCATCCGCCAATGGCTGCTTCGCTTTGGTGGTTTCTGTCGAATTCAACGGATCGCCATCGACATACTGATTGATCCAGTCACCCAACCAGCGTTCCATGTCATCACGTTCCTTGAATGAGCCAATTTTATCGCGCACAATACATTTCAGATAATGTGCGAACCGGCACGTCGCGAACAAATAGGGCAGCCGCGCCGCCAGATTGGCGTTCGCGGTTGCGTCCGGATCATCATATTCTGCCGGTTTCTGTAAGGACTGGGCGCCGATAAAGGCGGCAAAATCAGAGTTTTTCTTATGAATAAGCGGCATGAAACCATTTTTTGCCAGTTCCGCTTCGCGCCGGTCGCTGATCGCAATTTCGGTTGGGCATTTCATGTCCACACCGCCATCATCGGTCGGAAAGGTATGTACCGGCAAGCCTTCGACAGCGCCACCGGACTCGATGCCCCGGATACGCGAACACCAGCCGTATATTTTGAACGATCGGTTGATATTGACCGCCATTGCATACGCTGCGTTTGACCAGGTATATTTCGACGAATCAGTACCCTCCACATCCTCTTCAAAATCGAACTCATCAACCGGGTCGGTTTTGGCTCCATAAGGCAGCCGGGACAGATAGCGGGGCATTGCCAGCCCCAGATAACGCGCATCTTCCGATTCGCGCAAGGAACGCCAGTTGGCATATTCCGGCGTGGAAAATATCTTGGTCAGATCGCGTGGATTGGCCAGTTCGTCCCAAGTATCCATTTGCATGACCGATGGTGCCGCCCCGGCCAGAAACGGCGCGTGGCAAGCTGCGGAAATTTGCGCGATTTGCGCCAATAACTGTACATCCTGCGGACTGTGATCAAAATAATAATCACCGACCAGACAGCCAAAAGGTTCACCCCCGAATTGGCCGTATTCTTCTTCATACAGTTTTTTGAAAATTGGGCTTTGATCCCAGGAGGTCCCTTTAAATTTTTTCAGCGTTTTGGCCAATTCCTTTTTGGAAATGTTCATAACCTTGATTTTGAGCATTTCGTCGGTTTCGGTGTTGTTAACCAGATAATGCAAACCTCGCCAGGCACCCTCCAGTTTCTGGAAATCGGCATGATGCAGGATCAAGTTGATTTGATCGGTCAACTTTTTATCGATACCTGCAATGACATCCTGAATGGATTTGACCGCATCCTCGGATATCAAGGTGGTATCTTTTAAAACATATTCGGCCAGAATGGATACCGCCGACTCGACTTCTTCTTTGGCATGATCGGTGCGCGGTTTGAATTCCTGTTGCAGCAATGCGGAAAAATCACTTTCCTCAACCGCTGCCGCCTGCTCTTCCTCTGGTTTTTGGTTTTCTTCGGCCATGTTTTATTCCTCCTTATCCGCTTGTTCCTGGGATGCTTCAGCTTCGGGTTTGGGCGCCGATGTCAATGACTTTAACAAGGCCGGATCATTAAGCACCTTGGCAATAAGCTCTTCGGCGCCCGACTTGCCATCCATATAAGTGATCAGATTTGCCAATTGGGTACGCGCTTCCAACAATTTGTCCAACCCCGCCACTTTTTTGGCAATTGCCGCCGGTGAAAAATCATCCATGCTTTCAAACGTGATATCTACCATCATATTGCCTTCGCCGGTGATAACATTAGGCACCTGAAAGGCCACCCGGGGCTTCATCGCTTTCATGCGTTCATCAAAATTATCGACATCGAATTCCAGAAGTTTACGCTCATTCACCGGTGGTAACGGCTCTGCCGGAGTTCCCGACAAATCCGACATCACCCCCATCACAAAAGGAAGCTGCACCTTTTTTTCAGCGCCATAAACTTCCACATCGTATTCAATCTGTACTCTCGGCGCCCGGTTGCGGGCGATAAATTTCTGACTGCTTTCGGCCATATCAATCTCCAGTTGCTATTTTAATAATCATCATCGTCATCTTCGGGCGCACCGATGAAGGTTTCAACCTGGGAAACGCCTTCCGACGCCAAGTCCTTGACAATACTCAGAAAATCCATATTCACCAAGCGTTTTGCCCGTTCCAGCAATATTGGAACCGGACTGGACGGTTCATTTTTCCGGTAATAATCACAAATTTTCTCTATGGCATGAATCACATCCTGACTGGTACGGATTTCTCCCCGTAATTTTTGTCCTTCTTCACCGGTAACGCCGTGACTTGTTTCTGCTTGCGCCCCATCCGTTGCATCACCTCCGCCCCTTTCGCTAATCTGTTCGGTCAATATATCCTGAATTTCCTTAATCAAATCGCGGAACGGCGCGAAGCTGGCGGCATTTTCCACACCCACCCGTTCGGTTACCTGATTTTCTATTTGATCGATTTTTTCGGCACAGGTTTTCAGAGCATCCGCATTGCGTTGCAAGGCATCAAGCTCGGCATCCTTAAAAGCCGCGGCGATAGTTGCGGGCGCCACCCTTTCCTCATCCTCTTCGCTATCGGTGTCTTCCGAACGGCGGATATCCAGCAAGGAAAAACGGCCCAGAGCCCTGGACTCGACAACCGGAATACAACTTACCGGTTTCAGCATGATCTCAAAATCACACAAGGCCATCAAGATATTGATCCTTTCGGTCGGATCATTGTCATCATCCGGATCCAGCGCCGGAAACAGACTGTCCCAGAAGGTTTCGATCCAGCCTTGCAGCACCGTCAAACCATTGGCCAGGGCGTGGAAGCCATCATTACGAATCCCTGCCCGAATCAGAAAAATCAAAAGCCGCAAATCATGGGTTCTGGCCAGTAAATTTTCCGCCCGTTGCTGAATATCTTTCCAGTTTGGCTCTTCCGCCTCGATAATCGCATCGCCCATCTGCAATTCCGCACTGCCCTCGATATCCTGCTCCAGGCTCATAAAATCGGCGTCATATTCCAGATCCTCGCCGCCAGGGGTTTCTTCCTCAACAGGCTGTAACAATTTTTCTATATCTATTTCACTCACACCCTATCTCCTCATTGCCATTAAGTTAAGCCCTTTTGTTGAATGGATTTATGGATGTAGGTGCGGATTTATCCAGCCCTTCATTGAAGACCTGGATTTATCCAGCCATTCGCAGAAAAGCTGGATTTATCCGCATAGTACGACAAGCCGCACCGGCATCCAAACCATATTTTCTTAACTTAATGGCAGTGACCCTATTTCCTGGAAAATACAATTCAACAGGTCAGCATCGCATTAAAATCAGCCTCTGCCGGCAAGCCATCAAATATACGGACAAAACCATCAACATGTTCCGAACCCTGACTGATCCACAATGAGCTGGAAGGGAGCTTGTCCCTATCAAGTTGCACAGCCAATCTTTCGACAGTAGCGGCTTGTGTTCGTTTGAGTGTTACGCCAAATCTGAGACGGCTTGTCAAACAGCCATCGTTTTTTTCAGGTTCCGGTACAATCACAGAACAAAGCGCCTGGTCGAAGGATTCAAGCTCACAATCTTCCGCCAACCCTGATATTGCAATATCCTCCAAATGTTTGAAAAAATCAACCTTAGCGGTCAATACCTTGCCAATAAGCTGTTCATCGTTGACAGCAAGCGCCAAAGTCAATGGAAAATAACGCCCCACCTTGTCCATGCTGGACATCAATACACCCAACCAGACCGACTCATCCAACACGCCTTTTCCCAAAACGAAACGCCAGACAGGACAAGTCAGATAATAATCCAGCCATTTCTCCTGCAATAACTGCCGGCTATAGGACAAGTTGTTCTGCAGCCACTGATCCCAGGGTTCGATAAACTCCACCGGCAGCCGGCGGCTTACAAAATCACCAACAACGGGTAATTTCCCGTAAAAACCAACAGACTGTCGCATTCTTGCCGTTACAACCGCCTTGGACAATGGAAATTCCTCATTTGGGCCGTATTGAACGGGTTGATACCGCCACCGGTATGTATTTCAAAACGGGCGTAACTGAGCGCATGCGATAATTTAATCGTGAACCGGTCACTGCGCTCGCCGATAGCGCCTTCGGCCGTGATATCCAATAAACGGAACAAAGCCCAGGGCCCGTCAACCTGATAGGCGGTTTTCCGGCTACCGTCAGCGAATTCAAAATCAACCTTTACATAACCGCCCGCATCACGGCCTGGCCAGCGGAATTCCTTGCCCATTGCAGAACCACCGCGATATTCAAGAGACTGGCCATCGATTTGCAAGCGGATGGAGGCAATATCATCGGTTTTCGAAAGCGGCTTGACCGAAAAACGGATTACCGGCATTTCGCCTTGCAATTTAAAATATTTATCGCGGATTATTGCCGCATATTGAAATTGCCGAATCGACCGGTTAGACACCGCGAGGGTTTGTGCGGCCGCATCGGTCAAGCGCCAGCTTCGAACACCGGTTTCCACATAGGGCTTCAGATTTTGCTGGAAAAACCGCTCGATAATGCCGGATTTGGAAAAAAAACGGCCAAAATCCATCAGGTTCACATCCCGGCGGCTACCTTTGGCAAAAGGATAACGCCCTTCCAAAGCCTCTTTACATTGCAAAACCACATCACGCCATTGCTTGTCGAGCTGGGTTTTGACATTACGGCTCATTTCCCCACCCACTTTTTTTGTAATCACCCCGACCCAATCCTTGAGCGGCTCCGGCAAACGTGTACCCTCAAGCTGCAAACGCCGTAATTTGACCGCCAATGCCGTATTGTTCAAACCTCCATTCACCCTGCCGCCAGCGAGCAGGCCCGCCCCTCCCTGAACTTCAATCATTGCCGTGTAAATTTCAGCCAATTGCACCAATAATCTATCCAGATCACTGCCTTGTTGGGCGCGGCTACGGGTAAATTCATGCAGTTCGGAAAAATGCTCATCGATGGCCTGAACGTTAGCAACAAAATCCGTCCCGGCCTGTTTTTTAACAAGCTGCAAGGCCGCCTGCATTTTTGTATTGCCGACAGCCGCTAACGCCTGTGCCGCCGGCTGTGATGCCTGGGCAAGTGCTGTATTTTCGGTTACGGTTTCCAGGAACTGTTTCAGAGGTGAACCTTTACCGGAAATATAACCCAGCAACTCAATGGTTTCTTCTGCGCTTGCAGTCGCTCTGATCTGAACATTGGCCAAAATATTGGCCCAATAACGAATATAGTCCGCCACGTACAAATCATTAATCTCTCGCTGTAATGTACGTAACTCAGTCACACTGGCCGCATCCGCACGCATGCGATTCAGCACCCAGTCCTGTTCCACCGCTTGCTTGAGGATTTTGCCACCCTGCTGCAAAAACAGTTTGCGATAGCCTTCGCGGGTATACAAACCCGGAATACTGAGTTGATCCAGTTCACCCTGGATATTGATAAATACCCGATCGGCATATTTCCCCATCGCCGCCCGTACATTGAAATGATAACTGTTCTCGGCCGTTTCGCTTTTGATACGGCTATAAATCTGATAAGCCTGTGGTACCTGGGTCAAAATCCGGCGGGCACTGGCTATCAAACCCGCATTGAGCTTGACCGGTTCAGACGGCAGGGTCAGCAGATAATCCAGATGTTTAACCAATCCGTTCAGCGTTTCCGGCTGATTGGCGTAATCCATTTCCCAATCGATACTGATCCAGGCCTTTAAAACATCCATATCACGCTTTTCCAGATTGTTCAGCATCAAATAAGCTTTCAGCAATTCGTACAAAATTTCATGATTACCGGCAATCGCATCTTGCAGGCGCTCTTCAAAACGGTAACGAATCGCCTCTAAAAAATAGTGCTTTAAAAAACGTTCATAGGCGGCCTGAATAGCGGGTGCCATATCATCACCCTGATACAAACCCAATTTCAACAACCAGCCATCATCCGGCGTATAAACCCGATCCCGAGCCGCACGCAAAGCTTCCATACGAGGCAATAACTGGCTGAAATCCAATTGCCAGCGTGCTTGTTTGACTTCACTGTCGTATTGATTGACAAAATTTTCCAGGTTTTTTATTTTTTCCTTATTGTTCTGAAAACTGATGAACCAGCCTGTAGAAAAAGCCAACACGCTTAAAACACAAGTGCCATAAAGGCCCTGCTGCAACAATCGCCGCCTTTTTTCCTTTTTCTGATCCAGGCCCGCCAATTCCGCTTCTTTGAAAATCACATCCCGCAACAGGCGGGTGATAAAATAACTCCGGCCCTGGCCACTGAATAACGGCGCCTGTTGCCGATCCAGACCAAACGATTGCGCCAAAGCGCCCATAACCTGATCGATGGGGCTGCCTTCCTGGGTGCCGCTGGTAAAATAAACGCCGCGCAGAAAAAAAGCCTCCTGATAGCGATTAACCGAAAAAATATCCTTGAGAAAATCAATAATCGGCCCGCGCAAGGCTTCCATTTGCCTGGGAAAACCAAAAATCAAACTGCGATTGGACAAATCACCTTCATCTTGCAATCGCGCCAACAAGCGTGCATCAAGCCTTTCTATCAGGCCCTGGTAAGCACCGGCAAAGCGTTCAATAACCGCATGATTCGGTGCATCGGCCGGAAACGTCTCGCCCCAAACCTGAGTACGCGCCTCGGCATCCAGATCATCAAAAAACTCATTGAAGCCGGCAACCCGATCACATTTGGTGAACAACATATAAACTGGAACATCGATACCCAGTTGCGCATTCAATTCCTGAATTCTTTGCTTGATCGCCTGGGCATGGGCTTTAAGTTCGGCCTCCGGTAATATCATAAAATCTGCCAGCGAAAGCGCAATCAAGGCGCCGTTGACAGGTCTGCGTGGCCTGTTTTTCTTCAACAACGCCAAAAATCCAAGCCAGGCCCCCTTGTCCACTTGTTGCTGACTGTCCTGGGTGGTATAACGGCCTGCGGTATCGATTAAAACCGCATCATTGGCAAACCACCAATCACAGTTGCGGGTTCCGCCAACCCCTTTAATACCCTTGTCACCGTATCTGTCCGCCAACGGAAATTGCAGGCCTGAATTGACCAGCAACGTGGTTTTCCCCGAACCCGGCGGCCCGATGATAATGTACCAGGGCAAGGTATAAAGGAACTGTTTGTTTTTCCTGGCTGCGGTCGATTGCTTCAGTAATTGCAGGGCCTCGTCAAATCCCCGCTGCAAGGTATCCAGTTCATTGTCCAATACCCCACCGCTCTGTTCGATTCCACCAGCGCCCGAAATACCTTCCAATAATTGCCGATTAGCCTTGCTGCGTTGTCTTGCCCGTAACCCTGAAAACAGCAACCAACAGCCAATCAGCACGATAATGCTTACAACGCGGCTTGACAATGAAGCCAGTGGAACATATCCGGCAATCGCAATTAACGGCCCGACAAACCAAATCAGAAGACTTAGTGATAACAATGCCATTAAATGGATCAGAATTTTCACAATAATGCTTGCCTCAAAGGTTATCTTTCGGTAACAACGATTTCAACACGTCGATTCCTTGCTCTGTGTCCAGGGGTATCATTCGGCAGCACCGGCTCATTGTCCGCCCTGCCTTCGGTAGCAAAGCCGACATCGGAAGTAATTATATCTTCCAGCATGGATCTTACCGTTTCCGCCCGTGCTTTCGACAGAGCCCAGTTGGAGGTAAAACGCAGATTGAATATTGGCACATTATCAGTATGGCCCGCGATTAAAATCCTGCCCTGCATACCCTCCAATTCATCACCTATGCGTTCAATCAGCTGGCGCATTTGGGACATGACCTGATCGCTGCCGGACATAAACAGGCCCCGTGTCCGGATAATCACACTGCCATCCCGTTCAAACACTTCCACCAGGCCTTGTTCGATCTCGGGTGCCAATAACTCTTTCAAACTGCGTTTGCGTTGCTCGATACGGACTTGTTCAGGTGGCTCGACCGGCTCGGGAACATACTCGACCAATGCGACATATTCATTCCTATACGGGTTTTGCTCCCTGGCAATTTGATCGACCCGCTTGAGCAAAGGTTCTGCATATCCATTCATCCAATAGGCAAACAATAAAAAAATGACCAGCAATAACGCACAACTCACGCTAACAACAAGCCACCAGGGTGTATATTGAATCAATGGATTACTCAAATTTCGCACCCCCTGCCAATGCCGGGACAGGCTTCTTTCAAAGCCACCTTTTTGACGCCGGATAAGTTGATACAGATCTTCCCGGACAGCCTCCAATAACGCCGCCCCCCGCTCCATAACCCGATAACGTCCCTGCAGACCAAAACTCAAACAAAGATAATAGAATTCCAGGATATCGAGATAATTAGCCGGCTGGCTTTTAAAGCGTTCCAGTTTGACAAAAAAATTCTCCCCCCCCCATGCCTCACCATGAAAAGAGGCCAGCAGGGTTTGCCGGCCCCAGGAACTGTGTGCCCCCCACGGCGTATTGAGAATCGTTTCATCAAGCAGTGTGCACAGAGCATAAGACGCATCCTGGACAATATCCGGCAGATAGCCCTGCTGTAAAAGCGCTGTGGAAAAATTTTTGACGGCACGGGTCAGGTGCTGTTTGAGCTGTTCGATATCCTGATGACTGGGCGAGAGGCTCAATTTGGAAGCCAATGCCAATAATTCGGTGGCGTGATACAGGATACGATTACCGCCCCTGGGAGCCGATACCTGAAAAACCTCTCCTAACCGCGCTTGCTGCAAGTTGTCAGACAACGCCGCCGAGGTATAATGATTTTCGACATCGTTTGTACCACCAACCTCAGGGCGTTTCGCTCCGGGCCTGGGCCGTAAAATGGTTCGGCCCTGAGGATCAAAGGAATTCCCATCCGTCATGGCGCTAACCGTTCTTGATTGCCCATAATTCAAGCTCCAGATTTGGAAAATCGCCACCAATATGGATGGCAATGCCCCCGGATGTCTTCAATTGTTGCCACAGATCGCTGGATTTATTCAATTCAAAATAAGAAAAACCCGCGTGATAGGGAAGTTGCCTGGGAGCTACCGGCAAGGCGTGAATGGTAATACCTGGCAAAGCAGAGCGCACCAGTTGCTGAATTTTTTCGACCGGACCAATTTTGGTCTGCGGCGCAAAATAATTGCCGATCATTTCCGGCGCCACATCGGCTTTAACCGCCAATACAAAAAAAGCATCATCGAGCAGATTACGATCAACAATTTTCGCCGCGTAAATACCATATTTCGGACCGACCAATGCGATCGATACCGCATTTTGCTCCAATACCAGACTGAGATATTGCCGTATGGCTGCCATCACCTGAACAAATGTGGCCTGTAAATCATCATGCCGATAAGCGGGAAATTGCAGACAACGTTTTTTCGGATCGGTAAAGGTTGCAAGCTCGCCCGCCAGCTGCAGCAAATAGCCATACAGTGTAACCGGATGAATACCCTCAGTCGCTGCCAAATGGCGGTATAACGGCTCACAACGATTGACCAGTTGCAGCAACATGAAGTCGGCGACTTCGGCCACACCACCGCTGCCTGCGCCTGAAACCACATGCGCCAACGCCTCACCCCGGGATTTGAGCAAGCCGGAAACTTCCTCGATAAATCCTTGCAAATTTACTGAAGCGGCACAATTCAGCATCGGTGGAATATAACGCTCATCAAGAATGATTTTTTTATCGGAACGGCATTCCACAATTTTTGCAATACCGATACACATATAAGCGGAACGGTCTTGATCGCCGGCAAGTAACCGGCTTTGCAAATGACCCACATGAATAATCTGCCTGGAATCCGAACCACTACAACAGTCCCTGACCTCATATTCGACCGCATGATAACGCGCCAAAAGTTCCGGATGTTCCGCTGAATCAATCTCCACAGAACCGGGTTGGCTCACCGGCAAGGCCAGATACACAATACAGTCCTGGGTTCCCGTTTCAATATCAAGCGGCAACGGCAACACATCCTGTTGCGGCAAATAAAAAGGCGTACCGTCCGGGAAAATCCCCCTGCATTCGGTCAAGGCAATTTTGCCCAATCCCAATTGCTGTGCATCGATGGCCAGTGACATGAAACCCCAGTCGTATGGATTCAGGCCGTTGATACGGCCATTGACGAAGGTTTCTACATAGCGGTCATACTGCTGAAAATGTTGCGGCTGGAGAAACATGCCTTCAGACCAAACAACCTTGTTTCGATTACCCATAGTCCCGTACCATTCAATATTCAATCAGTCGGCGGTTTCCCTTGCTGGCTCCCAAAACCAATATTTCTTGCAAGGAATGGGTTAAAACTGTAGGAGCGGCTTCAGCCGCAATAAAGGATAAAAACGACATTCAAGCCATTACCAAAAACCGTTTTAAAGCCTGTTATTTTTCAGTTTTTGCAGTTGTCGTTCATAGGCAACCCGAAATTCCTCGCCAAAAAACTCATTCTGTACTTCCCGCGTCAACTGGAGATAGTTTTTTACATATAAATCCCAACATTTGGAAGAACGATTGAACAAACTGTCACCCAATTCGCTTTCTATCGACGCTGGATCAAATTTTTTAACCAGCATCTGAATCCCGGCCTGCATACCCGCCATCATAGCCATCTGATGAGCCAGCAACTCGTCCTCGCAATCCTCGACAGCTTGTAAGGGTGAAACAAATCCGGGCGTAGGGTTGCCAAACAAATAGGGCAACAGCTCATCAACATTGTTACAAAACTTAAGCGGATTATTCTCTTCTTTCTGCAAACCTGTCAAGTGCGCTGACATTTGTTTTTTTATTTCACTGCGGCCTTTCATCAATGCAATGATCCCGGACAACATAACACGAAATATTTTGCCACACTCCAGCAGGGCCTGTTGTTTGTTCAAAGGTAATCGCTCAGTCTCCAAACCCAGACCCAGGAAAAATTCATTGCCTTGCGGCAAATCCGCGCCAACCATCAAGGCAGGTTGCGCCTTATCCGACTGGGGTTTTAATTCCGCCCCAGCCTCAGGCACGACCGCACCGGTCGAATCCTTTTCCGTTGCCGTTTCCTTGAAAAACTCGTCAATATCAATTTGTTCCGGAATTTCAGACGCTTCGGTTTCAGTCGATGTTGGTGCAGGTGGTGTAAAACTTTGTTGTACCGGAGAAATGCCAATCAACGACTCAAAATCATAGGATTTCGAAGATTCGGGAACAGAAGATGCGCCCGCTGCCGATTGACTGGAGCCGGCTTGCAAATGAGGTGCAGAATTATCAGTAGCTTGCCACCCGGATACTTCTGGTCGGATGTCCTGAATTTCGATCTCGAAACCGCCAATATCCAAATGGCTGCCCGGTTTTAATGGAACCTTGTCATGATGTACAAGAACGTCATCGGCAAATGCCCCTCCTTCTGAAACAGTGCGTAAAACAGTTCCATTACTGCTGCAATCTTCCAAATACCACTGACCGGCTTCAATAACAATCTTTGCATGATATCTTGAAACATAACCGGATTGATCCGGTAAAACCAGGGCATTATCCGCCGCCCGACCAATGCTTCCACCCGCATCACCGATACAGGCGGATAAATCACCATCCAGAACACGCTCGTCCAGGGAAAGAACTTTTAACAAAATTTCCATTACATTGAATTGCCACTGCCTGTTAACGAAACAATGTCTTCAGCTTTTTAATATGGCACCATGCGATCAATAAAGGATTATTTCGGACCAGAGAAACGATAATGACAGTAATATTATCATTGCCACCCTGTTCCAGCGCGGCCTCGACAAGTACGTCTATTTTTTCCTCTTCCGAGACCGGCGAATCCAGTAATTTATTGATTTCAGCATCCTGAACCTCACTCGTCAAGCCATCCGAACACAGCAAAATCAATTGTCTTTTATTCAACCGCCCTGAAACCGAATCGACATTAAGCCTCTGCAAAGGACTCGAACCCAAAGCCTGGGTAATGATATTCCGATCAGGATGATCAATCGCTTCTTCTTTAGTGATTTGACCACAATCGACTAAATCCTGCACAACCGAGTGATCATGCGTCAACTGGATAAGCTGTTTGTCTTGCCATAAATAAGCGCGGCTGTCACCGACCCAGGCAACCTGGTAATGATCGTCATCAACTTTCAGCGCAACGACCGTGGTTCCCATACCTTTATTCCCCAATCCCAGGCTGGCCGCGTCCAATAATTCCTCATGGGCGCTATAAATCGCTTCCTGCAATGAAAACCCTTGTTCCACCTGGACTGGAATGTGGCTCACTGCAATACGGCTGGCGATTTCCCCCCCTTCACAACCGCCCATGCCATCGGCAACGACCCATAAACCCAAATCGGGGCGATCGATAAACGAATCCTCATTCAAAAATCGTTTATTGCCCACATCCGATCGGCAGGCGTAATGTATCTTGAATTTACTCATCTGCTGGTTTAACGCAAAGTACGAAGTGAAAATACCACATTTAAGCCATTTTGTTGAATGGATTTATGGGTGCAGGTGCGGATAAATCCAGCCCTTCATTGAAGAGCTGGATTTATCCGCACAATGCGACGGTTTTATCAAAAAAACGAAATGTGTTGGTATGCTGCCAAAAATCATCCCCCGATGGCGAATCGCGGCTCAAGCCGATTCAGACAAAAACACTGGCGGCTCCCAAAACAGCACGGGCAAAAAATATCAGGACAAAAAAATGCGGCCCTATGAGCCGCATCTAAAGAGGTAGGATATCTAAAATGAACTCTTTATCAATCATGCAAGAGTTTCCTATATCCTACCCAATTCAAAATCAAAGTGGAATGTGGCATATTGCCGCGCGACAGATTGTCGCACACCTGCAAAAAAGGCGGAACCTGAATGATTCCGCCTTTTTTCATCATTTTTTATTTATTCCCAGCCTTGATATGCACAAGCGCTTCTTTCATATGCCGGGTCGCCACATCGGCATGTCCCATTTTGCCATGCTCTATCGCCGCATTCAAATGGGTAATGGCTTCTCCCATATGACCAGCCGCTTCGGTATGTGCTTTTTGCGATGCCCGGGCATGTTGCAGAGCGGTTTCGGCATGTTTTGTCAATACATCGGCATGGCCTTTTTTACCGTGTTGGGTAGCAAGCTGGGCATGTTTCAGTGCCACGCTACCGTGCTCCTCGGCGGCGAAGGTTTGTCCGAAACAACTTAAAAATACCACTGTGACGAATGATAACGCGGTTAAAATCTGTTTCATTTCCTAATCTCCTCTCAAAACCCCATTGCCATTAAGTTAAGCCATTTTGTTGAATGGATTTATCCGCACAGTACGACAAGCCGCATCGACACCCAAATCATATTTCTTAACTTAATGGCAGTGACTCAAAACCCAGGAACAAACGGTTACGTTACCTTTAGCCTGTCTAAGACAAAAACAGGTAAACGCTTGAGATTGAGTTTAATTTATGCTAGCAAAGCCTGTCAAGGTTAATTTCATCATTAGCCAAAAGGTTTTAAACAAAACGGGAAAACCTGAAAATTCTATATCTTGCCGAAACACCGCCCTCATTAAGCCAAAAAAATGCGAGTGGTGTAGGTGCGGATTTATCCGCACAGTGCGGATAAATCCGCACCTACACCCTATCGCCAACAAAAAATCTTAATGGCTGTAACGCCAAAGCCTGGGAATGGAAAGCAGGGTATCAATGCACGGGTTTGATATCCAGTACTTCAAGATATTGCGCTTGGCCGCCTTTTGGCGGGTAATACAATAACCAGACATCGTAAAACCTGCCGCTATGAATATCCTGCACCCTCGGAATATGCACCTGATTGGTTTCGGGATTGTAAGCCGCCTGTAACGGGCTGCCACGTAAACCACCCGGCAAGGCTTCAAGGTCAGCCAGTTCCAATTTGACAGCGCCTAACGCCCCGCTGCCTGGCACAAGCTGCAATGTAGCTTTGTACAAGGTATCGCCCACCCGTATCGTCGATATCTCCGCCTTGCTGCGTGAGGCATCATAGGTATTAACCGGCGTATCCAAAGCAGTAACCCGTGTCACAATACTCGAACTGAAAACAGAAAAGACATATTGATCTTCCCGAAACGGAAAGGGTGCAATATAGTCATCCGTTGTTGTCGTTGTTGTCGGCGGGGTTGTCGTTGGATCAACAATAAAATCCGGGCCAGGCTGGGTTAAAATCACGCTGCCTTGTCCGCATTGGGTTTTGGAATCGCTTCCCATCAAAGGGGATGAAATCGCTACATAAAAAGTTGTTGGCGCCGATACCCCGACATCCAGAGTACGCTGATCGCCAAAACAGGGATCGATCACACCGATTAAATGCGCTTTCTTCTGCGGCTGGACAGGATCGGGATCATAAAAACCCAGACGATACATCAAATACATATGGTCAACGACAGCCAGTGTAGCAATAATAGCACCATTATCATCCCGCCGCCGGTAGAGCGGTACGGTTTTTGATTCAAATCCAACAGGCAACTTTTCCTTTGCCATATCAAAGACATATAAAACCCAGGAACCTTCGTTGAAACAACTGGAATTTTGCGGACACAATTCAAAACGTAACTTGGACTCCCCTCCTCCGGGTGCCGGTGCTGCCGTGATCACAAACCAGTCGCGATCATTGACCGTCTGAAGATGCCCCTTCATAACCTGACCATCAATCAGGGTATTAGCCTGTTTTGAGGTATCGTTGATTTCGATTTCAATATTATCAACCAAAGCGGCCGGTGAGCCAAGAATACGGATTTTCAATATGCCTTCCTTGAATAGCCCAAGACCGCCAATCGCCTGATAGCTAAACACTTCTTCCACCAAATCATTCGGTCCCAATGCCTGGACGGCTGGCAGATCATTCAACAGGGTATAAGTAAACTGCCCGGAGGAATCAAATTGCAAAACACCATAGGTTCCAACCGCCGGCCCGATCAATGCGGCGCTTGTTACATTGGTGTCGTTGCTGATTACATTGCCGGAAACCTGCGGCCCTGTCGCACCTGCATCCGGGCCAGCGACATTTTTCACCAGGGTAAATTCATCCGGATTGGCAACAATGCCGTTCAGGATCGCCTGGATATCGGCTACATTGCTGTTTGCATCGCATAAAATGTAAATGGTCAGTTTTGCCGTATCAAATCCCGGATTGACCAGGCCGTTGGTTCCCTGAATTTTATATTTGAATACATCGGTTACAAACCCTGTGGGATCGGCGGCGCACGCGCTATCCAGAGCGGTTGTATCGGTAAACAGGTTATAGGTGTAATTC
Organism: uncultured Methylococcaceae bacterium; assembly: GCA_964509475.1. Classification (GTDB taxonomy): domain Bacteria; phylum Pseudomonadota; class Gammaproteobacteria; order Methylococcales; family Methylomonadaceae; genus CAZDXJ01. Next base: position 22,300 of record CAZDXJ010000012.1, on the reverse strand, counting down.
CCCAATGAATCCAGACTGAGACTGCCGTAAAGTGCGGACGGAGAACTGGTCAGGATAAAATTGACTGCACCGGAATCGTTATCCCCCACATTACCGCTCGCACTTGGTTGGGTGCCACGCACTATGGTATTGGTGTCGTTCAAGGCGACAATGCTCAAGCTCGGCTGGGCGTTGTTGGCCGCATCCTTGCCCAGGATCGTAATGGCCAGTTCCGCAGTATCGGTATATCCTTTTTGACCGGTAATCTCATAACTGAACCGATCCACGGCATACCCCGTATCCGGAATATCCTTGACCGCCTGGGCATTATTGTCCAGAACATATTCGTAATTTCCGTCGGAATCAAAACGCAAGGAACCGTAAGCCGTATTGGGATCACTGATCAGTTTAACCGTAATTGCACCTGTATCATTATTCAAGACATTGCCGTTGGCAACAAACAAGATATCCTTGATTACAGTATCCTGATCATCAAAGGCAACAATGCTGTCCCGAATTAATTGTTCTTCCGGCGTTAACGTCGTTCGATTGCCCAGAATATAAATCGTCAGGGTGCTTGTGGAACGATAGCCATGCAGCCCCTCGATACCATAAGAAAATATATCGACCAGAAACTGGCCTTCCTGTAAATCCTGAACGGCGCTTAGATCATTAAACAAGGTATAGACAAAATTGCCATCGGAGTCCAGCTGCAAATGGCCATAATGTCCTTGACCGGCAGGATCGCCATTCAAAAATGCGGTCAAAAACCCCGAATCATTCGAGGTTAGCTTGCCGGAAACGGTTAATGAATTGTTTTTAATCACCGTTGCCTCATCCGGCAAGGCGAAGACATTGTCCTTGATCGCCTGCTCTTCCGGCGTCAGATCGGCCAGATTACCCTGAATGGTGATTGTGATCGTCGAAGTCGAAGTAAATCCAAACTGGCCGATAATCATGTAAGTGAATTGATCAATGATATTTTCACCCGGTGCAAGCGATTGTACTTCCGGCAAATCATTGAACAGGTTATAAGTGAAATTGCCCGAACTGTCAAAATCCAGATTACCGTAGGGACTGGTTGGCGGGCTAAGCAAAACGGTACTGATCATACCCGTATCATTTGCAGCGGCATTACCGGTAAATGTCAACTGTCCGTTTTTGGTAACAAAACCGGCGTCCGGCATGGCTACAATACTGTCTTGAATCGCTTGCAGGGCGGGCGGCAAGGCCGCATCCGAACCCAAAACATGAATGACCAGTTTTGCCGCATACAAATAACCATACCAGGGTTCACGCATGGTGTAGTGAAAGATGTCGGTAACCTCCTCACCCGCTTTCAGCGCCTTGACTTTTTCAATATCCAGGGAATAAGTATAAGCCCCGCTTGAATCCAGCGATAAAACGCCGTAACGCCCGCGCACGCTGCTGTCAAGCGTTGCCGTACTGATGCCCGCAGCGCTAACCTTTTTGGTACACGGTTTTTTATTACAGGCCCAGTCATTCAACAACACATTGCCGGTGATCGCCGTCGTGCCAAACTTGTCGGTGTAAACCTGATCATCAAGTGCGACGCTCAACTGAATGACATCCTGTTTTTCCTGGTTATCCGCATCAAACTGTTTTTGATTTTGACAAAAGGGATTGTTTGCCTGATCAGGCCGTTCACAAAAGGCAAAGCCGGTGTTGACAAAAGCCAACAATATAAAAAATAAAGTAAAGCGTAGTTTCCTGTTCATAGCTTTCGTTAGGCGTTCTATAGTGGTAATGATTCGTGGACGGGTTCATTCGGGTAACGGGTCACAACTGTAGGATCGGCTTTAGCCGCGACCAGTATAATACTTGGGGCGTTTCATCACATAATAACCTATTCAACCTGTTACTTTGCATTGCGTGGATGTGCAAACCTCTGCCCGCATTCCTTGTTTTAAAGACATGAAAAACAAAAAAGTTCAGTATCTCAAAAAAATCAGATAGTAATTCAATATAGCTTATCTGATTAAAAAATCAATTTTGCCAAAACAGTATGGCTCAATTTATCCTTAATTATCGGAATTTTTTTTAAATTGCGACATTCTCCGCAGATTGCACGCGTTCTGTTCGACAAGTGGGCCGCTAAATTTCCATCCATGACCTGGATTCCGGCAATCCCTGCCGGAATGACGCTTGCGAATGCAATTATACTTCACGCGTCACATTTTGACCGTTCAGAGCATAACCCCTGCAAAATTACTATGCTACGGATTCCAGATTGGCGTAAGAAAGCATCAACCATTTCAAACCCACTTCGGAAAAATTAATTTGCACGCGTTGCTGGACGCCATCGCCTTCGACTTGCAATATCACGCCCTCACCAAATTTTGCGTGCCGAACCTGCTGTCCCACCCGATATGTGCCACTGTCCTGCCATTCAGGGTTGCCCGGGCGGCTGATTTGCGCACGTATACGCACTTCCTGACATTGTTCGGCCGGAATTTCCTTGAGAAACCGGGATGGCCGTGGATATTGGTCGCGGCCATACAAGCGCCTTGATTCGGCATAGCTGATAACCAGTTTTTGCATGGCCCGGGTCATGCCCACATAACACAAGCGCCGCTCCTCTTCCAGACGCCCCGCATCATCAACCGATTGCCGGGAAGGAAACAGGCCCTCTTCCAGGCCGACCAGAAAAACCATTTTGAACTCCAGGCCTTTGGCGGAATGCAAGGTCATCAATTGCACGCAATCTTCGTAATCACCCGCTTGCGCCTCGCCCGCCTCCAATGCCGCATGCGCCAAAAACAAATCCAGTTCCGTCAGGGCTTCGTCATTATCCTGCTCATAAACAAACTGCCGGGCCGCATTGACCAATTCTTTCAGGTTTTCAACACGCGCCTCGCCCTTTTCCCCTTTTTCTTTTTTATGAAATTCAATCAGACCGCTTTTTTCAATCGTCAATTTGACCTGTTCATAAAGTTCAAGCCCTTGCGTTTGCACCGCCAATTGTTCAATAAGTTGTAAAAAACCTTTTAATGCATTGCCCGCCCGCAGAGGCAACCGGTTTTCATGCACCATCCGCTGCGCTGCCTGCCACAACGATGTATCATCCGCCCTGGCCTGGATGCGGATGGCGTCCAGGGTTCTGGCACCAATACCACGACTTGGCGTATTAATCACCCGTTCCAAAGATGCATCATCCAGCCGGTTGGACAACAAACGCAAATACGCCAAGGCATTCTTGATTTCAGCGCGTTCGAAGAAACGCAAACCACCATAAACCCGATAGGGTATCGCCGATGTCATCAGCTTTTCTTCGAACAGGCGCGATTGGGCGTTGGAACGATACAAAATCGCTGTGTCAGCACGCATGCCACCGGTTTTTATCCATTGCTTGATTTGTTCAATAACGAAGTAAGCCTCATCCTGCTCATTGAATGCGGCATAGATGGAAATCGGTTCACCCTCGCCGGACTCGGTCCATAGCGTTTTACCCATACGTCCCTGATTATTGGCAATCAAGGCATTGGCGGCATTGAGAATATGACCGGTTGAGCGATAATTTTGCTCCAGACGGATGAACTGATGATTTAGATAATGTTTTTGAAAATTAAAAATGTTTTCAATTTTGGCGCCACGCCAACCATAAATTGATTGATCATCATCACCAACAACAAACAAGTTGTCCCGATCGCCACTTAACAAACGCAACCAGGCATATTGCAGGGTGTTGGTATCCTGAAACTCATCAACATGAACATGCAAAAAACGGCGCTGATAAAACTCCAGTATCCCGGAGCTGTCGCGCAGCAGTTCATGAGCGCGCAACAATAATTCAGCGAAGTCAACCAACCCGGAACGTGCACAAATCTGCTCATAGGCGCGATAAAGCTCAATCAATTTATTCTCGAACAAATCACCGCTTTCCGGCATGTTTTTAGCGCGTATGCCTTCATCCTTATGGGAATTTATGAATCCTTGCACTTGCCGCGGCGGCCAGCGCGATTCATCCAGATTGAGTGATTTTAACAACCGCCGGATTAACCGGTATTGATCATCTGCATCGATGACTTGAAATGTTTCCGGTAATTTGGCATCTGATGCGTGCCGCCTCAGCAAGCGGTGCGCCAAACCATGAAAGGTGCCCACCCATAGGCCACGCATCGAAAAACCCAGCAAGGTTTCAATACGGTTACGCATTTCGGTGGCCGCTTTATTGGTAAAGGTTACGGCCAAAATGGCGTGTGGTGATATTTGACCGACCTGAATCTGCCAGGCGATACGATGCACCAATACCCGGGTTTTACCACTTCCCGCCCCGGCCAGCACCAATACCGACCGGGAAGGTGCCGTTACCGCCTGACGCTGGCGCTCATTTAAAGGTTCGATAATTTTTGTTACATCCATTTTAGGGCTTGCACATTTCAAACAGCTGTGTATATTGGATCAGATAACCGTTAATAATAAATAAAGAGGTATCAGAAATGAACTTTGATTTTAAACGCATGCTTAAATACGAACGCAATGTCGGCGACAAAGAGAAAAAAATACGCCTTTATGCCGGCGCCGCACTGGTTTTCATCTCGATATTTACCGCAAAAATTTTGTTACTGATTGTTGGCCTGGTACTCATTGTAACCGGTTATACCGGCTGGTGTCCTGCTTATTCCGGGCTGGGCAGAAATACCTGCGATGAAAAATAGCTGGCTCATAAGGGAAATATTTTTTATAATAGAACGGGTTTATTAAACGGGCCGTAAATCCCCGTCGTGCTCCTTGCGCGAGTTATGCCAACCTGTATGAACTACAATACGAATTAAGGGTTCGATTCTTTTATTGATTTTATTGAAAATCAAGGCCTTAACCCATAATATAAAGAACTGTTTGGACGCACCGGATTTATCATTAATTGATTTTATAAGATTTCTATTTTTTGACTCTGTGTGACTTATATTGCACGTGGCCACATTTGCGGATTTTGAATCTCAAGGAGACTTGCCCGGCACCCACCCTATTTACAGCAAAGGTTTTCATAATTCGATACCTAAAAAAACAGAGTGCTTGCCGAAAGCCATAGGTAGTGCTTGATTGACCTTACGGTGTACGCCTTCTTTATTTTCCGCATTCGTAGCCGCGTAGAGCATAGCCTGCAGCCATATTTACGACATTTGAACTTTAAAAAATACTGAAAAACACACAATGCCTTATCCAATAAATTGGCTTTTATTCGGGTTGATTTCCTTTTTTGTGACAATCGCTCTCATTATTAAATTAAAACCGCTAGCCGTTAAAACGGGTTTGATTGATGTGCCGGACACACGAAAACAACACAGCGGCCATATCCCATTGATCGGCGGCGTTACAATATTTTTGAGTATTGTTTTTACGCTGTTCCTGGGAGGTTTGCTGAACCCGCACCACCTGGCCTATCTTGCGGCCTCCATTTTTTTGGTGACGGTCGGCTTGATTGACGACTATAAGAATATAGGTACATTGCCAAGATTCGGCACCCAAATCGCCGCCGCTCTCATCATGATCAATGCTGGCCATGTGCAAATCCAAAATCTGGGTAATTTGCTGGGTTATGGCGAAATACGGCTTCAGCAATATTCCGGTTTGTTTACGGTTTTCGCGGTCGTCGGCGGCATCAATGCCTTTAACATGATAGACGGCATGGATGGGCTGGCCGGTTCCCTGGCTCTGTGTGTATTTCTTGTCATCATCTTTTTATGTGATGCGGCGGCGCATTCCAATATTATGTTGCTCAGCTTGTTGTTTGTTACTTCCTTGACAGGCTTTCTTTATTTTAATCTTCGTATTTGCGGACGCCGCGCATCGGTTTTTTTGGGCGATACCGGCAGCACCCTGATTGGATTCAGCGTTTGCTGGTTTCTTATTGCTCTTTCACAAGGGGCAAACCGGAGCATCGAACCGGTTACGGTTTTGTGGATTCTTGCCTTGCCGTTGATGGATACTGTTGCTATCATGATCCGCCGTATCCGGCAGAAACGCTCGCCTTTTGCGCCGGATCGGGAACATTTTCACCACATTCTGCCTGTTGCGGGTTTTAGCCATAACCAAACGCTTGTTATAATTCTGACTGTGTCAATATTGTTGACTGTTTTTGGCTTGTCAGGCGAATATTTTCATATTAAAACTGCCGTCATGTTTTATGGTTTTTTGGCCCTGTTTTTTATCTATCTGTGGGCCATGAGTCATGCGTGGCAAATCATGAAAAGAATCAAACAAATAAATCATCCTAAAAAAACAGCTAAAATATGAATCAACCCGTCAACTCAGAACAAGCCATTGGAAGCTCGGATCCGCACAAAATGTATAACAAGAAAACCGCTCTGATCACAGGTGTCACCGGCCAGGATGGCGCCTACCTTGCCGAATTTTTGCTTAAAAAAGGTTATATTGTTCATGGCATGAAACGCCGCAGTTCCTTGTTCAATACCGACCGTATCGATCATCTATACCAGGATCCTCATACGGAAAACAACCGCTTTATTCTGCATTATGGCGATATGACCGACAGCATGAACATCACCCGCCTGATTCAGGACATACAGCCGGATGAAATCTATAATCTGGCAGCCATGAGCCATGTGCATGTTTCTTTTGAAACGCCGGAATACGTTGCCAACGCCGATGGCACCGGTACCTTGAGAATTCTGGAGGCCGTGCGTTTATTGGGCCTGCAAAAAAAAACCCGTATCTATCAGGCCAGTACCTCGGAATTGTTTGGCAAGGTTCAGGAAATTCCACAAACCGAAACCACGCCTTTTTATCCCCGCAGCCCTTATGCGGTTGCAAAAATGTACGCCTACTGGATTACCGTTAATTACCGGGAAGCTTATGATTTATTCGCCTGTAACGGTATTCTGTTCAATCATGAATCGCCGGTTCGCGGTGAAACCTTTGTCACCCGTAAAATTACCCGCGCGGCATCCAGAATTGCCCTGGGACTGCAAGACAAACTCTATCTGGGTAATCTGGATGCCAAACGGGACTGGGGACATGCCAGGGATTATGTGCGCATGATGTGGATGATCCTGCAAGCCGAACAAGCGGAGGACTGGGTCATTGCAACCGGAAAAACCACAACCGTACGCGATTTTGTCAAAATGGCCTTTGCCTGGTGCGGCATCGACATCGAATTTGAGGGTACAGGCGTCGCCGAAACAGGCCGGGTCAAATCCTGTAACAACCCACAATACCAACTGCAACCCGGACGCGAGGTCATCGCCGTTGATCCCCGCTACTTCCGGCCAACCGAAGTCGATTTGCTGATCGGCGATCCAAGCAAAGCCAATAACAAACTGGGCTGGAAACCGGAATACGATCTAAAAATGCTGGTTGATGAAATGATGGCATCGGATATCAAATTGATGCAAAAAGACTGTTATCTCAAAGAAGGCGGTTATCAGACCCTGAGTTATTTTGAATAAAAATATGAACAAAAACGGCAAAATATTTGTTGCAGGTGCGGCCGGGCTGGTAGGCCGCGCGATTGTTCGCAACCTGCTTGCAAAAGGTTTCGGTAATATTATTGCTAGTTACCACAGGAATCGGCCACCTGAGACAGAAAACGGTTGTCAATATCAAAAGATTGACCTGACTGATAATCAGGCGGTAACCGGTTTTTTTGAGCGCGAACAGCCTCGATACGTCTTTTTGGCAGCAGCCAGGGTGGGCGGTATTCATGCCAATAATACCTATCCAGCCGATTTCATCCATCAAAATCTGGTTATCGAAACCAATATTATTCATCAGGCCTGGCGAACAAAGGTTCAACGATTATTATTTTTGGGCAGTTCCTGTATCTACCCCAAACTGGCCGCCCAGCCCATGTCCGAAAATGTATTATTGACCGGTCCCCTGGAGCCAACCAATGAAGCCTATGCCATTGCCAAAATCGCCGGCATAAAACTCTGCGAATCCTACAACCGCCAGTACGGAACCGATTTTCGCTCCGTCATGCCCACTAACCTTTATGGTCCGCACGATAATTTTGATCTGCAAAACAGCCATGTGATTCCCGCATTGATTCGCAAGTTTCATGAAGCCAAAAGCCAACACAACCCTACTGTTGAATTATGGGGAAGCGGTACCCCAAAAAGAGAGTTTTTATATGTTGACGATATGGCCGAGGCCTGCGTCCAAATCATGCAGATCGATTCGGCCCTATATCAAAAACATACCCAGGCTCAGCTCTCCCATATCAATATTGGTAGTGGCAAGGACATCAGTATCAAGGCTCTCGCCGAACTGATTCAAAATATTACCCGTTACCCGGGAAGCATCACCTGGAACACAGATCAGCCCGACGGTACCCCCCGAAAATTACTGGATATTGAAAAAATCAAGCACCTGGGCTGGTCGCCCCGGGTTTCCTTGCAAGAGGGACTCGAAAAAACCTATGCCTGGTACATTCAACATATTGAGGAAAATAATTACCTATGAAGGAATTAGTGAAAAAACAAATCCTGGTTACCGGAGGTGCCGGTTTTTTAGGTTCGCACCTTTGCCAGCGCTTACTCGACAACGGCCATGATGTTTTGTGCGCAGACAATTTTTTTACCGGCACAAAAAACAATGTCATGCCTCTGATCGATAATCCGAATTTTGAAATTCTACGTCACGATGTAACGTTTCCTCTGTTCGTTGAGGTCGATGAAATCTATAATTTGGCGTGTCCGGCTTCACCTGTCCATTATCAGTTCGATCCGGTGCAAACAACCAAAACCAGCGTACATGGCGCCATTAACATGCTGGGGCTGGCCAAACGGGTAAAAGCCAAAATATTTCAAGCCTCGACCAGTGAAGTCTATGGCGATCCCAAAATGCATCCGCAGCAGGAAAATTACTGGGGTCATGTCAACCCGATCGGTTTTCGTTCCTGTTACGATGAAGGCAAACGCTGCGCCGAAACCCTGTTTTTTGATTACCGCAGGCAGCACGGTCTGAATATCAAGGTTGCGCGTATTTTTAACACCTACGGCCCCAGAATGCATCCCAACGATGGCCGGGTGGTTTCCAATTTCGTGGTTCAGGCTTTGCGCAACGAACCCATTACCATCTATGGCGACGGCTCGCAAACCCGATCATTTTGTTATGTCGATGACTTGATTGAAGCATTTATACGCATTATGGACACAGACGATGATTTTACCGGTCCGGTCAATATCGGTAATCCTGGTGAATTTACCATCAGGGAACTGGCCGAGCAAACGCTGCAATTAACCGGTTCACGCTCCAAATTGATCTACAAACCATTGCCCAGCGATGATCCAAGCCAACGTTGCCCGGATATCAGCCTGGCCCGGGAAAAACTGGGCTGGGAACCTGAAATTCAGCTCCGGGAAGGCTTGCAAAAAACCATCCAATATTTTGAAGGCTTATTAAGCCGTTCCGGTTAATCACTGATGTTACGCAGACCTACTGTATTTTGTGCTTCTGTAGAGTATATTTCCACAATATATAGCGCCAAAAATCTAAAACCGCGTAACATCAGTTAATCAATTGTTTTTGAAAAAAATTGCGGGATTTTACAAATATTCTTAAGAAACAACGTGGATATCCCGCCTATTTCATTATTGCGCAACACCCGTAAATCTTCATAACTCTTACGCAATACATTGCTCAGGTTGCTGTTGCTTTTTCCACCCATACGCATTTTTATGAATACAGTGGGAATATAATGTGTGGAAATACCCTGTTTTCCTAAAAAACGCAAAATCAAATCGTAATCGGCGGCAATCGAAAAACGGGTGTCGAACAAACCGTATTGCCGATAAACCGAACGCCGGATAAACAAGGTTGGATGCGGTGGCATCCAGCCCCTGCGAAGTTTTGCCGGTTTAAATGCACCGCTTTTCCAATAACGGATTACCTTTTCCGGCGCCTCCTTGCTTACATAAAGCAAGTCCCCGTACACCGAATCCACATCAAACTCACCAAATGCCTGCGCAACCCGCTCGATAACCCGATCATCCTGATACAGATCATCGGAATGCAGAAAACCGATAACATCGCCTGTTGCACAGCTTATGCCTTTGTTCAAGCCATCATAGATACCGTTATCCGGTTCCGAAACCAATATTGCAATACGCTCCTGATACGTTCGAATTACATCCAGGGTACCGTCCGTTGAGGAGCCATCGATGACAATCAATTCAATATTGGCATAAGTTTGCCCTAAAACCGATTCAATGGCTTCGGCAATGGTTTCCTTGTTGTTAAAAACCGAACAAATGATGGAAATTTTCAATATAATGACTCACTCGGTAGTATTTTAGCCGGTACAGGTAAAAGCTCCTGATTGAATGGACAAAGATTCTCAATAATTTATAAAAGAACCGAATACTTCAGGATTTTTAACCTGCAATGGGCGTTTTCAAGCCGCTTCTCTAAGGAGAAATCAACTAGAAACTTTTTAGCAAAACAAGCTAACCGGCGGTTTTTGTATCTTGCTGTTCAGATGCCGATCCAAGCCCAAAAGACTCCAACAACATCAGCCCAACACCTATTGTGATCGCTGAATCGGCAATATTAAAAGCCGGCCAATGCCAGTTTTGGTAGTGTACATCCAGAAAATCGATGACATAACCATACAACAGCCGATCAATCAGATTGCCGATAGCGCCACCCAATATCAACGACAGGGCAATCGCCAACAAGCGTTCCTGTTTTTTCAGGCGCATTAACCAGACCGCCAATACCGAACTGATCACAATGGCCAAAAGCGCAAAAAACCAACGCTGCCAACCGCCGGCATCACTTAAAAAACTGAACGCAGCGCCTCTGTTATGCACATAGGTCAAATTAAAACAAGGCAGAATGGCTATGGATTCATAAAGCCGCATCATGCCGGCAACCATCTGCTTGCTGATTTGATCCAGCATCACCACCAGCGCCGATAAAGCCAGCCATTTCATCATGGCAAAACGCAAATCAAACATAACGCCGATTTTCGCCGTTGCCATCGACATTTTCCATACAGCGTCCACATAATTCAGGATGCGCTTCATGTTGGCCGACATCCTCACGCTGATGCCAACAGCGAACGCATTTGTTATGTTCCGATGCGCGTACGTTGATCTTCAAGCCTTCAATATTTTCAGGCCGCCCATCATCACAACACGACATATCGAAAACGCAGGCATCCGACACGATCAACACAAAACGCAGTTCATCACCCAAGGATTGCAATAATACCTGCCAGCTTTCATCACAGTATAAATCAACCTCGGCATTTAATGAGGCTCCGATAATACCGGCCGTGCGTGCTTTCTCCAGTTCCTTGCTGACCGTTTCTCTGAGCGCAATGATTTTATCCCAGAAACTCCGGTTCAAAACATCGTCTTCCGGCAACGGAAACAAACCTTGATACCAGGTTTGCAAAAAAACAGACTCGCTGCGATCCCCCGGCAAATACTGCCAAATCTCATCGGCCGTGTAACAGATAACCGGCGCCAGCCAACGTACCAGGGCTTCGGCAACATGATACATCGCAGTCTGCGCGGAGCGGCGCGGCAAGGCATTTTCCTTTACCGTATACTGCCGATCCTTGATGATATCCAGATAAAAACCGCCCAGTTCCATCGCACAAAAATGATGTACTTTTTGATAAACCTGGTGAAACTGATAATTATCATAAGCTGCCACAACTTCTTGCTGAAGCCGATAAGCCCGATCAACCACCCAACGATCCAGAGCCAGCATATTTTCGGGAGCAACCTCATGCCGTTCCGGATCGAAGCCATCCAGATTGGCCAGCAAAAAACGCGCGGTATTGCGCAAGCGCCGGTAAACATCGGCGGAACGTTTTAAAATCTCATCGGAAACACTCATTTCACCTCGATAATCGGTCGCCGCAACCCATAAGCGCAAGACATCCGCTCCCAGCGTTTTCATGATCGTCTGGGGCGCAACCACATTACCACTGGACTTGGACATTTTCTTGCCCTCGGCATCGACGGTAAAACCGTGCGTCAGTACCGCCTTGTAAGGCGCGGTCTCATGTATGGCTACAGAAGTCAATAATGATGACTGGAACCAGCCCCGGTGCTGATCCGAACCTTCGAGATATAAATCCGCCGGAAATCCCAGTTGTTCACGCGCTTTCAACACACCGGCATGGGTTACACCGGAATCGAACCAGACATCCAGGGTGTCACGCATTTTCTCATAATCACCAGCCTCGTCGCCAAGCAACGCATCAGGCTGCAATTCAAACCAGGCCTCTATGCCGTTCTGTTCAATACGTTGGGCAACCTGCTCGATGAGTTCAAGCGTGCGCGGATGCAATTCCCCGGTTTGTTTATGGACAAAAAGCGTAATCGGCACACCCCAATTGCGTTGCCGGGAAATACACCAATCCGGTCGGCCACTGACCATACCTTCAATACGCGCCTGCCCCCAATCGGGAATCCAGCCGACCTGTTTGATGGCCTGCAATGCGTGCTCCCGAAGCCGGTTTTTATCCATCGATATAAACCACTGTGGCGTCGCCCGAAAAATTATGGGCGTTTTATGCCGCCAGCAATGCGGATAACTGTGCTCAATCGCTTCCATGTGCAATAAATTACCCGTCTGTTCCAAAATCTCCAGCACATGATCGTTGGCGCTGAACACATGTTCGCCAGCAAAAAATTGCGTACCCGGCAAAAACACGCCATTGTCAGCCACCGGATTATCCACCGGCAAATCGTATTTAAGGCCCGCTACATAGTCTTCCTGACCGTGACCCGGCGCCGTATGCACCGCACCGGTACCGGCATCGAGGGTAACATGTTCACCCAGAATGACCGGAACCTGACGGTCGTAAAACGGATGCTGCAATAACAGATTTTCAAAGGCCGCGCCTTTGCCATAGGCAATGACATGATAATCATCGATGCCATAACGTAACAGGGTGTCCTTCAATAACGCTTCCGCCAAAACCAGGCGTTCCTTGCGGCCATCCTTGACACATTGAACAATCGCATATTCCAGTTCGGGATTAAACGCAACCGCCTGATTGGCCGGTAAGGTCCACGGTGTCGTTGTCCAGATAACCACAGACAAAGGCCCCTCACCGAAATGCTCAGGAGCATGGTGACAAGCTGCCATGAAAGCGGTTTCATCGACTACCCGGAAACGGACATCGATGGCCGGCGAATGCTTGTCTTCGTATTCAACTTCTGCTTCCGCCAGAGCCGACCCACAATCGGTACACCAATGTACCGGCTTGACCCCCTTGCTCAAATGCCCCTGGCGACTGATATGGCCCAAGGCTCTGACAATATCCGCTTCAAACTGGTAATCCATGGTCAAATAGGGATTGAACCAATCGCCAAAAACCCCCAGACGAATAAATTCATCGCGCTGCATGTTGACTTGCTTGCTTGCATATTGCCGACATGCCTTACGAAATTCGGCAACTGATACCTTGACACCCGCCTTGCCGATTTTCTTTTCCACCATCAATTCAATGGGCAAACCGTGACAATCCCAACCCGGCACATAAGGCGCATCAAAACCACTCAGGGTTTTGGATTTGATAATGATATCCTTCAGTATTTTGTTGACCGCGTGACCAATATGAATGGCGCCATTGGCATAAGGCGGCCCATCATGTAAAACAAACCGGGGCCGGCCTGAAAATTTGCGCCGAATCTGTTGATAAATATCTGTTTCCTGCCATTTTTTCAAACGTTCAGGCTCGCGCTGCGCCAGATTCGCTTTCATCGGAAATGCAGTTTTGGGTAAATTTAGAGTTTTTTTGTAATCCATCGTTGTCGTTTTTAAAGGTAAGACTGCTATTTAGGTCAACAAAACTTGTCGCGCAACCGCGATATCTTTTTTAATTTGTTGTTGTATGCCCTGCAAAGATTGGAATTTTATTTCATCACGGATTTTTTTTTGAAAATGCACTTCGACATAAGACCCATAAATATCCTGATCAAAGTCAAATAAATGCGTTTCCAACAATACCCGGGAAGTCCCTTCAAAAGTAGGCCGCGTTCCAACATTGGCAATCCCGGCAACCGCTTCATCACCGATACCGCTCATCGTCACTGCAAATACCCCCTCGACCGGTGTGTTTTTACGGAATAACTGTATATTCGCTGTGGGAAAGCCAATACGCCGTCCGCGCTTGTCACCCGGCACAACGCGGCCACATACCGAATAAGGCCGGCCTAACAAGGCCGCTGCCTGTTGTAAATCACCGTTAGCCAAAGCATCCCGGATCAAGGTACTGCTCACCCGGCAGCCATCCACATGAAAGGATAGAGTATCTTCAACCTTGAAACCGAAATGCTGCCCCATTTCCTTGAGCAAGGCAAAGTTCCCCCGCCGGGCCTTACCGAAATGAAAATCATCGCCAACCAATAAATATTTTACATGCAGATGTTCGAGCAAAATATGTTTTACGAACAATTCCGCCTCATAATCGGCAAAATGCCGGTCGAATTTCATCACCAGCAGAGCGTCCACAGGCAATTTAGCGAACTGAATCGCTTTTTCGCGTAACCGGGTCAGGCGCGATGGTGCGTTATCAGCCAGGAAATATTCCAGCGGCTGAGGCTCAAAAATCATGACCACCACCGGCAAATTGAGCGCATGCCCCTGATAAACCAGTTTTTGTATAACTTCCCTGTGACCTAAATGCACCCCATCAAAATTACCCATCGTCAGCACACACCCCTGTTCCAGTCCTTGAACATGCTGCAAACCCCGAATTAAACGCATAGGCCCAATTTAAACTATAAAACATTCAATTCTAACACTAAAAGCACCCTTGCGTCATAAGCGAATCTGCACGAAAATAGCCTGGATGAGATCATCTAAATAAAACTTGCAATTTTAAACTCAGGAGGCATTGTGGCCATTCGACCCTTCAACAACAAGCACCCCGACATTGGCAAATCGGTATACATTGACGATAGTGCCATTGTTATCGGCGATGTCACTTTGGGCGATGACGTTTCGATCTGGCCCACGTCGGTACTTCGTGGTGATGTGCAAAGCATAGTCGTGGGCCAGGGCAGTAATGTACAGGATGGTTGTATATTGCATGTCTCGCACGATGGTCAATATTCACCCGGAGGCATTCCTCTGCATATAGGCAAAGGCGTCACTATCGGCCACCGCGCGGTTGTGCATGCCTGCACAGTGGGCAATTATTGCCTGATTGGCATTGGCGCTGTCATTATGGATGGTGCGATTTTAGGAGATTATGTTATGCTGGGGGCAGGTGCAGTGGTTCCGCCGGGAAAAAAACTGGCAAGCGGCTTTCTCTACATTGGCACGCCTGCACAGCAGAAAAGACCCTTATGTGCCGAGGAAAAAGAATTCCTGATCTATTCCTGCCAACATTACAAACGCTTGAAAGACACTTATTTGATGAAGGATTTTACAGATTAGCGAATCTTGTAATGAAAAAATGATAATTATCATTTAATATATGTGGGTATTGGAAATTACAAAAATGGAATTTTGCAAAATGGCAAGATGATTGGCGACTGGATTCAGCCCAAATCACGCTTGATCATTTATGATATTCCACGGGCAGGTAAAGGAACTATAGATCATTTTTAACAAAGCACCACGTTTGAGGAGATATAATGAAAAAAATAAACAAAACACCTTTGGCCGCGACAATTGGCAGCGCCATCGTTTCCACTTTTTCCATGACCGCCGCAAATGCACAGGACAACCCCTTTGCGATTACGGAATTATCCGAAGGTTATATGCAGCTTGCCGAAGCCGACAAAACACCCGGCATGAATTGCGGAGCCAATATGGGCATGAAGGAAGGTACCTGCGGCGAAGGCAAATGCGGCGCATCGATGATGGGCGGTCAAATGAAAATGAAAGAAGGCAAATGCGCCGGCAACAAAGCCCAAAAAGCGGCACCTAAAGCCAAAGAAGGTAAATGCGGCGAAGGCAAATGCGGCGATATGATGAAGGACGGTAAAATGAAAAAAGGCATGGAAGGCGCCTGTGGCGAAATGATGAAAGGCAAGGAAGGTGCCTGTGGCATGCAGAAAGCCGCGGCCAAAGCCAAAGAAGGCAAATGCGGCGAAGGCAAATGCGGCGATATGATGAAGGACGGTAAAATGAAAAAAGGCATGGAAGGCGCCTGTGGCGAAATG
>CAZDXJ010000012.1:0-6097 GCA_964509475.1 uncultured Methylococcaceae bacterium | reverse complement strand
GGTGCCTGTGGCATGCAGAAAGCCGCGGCCAAAGCCAAAGAAGGCAAATGCGGCGGTATGATGAAGGACGGTAAAATGAAAAAAGGCATGGAAGGCGCCTGTGGCGAAATGATGAAAGGCAAGGAAGGTGCCTGTGGCATGCAGAAAGCCGCGGCCAAAGCCAAAGAAGGCAAATGCGGCGGTATGATGAAGGACGGTAAAATGAAAAAAGGCATGGAAGGCGCCTGTGGCGAAATGATGAAAGGCAAGGAAGGCGCTTGCGGCGAAAAGGTTGGCGAGAAAAAAGCCGCCTGGCCGATCAAGAAAAAATAAGCCATTCTTTGGGTATCCGGTGGATAAGAGTGACTTATCCACCGATTTCACCTCCCTGTTCTCTCCAAGGCAGCATCATGCAACACTCAACATCAAATCGGGTTCACGGAGCCGGTCTTGGCTTACGGCGTGCATTTCTGACTGAAATTGCCGAACACCCACCCCGGAAAACCGTCGGATTTTATGAGGTGGCACCGGAAAACTGGGTTACCATTGGTGGCAGACTCGGCAAACAGTTCCGCTCCATGACCGAACGTTTCCCGTTCATTTGTCACGGCCTGTCTTTGTCCCTCGGCAGCACCGACCCCCTGGATGAAACCTTTGTCCGCGCGGTCAAACAGTTTATGCAAACCCATCAAATCAAACTGTACAGCGAACATTTGAGTTATTGTTCGCATGACGGCCACCTTTATGATTTGATGCCGATACCTTTCACCGAAGAAGCCGTTTTCCATGTCGCCGGACGCATCAGGCAGGTTCAGGATATTCTGGAACAAAAAATCGCTATCGAAAATGTTTCTTATTACGCAGCTCCCGGCAAGGAGATGGAGGAAATTGATTTTTTCAATGCTGTGGTTGCAGAAGCCGGTTGCGATATATTGATCGATATCAACAACATTTATGTCAACAGCATCAACCATGGTTACGATGCCGAAGATTTTTTGAAATCCATTCCTGTCGAACATATCGCTTACGCCCATATTGCCGGACATTATGTCGAAGCCGAGGATTTTCTGGTCGATACCCATGGCGCCGAAGTCATCGATCCGGTATGGCGTTTGCTTGGCAAGGCCTACGAACTCTATGGCGTATTTCCAACCCTGCTGGAGCGCGACTTCAATATCCCGCCCTTGGCAACGCTGTTAAAAGAAGTCGAAACCATACAACACATACAAGATAGCTGGAAAAAACAGCATGAGCAACGCTTTGCCTGAACAAGCCGTTTCTTTCAAATTCAAACAGGCCGAATTCTCCGCCTTTATCCGCGACCCGGAAAACAACCCGCCACCTGCGGATGTCAAAGCACCACGCATGCACATCTACCGGGAGCTGTTTTTCAATAATATCAACAGCTTCCTGAGCAGCAATTTCCCGGTTTTGCATCAACTGCTGGCGCCTTCACAATGGCTTGCGCTGGTGCAGGATTTTTTCAGTCGGCATGCTTGCAAAACGCCTTATTTTTCGGAAATACCGGAAGAATTTATTCATTATTTGCAATACGAAAGGGAGCCGGTCGCCGGCGACCTGCCGTTTATGCTGGAACTTGCCCACTATGAATGGGTGGAAATGGCCTTGTCCATATCCCGCCAGGAAGCACCGGTTGCAGACATGGCTTTTGCAAAAAATCCGCACAATTATCCCATCGCAATATCCTCCCTGGCCTGGCCCTTGCTCTATCAATACCCGGTACAGCGTATATCACCGGATTTTCAACCGCAACAAGCGCCAGAGCAACCGACCCCATTGGTTGTTTACCGCGATGCTGCATTTGAATTGCATTTTCTGCTCATTTCACCCATGACTTTCCGTTTGTTACAAATCCTTCAGGAAAAGCCGGGGCTTTTTATGTCGCAGTGGCTACAGCAATTAATCGAAGAATCTTCCCATCCCAGCCCGCAAATACTAAAAACAGGTGGCGAACAAATCATTCGTGAACTGGCTGAAAAAGGCATTATCCATCCGGCCAGGATTTCAAACTAACCCGTTTTCGAATCAAAACATCCGAACCAGCCATTTTGCCAACCATTGACCGGGATGCAAATCGAACATCACACAAAATAAAGATATAAACCATACAATGGCAGCGATAAACACCATCAGCAGCAGATCGGTGAAAAGCCCGTAAATGATCAAGGCGCTGATAAAAACAGGCAGCCATTCCAACAATACAATCATCGTGTCGCCCGCATCGCTATCTCTATCAGGCCAGGCTTTTACTGGCAACCTCATAAACATCCCTGGAAATATCCGGGTTGTTCATGATACGTTGCAACTGCGCTTTCATCAAAAGTTGACGATTTTGATCAAAGCGGCGCCATTGCGTCAAGGCTCCGGTCATCCGCGCGGCCATCTGCGGATTCAAGCGGTTCAATGCAATAATCTGATCGGCAAGATATTGATAACCCTGGCCATTTTCAGCATGGAAATGCAAGGCATTAGCTTGACTGAAGGCGCCGACCAAAGCCCTGACCCGGTTCGGGTTACGCAAATCAAAAGCTGGATGCCGCATTAAAGCCTGGACAGTTTCATACGTATCCGGCCTGCAACTGGTCGCTTGTATCGTGAACCATTTGTCAATAACCAAAGCCTCCTGCTGCCATTGCTGGTAAAATTGCTCCAGGCAGAACTCCCTCGCCGGATGGCCGCTGTTGACCATAATTTGCAAGGCGGCGATTTGATCGGTCATATTTTTAGCGCTCATGAACTGCTGTTCAATACGTTGATAAACGGATGCCTTTTCCAGTTTGCTCAAATACGCCAGACAGGTATTTTTAATCCGCCGCCGGCCAATCGCTCCGGCATCGAACACGCCGGATTCATCCCGGTGATTGCGTATATAAAGCTCGGTCAACCGGTCTTCCAGATGTTCGGCCAGGGCATATTTGATAAACTCCCGCGCCTGATGTATTGCCTGCACATCCACAACCGGCATTTGTTCGGCCAGATAAGCCTCGGAGGGCAAGGTCAAGAGTAAAGACAAATAGGAATAATCCTGCCAGGATTGTTCCAGTAAATACCGGAAAGCAATGATCAACGCTTTATCAACCTGCAATGGCCTTTGTTGCTGGATATCGTTCACCCGTTGCAGAATAATCCGCAACGCCAACTGTTGTCCGGCTTCCCAGCGATTGAAAGTATCGCTGTCGTGACGCAGTAAAAAAGCCAAGTCCTGAGCGCTGCGCTGCATGAACAATTTGACCGGCGCGGAAAATCCGCGTAACAAAGAAACAACCGGTTGCTCGGCAAGCTGTTCAAAAACAAAATCCTGTTGCGCTTGTTTTAAATGCAGGATAACCTGCTCCTTTGCATTTTCGCCACACCGTTGTACCGGCATTGGCGAGCCATCACCAGCAATCAAACCGACGGAAACCGGAATGTGCAGAGCTTGTTTATGCGGCTGACCCGGCGTTGGCGGGCAGGATTGGGTCAGGCTCAGGTGCAGTTTGCGGGCCGTTGCATCGTATTCCGCCGTTGCCTGAATCTCCGGTGTACCGGCTTGCGAATACCAACGTTTGAACTGGCTCAAATCCATGCCGCTGGCTTCCTGCATAACCTGTATGAAATCATCACAGGTAACGGCCATGCCGTCAAAACGTTGAAAATAGAGATCCATACCCCGGCGATAAAGCTCGGCGCCCAACAGGGTGTGCAACATGCGCACCACTTCGGCGCCTTTTTCATAAACCGTCAAGGTATAAAAATTATTGATTTCCATATAGGAATCCGGACGTACCGGATGCGCCAGCGGCCCGGCATCCTCGACAAACTGGCGGGTACGCAGAGTATTGACATCTTCGATCCGCTTTACTGCCCGGGAAGTCCTGTCAGCGGTAAACTCCTGATCGCGGAATACCGTCAAACCTTCTTTCAGGCTGAGTTGAAACCAGTCGCGGCAAGTGATGCGGTTGCCGGTCCAATTATGAAAATATTCATGCGCGATGACACCTTCGATATGCTCATAATCACTGTCTGTCGCGGTATCCGGTCGGGCCAGGACAAACTTGGTATTAAAAATATTCAAGCCCTTGTTTTCCATCGCCCCCATATTGAAGTGACTGACGGCAACAATCATGTAAAGATCCAGATCATATTCCCGGCCATAGTTTTCTTCGTCCCAGGCCATGGCGTTTTTTAGCGACTGCATCGCATGCGCACATTTATCGACATCCTGTGATTCAACAAAAATCTGCAATGCCACTTTCCGGCCGGACCGGGTGGTATAACTGTCCTGAATACATTGCAAACGCCCTGCGACCAAGGCAAATAAATAACACGGTTTTTTGAAAGGGTCTTGCCAACGAACCCAATGCCGGTTATCCGGCAGTTCTCCCCGGGCCACCGGATTGCCATTGGACAACAAAACCGGATACAAATCCTTGTCAGCCCGCAATGTCGTTGTAAAGCGCGACATGACATCAGGGCGATCGAGAAAATAAGTGATTTTTCTAAACCCTTCCGCTTCACATTGTGTACACAACATACCCTTGGACAAATACAGTCCTTCCAGAGCGGTATTCGCGCCTGGGTTGATAATGTTTTCTATTTCAACAACAAATACCCTGTGCTGCGGAACATTCCGGATCAACAAGTTGTCCAGCCCTTGCTGGAAACGTCCGGTCGACAATTTTTCGCCATCCAGGGAAACGCCAAGCAAGCTCAAGCTTTCACCGGACAAACACAAGGATTGGCCGGACGCCGGACAATCCGGGTTTCGTTCCAGACTCAAGCGGGATATGACGCGAGTCTGCTCAACGTCCAGATCAAACTGCAAATCCACACTGTGGATAAAAAATTCCGGCGGCGTGTAGTCTTTTAGATAAATCGTTTGAGGGTTCGCGTCACGCATTATCTTCGTATAGTTATCATTTCAAAATCACAAACAAATATTGCAACCGATCGATTAAAAACCTGAGGCAACTCATTCTCTGTAGTGGCAAACGCGGCATCATAGCACGCTTTACAAGCCCACAAAGCCCCAACTTGGGAGATTTTTGATCGACATCAAAAAGCAGCAGGTCTGCCGACAACGGTCAATCTTTTTGCCAGGAAAACACAGCCAGTACCCCCCAGGCCAGCAAAAAGGCCATGCCACCAAAAGGGGTTATCAGGCTCAGCCATTTCATATGGGTCAGAGTCAATAAATACAAACTGCCAGAAAACAGAATGATTCCGGCAAACATCAGCCATCCCGCCCAGTTCAGCAGTTTTACATCACTGGCCGATTTTTGCAGCAAGGCAACAATCCCCAGTCCCAATGCATGCCACATTTGATAAGTCACCGCCGTTTTGTAAACCGCCAACATTTCCGGGCTTAACACCGTTTTCAAACTATGAGCGCCAAAAGCACCCATGGCAACACCAACAAACGCCGACAAACTCGCCAGCAACAAAAATAATGAATGCATTTATTTTTCCATTAATCGCGGCATAAGCTGTACCAGGTTACATGGCCGCGTCCTGTAATCCAATTGTTCCCGAATCAAGCCATCCCAAGCACTTCGGCAAGCCCCGGCAGAACCTGGCAAACAAAAAATATAGGTGCCGTTAGCAACGCCAGCCAACGCTCTGGACTGGATCGTCGAGGTTTTAATCTCCTGAAAGGAAAGCATCCTGAACACTTCGCCAAATCCATCCAGAACCTTGTCCAGCAAGGGTTCAACCGCCTCCGGTGTGCCGTCACGGCCAGTCACGCCGGTACCCCCCGTCGTCAAAACGACATCGATATTGACATCGGCAATCCAGCTGCCGACAACAGCACGGATTTGGTAGATATTATCGGCAACGATACGCTTTTCAGCCAATTGATGACCGGCCTGCTGCAAGCGCTCCACCAATGTCTTGCCGGAAATATCGTCGGCTTCCGTGCGGCTGTCGGATACGACCAACACCGCAATTTGCAGCATTTTGAATTCTGGTTTCGTTTTCATCTCTATGTCAAAATCCCGCCTGTTATCCATTAATTGCATAAAAGCCCTATACAACAGTCATGTCTGTCCTTATCAAAATTTCGGTAATGGGTTAAATCTGTTGTTAAGCATAAATATCCACACCAAACTCGACTTTA
>CAZDXJ010000011.1:0-47120 GCA_964509475.1 uncultured Methylococcaceae bacterium | reverse complement strand
GTGAATGGAATAATTTTTTTTAAAATTGTGTCTTGTGTTTTGGGGTGGAATACATACCAGCCTCTTGATCCAAACGCGCAATATGCTCGATGACAAATTGGTAAAGAATTTTTTGTTCACCTTCCTGATTTTTTCCAACGGAATTAAATCAATCAGATAATAATAGCTCGGTTTTAAATCAAACTCTTCAGCCAATTGATCAAACAGACGTAGAGAAGTCATTGCACACCCTTTGTTCAGGTTTCCGTCTCATTGGAGTTTACCAATGATGACATAAACACTTTTATTAACCCAGTTTTGCCATTGCTGCACAATTCGACTACAACTTGTTGATTAATTTTAAAATATCTTCCATTTCATGGATGACAAGGCTGGGTTAAGATTCAATATATTCCAACATTAGCCCATTATAATATCAGGCATCGGAATAAAGAAAAATACATATTCCAACCTTTACGCTATTGATAATTTTCATTTCAACCCAACATTAATGATAATCTGATTTATTACCAATTTTTAATAACTTCACGTAAAATCAGAGCACAAAAACCAATGAGGAAGATTATGAAACCGATTTTTCTGTTAGCATTAGTTGTCGCCAGTTTTAACAGTTTTGCCGGCAACAACAAAAACCCACAATGGCAACCAACAACATTGTCCGATACAACAATAAAAAAAATACAACAGGCAAAATATCAGTATATGTTGTGCATCACCAAAGAAATGCAAAATAAAACTTATATCAAACTGGACACCCGTGCCGCCACGGACAAGGTCTTGATCAAATGCGAACCTTCACTGGCGCAGGTACGCGCTGTATTTACCGAAGAGAAAGTTCCCACCACTATATCTGACCGCTATCTGAAGAAAACCCGCACCCAGACAGCGCGTAAGGTACTGGAGCAATTCATGTATGCCCAAGCGGCTCGCAAAATGGGCAAATAACCTCCCCAGAACCCATTATTCAGCTTACCCGCTTAATTGACAAATAGAAAAAACAATGAATACTCACTTTACAATTGATTTAACGCAAAGACCCACGACGCTCGATCTGTTCCACATTAGCCTTGCCGCCGCAGTACTGGTACTGGCTTTATTACTCGTTTTTTTGTTGCTGTTTATAGTGATCGGTTTGTCACGCAAACCCAGACAACCCGATACCAAAGCCATCCAGACAGCGGTTCAAGAAGCCATTACAAACAGTATGCCTGAACCCTCGCCACCACAGGAGCCGGAAGTCAAAATTGTTGAAGTTGAAAAAGTGGTCGAAAAAATCGTGCCTGGCCCGCCCCCCGAACCCGTTATTCTCAAGGAAGCTACCCCCGATGCCGCTTTACAATTGTTAAGTTTATTGCAAAAAGAAGCGCGTTTTATCGACTTTATCAAGGAAGACATCGATCAATACAGCGATGCCGATATTGGTGCCGCTGCCCGGGTGGTTCATGAAGGCTGCAACCAGGCGATCAATGAACATTTCAGCATGAAGCCTGTCCGCACGGAACCTGAGAACAGTAAAATCACTCTACAGGAAGGGTTTGATGCCTCAAGAATCCGTTTGATCGGAAATATTGTCGGCAAACCACCTTTCACCGGAACCCTGGTACATAAAGGTTGGGAAATCACCGATGTACACCTGCCTAAAATTACCGAGGGCCATAATGTCAATGTTATTGCAGCAGCAGAGGTTGAATTATAATGGGACTATTTGACAGATTAAAAAATTTGGATGCCGAGAAAAAACGGAATAAATCCGATTCCAAACACCATGAAAACGATACCGAAGAAAATTTTCAACCGGATGAACAACACGATGAACCGGATACCGCTTCGGACAACATCATTGATGAAATTAGGGACATTGAAGAAAGTACGGAAGCGCATGAAAGCGAAGAAATTGAAGAAAACATGAACACGGATAAAAGCGCAGAAACGGAATTGCAGTTTACCGAACCGGAGACAGATACCGGACCAGCGGAACCCCGTCCTTCTCAGACCAGTGATTCGAAAGGCGGTAGATATTCCGTAGGTATCGATCTGGGCACCACCCATTGCGTTTTATCCTATATAGATATTGAAAACACCATTGACGATCAAATCGCGCAGCAGGTTATGGCGATTCCGCAACTGGTTGAACCCGGTGTCGTTGAAGACAAAAAACAGCTGCCTTCATTTCTCTATCAGGCACATGAAGCGGAATTGCCCGAAGATTCAACGGTACTGCCCTGGACCGCGAAGCCGGACTTTATCATCGGTGAAATTGCGCGTAATCTGGGCAGCAAAACTCCGATTCGCCTGGTATCCAGCGCCAAAAGCTGGTTATGCCATGCCGGAGTCGATTGTAAATCCCCTATTCTGCCAACCGAAGCACCGGAAGAGGTGGAACGGGTATCCCCTTACCAGGCCTCCATTGCCTATCTGCAACATATGCGCGATGCCTGGAATCATCAATTTCCGAATGCGCTGCTGGCGGAACAGGATTTAACCCTCACCATACCCGCCTCTTTTGATCCCGCAGCCCGGGAACTCACCGTCGAAGCGGCCAAAGCAGTCGGTTTGGATCAAGCCATATTATTGGAAGAACCTCAATCGGCATTGTACAGCTGGATTGAAAGCAGTCATGGCGACTGGCGTAATCATACCCAGGTTGGCGATGTCATCCTGGTCATTGACGTGGGCGGCGGCACCACCGATATGTCATTGATTGCCGTTACCCAGGAAGACGGCAATTTGCAATTGACCCGGGTTGCGGTTGGCGATCATATTCTCCTGGGTGGAGACAATATGGATTTGGCACTCGCCTATACCGTCAAAGCCAAGCTGGAAAAAGACGGAACCCGGCTGGCACCCTGGCAGATTCAGGCGCTCACCCACGGTTGCCGGGAAGCCAAGGAAAAAATCTTTAATGATTCGGAAGCCGATAATATTCCTTTAATCATCCCGAACCGGGGTTCCTCGATGATTGGCGGTACCCTGCGTACCGAGCTGACCCGTGATGAAGTGCAACAGGTGTTGGTGGAAGGCTTTTTGCCCAGAACGTCCATTGATGAACGCCCGCTTGCAAAAACCCGGACCGGTTTGAGAACAGCCGGTCTGCCTTATGCGCAGGATGCCGCCATCACCCGTCATCTGGCCGCATTTTTAAGTAAACAACTGAAAGCAACGGATGAACTCAGTGATATTGAAATACCCGAACATGCAACCTTTTTACATCCTAGCGCAGTATTGTTCAATGGCGGCGTATTGAAAGCTCAGGTTTTGGGTGAACGCTTGATGGAAGTACTCAATTCCTGGCTGGAAGCCGAACAAGCGCCGCCCGCACGTCTTTTGACTGGCGCCGATCTGGATTTGGCCGTTGCCCGTGGCGCCGCTTACTACGGTTATGTGCGCAAAGGCAAAGGCGTTCGCATCAAAGGCGGCACCGCCGCCGCTTATTATATTGGCGTGGAAAGCGCCATGCCGGCCGTTCCCGGTATGCCGCCGGAACTGGAAGCGCTCTGTATCGCCCCCTTTGGCATGGAAGAAGGCACCGAGGAAGAACTACCCGGCGACGAATTTGGTCTGGTCATCGGCGAGCCGGTACGCTTCCGCTTTTTCAGTTCCAACAGCCGCCGTGAAGATGTTGTTGGCACCCGCCTGGATTACTGGAGCGATGAAGAACTGGAAGAACTGGATGAAATCGAAATCACCCTGCCGGTGGAAAACCATAAAGCCGGTGAAGTCGTACCCGTGCATCTGAGCGCTGCGGTCACTGAAGTCGGTACTCTGGAATTACATGCCATTTCCAAACAGGATGGTCACCGCTGGAAAATCGAATACGATGTGCGTGCCGGTGAAGACAAGGAAACCGAACAGGAAGCAACGGAAGAGGTCTGATAATAGCCTGTCCGTGACAGGCAGATTCCGGCCCTGCGGGGCTGGAATCTGTTTTTCTTGCAATTCGCATCAAATATTACCGTTCACAGGAGTTATTTGTTGTCCTCCCAATCCCCGAAATATTTAGTTGGCATTGATCTGGGCACGACCCACACCGTTGTTGCCTATGCACCGATACAACAAAACGATGCAAAAATCCGTATCTTCGAAATCAATCAACTGATTGCGCCGGGCGAAGTTGCAACCCGGCCCTTATTACCCTCGGTGCGTTATCACCCCGCTGATGGTGAACTCTCCGAAGCCGACCGGGTGTTTTCTCCAGCCGGAAAACCGGCTGTGATTGGTGAAGCGGCTCGCTTTCTGGGTGCAAAAACCCAGGGCCGTCTGGTCAGCAGTGCCAAAAGCTGGCTGTCCCACCCTTCGATCGAACATGATGCGGACATACTGCCCTGGGGCTCAGACCCGGAAATTCACAAGGTCTCTCCAATCGAAGCCAGCGCCAGCTATCTGGCGCACGTGCGCATGGTCTGGAATCACCGTTTTCCCGATGCCCTGCTGGAAGATCAGGAAATTGTCCTGACGGTTCCGGCATCATTTGATGAGGCGGCCCGATCATTGACCCTGGAAGCCGCCAAAAGCGCGGGATTACATCGATTACGCCTGCTTGAAGAACCCCAGGCGGTTTTTTATGACTGGCTGCGCCGGCATCAGGACAATCTGAAGCAAGCCCTGCAAGATGTGCATCTGCTGCTGGTTTGCGACGTTGGCGGCGGCACCACCGATTTGACCTTGATTCATATCGAGCAGACCGATAATTTGCCCCGGATAACCCGAATTGCCGTGGGCGATCATTTAATGCTCGGCGGCGACAATATCGATCTGGCTTTGGCGCATTTGGCCGAACAGCGGATCACCAACAATCAACGCTCCCTGTCCACCGCCGATTTGTCGCAGCTGATCGAACAATGCCGCCTGGCCAAGGAAAACCTGCTTGCCGAACACGCCCCGGAAAAACAAAAGGTGACCCTGCTCGGTGGCGGTTCCAAATTAATTGGCGGCAGCCGTTCGACAGAACTGAGCAGGGAGGAGGTTCGCGCCATCGCCCTGGACGGTTTTTTTCCACTCTCCGGTATCGATGAACTGCCCGACAAAAAACGCAGCGGTGTTGTTGAATTTGGCCTGCCCTACGCAGCGGAACCGGCAATCAGCAAACACATCGCTGCCTTTCTCAAGGCACACCGGCAAATTTGCCAGAGGACATCAAGCCATGGCGATGGCATACCGGATGCGTTATTGCTCAATGGCGGTGTCTTCCGCAGTAAAACCCTGACCCGGAGAGCGCTGGATTTATTGACTTTCTGGTCGAACAAACCACCCAGGCATTTGCTCAATACCCACCCGGAACTGGCTGTCGCCTATGGCGCGGTCAGTTACGCCCTGGCCCGGCGTGGCAAACAAGTCAAAATCGGCGGTGGCGCGGCGCGCAGTTATTTTCTGCTGATTGACACCGATCACAAAAACGGTGTCAAGCAAGGCGTTTGTATCCTGCCGCGCGGCAGCGAAGAAGGCGAAGAAATCATTCTCAAGGAACAACAATTCGCCCTGCGTCTGGGCCAGCCGGTACGTTTCCACCTGGCATCACTCAGCGGCGATACAACTTGTCAGGCCGGCGATATCACCGAAATAAGCGATGATTTTCATTCCCTGCCGCCGCTCGCCGTTGCCTTCAAACCGGATAGTGAAAAACCCGTCTCGGAAAAAATTGTCAATCTGGCCGTCACCTTGACCGAAATCGGCACCTTGCAAATTCAATGCGTTTCGGTTGACGATCCAAAGCAACGCTGGGATGTAGAATTTCAGATTCGCAAAAAAGCACTTTCATCCCAGGATACTCAACTACCGGCCCAGTTCGATGATGCGGCAAAAAAAATCGAACTCATTTTCGGCAATAAATCAAAAAACGTCTCCCCTAAAGCCGTGAAGAACCTGCGTAACGACCTGGAAAAACTTCTGGGTCCGCGCCGGCAATGGCCAACGCCTTTACTGCGGGAATTATTTGGTGTATTGCTGGCTTATCAAAAAAACCGCCGCCGCAGTGTTCACCATGAACGCTTGTGGCTGAATCTGACCGGCTTCTGTCTGCGTCCCGGCTTTGGTTATCCGCTCGATGACTGGCGGGTTGAACAATTATGGAAGCTCTACCCCCAAAGCATTCAGTTCGTCAATGAAACCCAAAACTGGAGCGAATGGTGGACCTTGTGGCGACGCATCGCTGGTGGCCTGGACAACAACGCCCAGGAACAAATCTTCTCCGATCTGGCCAAATACATCAATCCTGCCTCAGCCCGGCAAGGTTCGGTTGCCAAACAAGGCAAGCAGCGCAGTTATGACGATATCGTTCGCCTGGCCGCCGTTCTGGAACGTTTATCGGTTGAACACAAAATTCAGCTTGGCGAATGGTTGTTAAAACGCCTTGAAAAAGCCAGTGAAAGCCAACAAACCTGGTGGGCACTGGGCCGGGTGGGTGCGCGTGTCCCCTTTCACGGCAGTCCTCATGCAATTGTGCCCCCGCTTGAAGCCAGCCGCTGGCTTGAGCAAATACTCGACACCGACTGGAAAAAGATACCCCAGGCCGGATTTGCCGCTACGCTGATTTGCCGCATGAGCGGTGATCGCAACCGGGATATCGACAAGGAATTTCGCTTGCTTATTCTGGAGCAATTAAAACGCTATAAGGCACCCAATGCCTGGCCGCAAATGGTCGAACAAGTCAAGGAACTGGACGAAGCGGAAGAAAAGCAAATCTTTGGTGAAGCCCTGCCGCCCGGACTGAAACTATTGAATGCTGGCAATTCATCATAACCCTTTTGCCGGAATCGGTGGATGAGATATAACCTTTACTAACGATCATGCAGGTGGCAGCCATCACCCCGGAAAATAAACCGGCCATCGGGGCGCAAAACGCTTGTCACCTGGAATATTTAGATTGCGGGGGCCAGCACAGCCATTAAGCCATTTTACTGCTCTGCTGTTATTTGCCAATAGCGTGCGTTTTGTTCTTGTTGCGGTTGCTGTCATCGCCTGGTATCGAGTGTTGTTTTCCTGTCCATTCAATGGATTGTAGGTTTGCCGCTGAAATATCACTAACAGCCGATTTGCCAAGGTTTTAAGTGTCTGTTCATGATGCTGGAACGATTTTTCAGTAAACCCACTGTATTCCAGTATAATAGCCGACTGTTTATTATCTTCAAAATTATACAGAGGATGCTATGGCTCTTTATTGTGGAATCGTTGGTTTACCCAATGTGGGTAAATCAACTTTATTTAATGCCTTGACGCGAGCGACCATCGCCGCGGAAAATTTCCCGTTTTGTACGATTGATCCCAATGTTGGCGTTGTACCGGTGCCGGATGAACGATTACAAAAACTGGCGGAAATTGTCCAGCCGGAACGGATATTGCCAACGACGATAGAGTTTGTCGATATTGCGGGTCTGGTTGCCGGTGCTTCAAAAGGGGAAGGATTAGGCAACCAGTTTCTGGCCAATATTCGGGAGACCGATGCCATAGCCCATGTTGTGCGTTGTTTTGATGATGGTAATGTTGTACATGTTGCCGGTAAGGTTGATCCATTGGCCGATATCGAAGTGATTAATACCGAATTGGCTTTGGCGGATATGGCAACGGTGGAAAAAGCGATACAGCGTGCGGCAAAAGCCTCCAAATCCGGCAACAAAGAAGAGCAAATCAAAAAACAATTGTTTGAGAAAGCCGCCAATCATCTGGATGCAGGCGAACCCGTACGTACGCTGGATTTAAATGATGATGAACGTAAACTTATCCGGGAATTGCACCTGTTGACCAGCAAACCCACGATGTATATTGCAAACATTCAGGAAGACGGATTCAGAGATAATCCGTTATTGGCGCAAGTACAAAACCTTGCAGACCGGGAGGGTGCTGTTGTTGTACCCATATGCGCAGCGATTGAAGCGGAAATTGCGCAACTGGATGAAGACGAAAAAACCGAATTTCTTGAAGACCTGGGCTTGGATGAACCCGGGCTGAATCGTGTTGTTCGGGCGGGTTATCAACTATTGAACCTGAATACTTATTTTACAGCTGGTGTCAAGGAAGTCCGGGCTTGGACGATCCCTGTCGGTGCAGCTGCGCCCCAGGCGGCCGGTGTCATTCATACGGATTTTGAAAAGGGTTTCATTCGCGCCGAAGTGATATCTTACCAGGATTTTATTGAGCATAAAGGCGAGCAAGGTGCAAAGGACGCGGGTAAATGGCGTTTGGAGGGCAAAGACTATATCGTGCAGGACGGTGATGTGATTCATTTCCGATTCAATGTTTGACAAATAAAGCATAACTCATTACAATTTCCGCTCTTCCCAAAGAGCGGTTATATGGCGATGTAGCTCAGTCCGGTTAGAGCGCAGGATTCATAACCCTGAGGTCGGTGGTTCGATCCCACCCATCGCCACCATCCCAGCATCCACCACCGTCCAGGAAAGTCCCCAAGCCAGCGTTATTGCTGGTTTTTTATGTCTGAATGGTACTAAACGTCCAAGGATGTTTGGGGGGGCATCCACGCAAAAGAGGGGCATATTTAAAACTCTGAAATCTGATGCCCCCCAAAATCAGCACACCCCGCAATAAACAAGGGGGCATCATGAAGTTGACCAATACAGCAGTCAAAAACGCAAAGCCAAAAGAGATAGACGGGAAACTGACAAATAACAAATTGTTTGATGGCGGCGGCTTGTTTCTTTTGGTCATCAAATCAGGCGCAAAATATTAGCTATTGGTATATATCCTGTAACCAGCCTGAAGCAGGCGCGAGAGAAACGCGAAGAAGCCAAGCAATTATTGTTAGAAGGTATCGACCCCAGCGGGCATAAGCAGATCATTAAACGCATGGGAGACAGTAACAGCCTTTGTAAGCTCGCCCAGAAATGGCGCTCCCAATATCGCTTTTTTAACTCTGGAAAATTTTCAAAAAGTTTCGCTGCGCTTCGCCCTTTTATCCTTCTCACGATTTTGCTTGGAGCCATATTCGGCGGCGCAGAAACCAAAACATGGACATGATCTTGACTGATAACTCCTTTAAGAATTTCTATTTCAAATGCTTCACAGGTTTGCCGGATCAATTTCCGCACTTTCAACCCAACATCGCCTTTCAATACCTTATATCGATATTTTGTTACAAAAACAAAGTGATATTGAATTTTAAAGACTGTAGGGCTACCCTGTCTGTATTCCATAATATCCCCAATTTTTTAGAACATTATCCGACACAGATTTTTTTGATAGATAAATCTAACCGCCTAAAAGGCGGTGGTTTCAACCTTACTTCGGACTAATGAAGGTTAAACCCGTAGGATGGCGGGATGAAGCAACGGGATGAGTCTTTTAAATTTGGCTCTGCGTCATATTCAAATACAAACTTAACCCGCAAACGTTCCCAATACCTTGAAATCTCTAGCCTGTACCGGAATTTCCAAACAGCTTCTTAAACAACCCCTCTGCTTTCAAGCACCACCACGGTTCTTTCGGTTACAGGGTAACGCCTGTTGCATACCATGTTCTGTTTTTGAGTTTCGACAATATCATGAGGAGACTGCCGGGAAGTATCCACAGCCCGATACCATTTCCGTCCTTTCAATTCAGGCAACTGCATATCAACTTTCGCATCGGACATATTGAACATGACATGTAAATCGGTTTCACCGGGTTCAACGGCGGTCAATGTAAAAGCCAGAATACGGCTTTGAGCATCGTCCCATGGTGGTTCGTTCAAATCAGCCCCATGCCAGGTCACATCCGCATAATCCTCATCATGATTCGCCTTGCCATCAAGAAAATGGCGGCGCATCAATGACGGGTGTGATTTACGCAGTTCTATCATCAGGCGTACAAAACGCAACATGTCCTTATTTTCTTCAACAAGCCGCCAGTCAAACCAACTCAGTTCATTATCCTGGCAATAGCCATTATTATTGCCCTGCTGACTTTTTAATACTTCATCACCCGACAACAGCATGGGAATGCCCTGACTGAGCAAGAGTATAGCGATCGCATTTTTTGCCTGTTTTCTGCGTACACTTAATATCGCAATGTCATCCGTTACACCTTCGACGCCATAGTTATAACTTAAATTATTATTGCAACCATCCCGATTGTCTTCACCGTTGGCCAGATTGTGTTTTTCGTTGTAACTCATCAAATCATGCAGCGTGAATCCGTCATGACAGGTTATAAAATTAATACTGTTCAACGGTAAACGTCCCCGGTGATCATACAGATCACTACTACCGCATAAACGGGTAGCGAATTCATTGATGACACCGGTATCGCCCCGTAAGAAACATCTTACAATATCCCGATAACGGCCATTCCATTCGGACCAACGATATCCAGGAAAACTGCCGACCTGATACAAACCGGCCGCATCCCAGGCCTCAGCGATGAGTTTGGTGTCAGCCAGTTGTTCGGAAAGCTCGATGGCCCACAACACCGGAGGGTTTTGCAAGGGCTCGCCGTTTTCTCCACGGGTCAAGGCACTGGCCAAATCGAAGCGGAAACCGTCCACATGCATTTCACGCACCCAGAATTCCAGACAACTGATGATAAAATGGGTTACTAACGGGTGATTAGCGTTTACGGTATTACCACAACCGGTATAATCGCGGTATTGGGAACGATCAGCCGGATCAAGGTGATAAAAGACATCGTTGCCCATACCCTTGAAATTGATTACTGGCCCACCACGGCCACCTTCCGAGGTATGATTGAATACCACATCCAGAATTACTCCGATACCTGCCTTGTGCAGGGCTTTTACCATGTCACGAAATTCATGCTGATGGGTTCCCTGATCCGGTGTCATGCAATAACCCGGGTGCGGACTGTAAAAACTGTGTGTACTGTACCCCCAATAGTTTTTCAAACCCAGTTTTGCCGTCACCTCGGGCACATCCTGTTCGTCAAAGGCCATAATCGGCAGCAGTTCCACATGCGTGATACCCAGCTGTTGCAAATAAGGGATTTTTTCGATCAATCCGGCAAAAGTGCCCGGATGATTCACATTGGCGGACGGGTGACGAGTAAAGCCTCCAACGTGCATTTCATAAATAATACAGCTTTGATGGGTCAGACAAAGCGGTTTATCCCCTTCCCAATCATAATCATCCGCCACCACCATGGCCCGCATCGATGCCTGGCAATTATCCTCCTCACGGCATGCCAACGCTCTGTCCCATAATGTATCACTGACCGCACGCGCCCAGGGATCAAGCAGCAGCTTTTGCCGATCGAAGCGCAAGCCGGACTCGCAGACATTGTTTGAACCATCCATGCGCCATGCGTACCATGTCTGCACAGGCAACGCTTCTATAAACACATGCCAGGTAAAAAAGGTGCGATGATTTTTTGTTTCCAACGGGATGACCTGAAAAGGTTCAGGACTGTCGGCATCTTCAAATAACAATAACTCTACATAGGTTGCATGCCGGCTGAATACCGAGAAATTAACGCCATCTTGATCAATACCAACTCCAGGTGGATTCCTGTACCCTGGTTTAATTTTATATTTTTTATACATAAAGGGGATAGGTTACATTTTCTTGTGCAAATGAAATACAATCTCAGCATCAGGTGGGGCCAACAATCAAGAAAATAATGTATCCGGTGAAGTTACAATAATTCATGATCCGGTTATTGTACACCGGCTTCTGTAAAAGCAACACCCGTTACTGACAAGCAAGCCGGTATCTGAATATTATTGATGAATTAAGCAATCAGTGATTTTACCACCACGGATATTTTATTACGTCCACTGGCTTTTGCTTTATAAAGTGCGGTATCTGCACAATGAATCAAGCGCAAGGCAATTTTATTGGAATTTTGCATATAACCTTTTTCAGGAATAAAAACAGATATCCCAATCGATATACTCAAACGCAATTTCTGTTTGTTATAAATCAATTCTGTTGCACTAATTTTTTTCGGATACGTTCAGCAATATCAACCGCACCCGCTTCCTTTATACGGGATAACAGCGCAATAAATTCTTCGCCGCCATAACGAACCAATACATAATCCCCTGTTTGATGGCCATAATTGTCATTAATACGCTTGAAATGATCCAAATCAAGGAAAAACAACATAATGGCTCCTCATTACGCTGCGTCCGGTCAATTTCTCCACCAACACGTTGTTCAAGAAGCAGCCTGTTATTTACCCCGACAGCGCATCGATCAAACTGATCCGCCGGATCATTTCAAAATGGAGGCAATTTTCAATACTCAAACTGGTTACAGCCGCCAGGTGTTCTACCAGGTTGGTCTTCATTCCATCAACAAAGCGGTCGGGATTGAAATACCCCAGATTGATTGAACCCAGGAACTTGCCTCTGCGATGCAGTGGAATAATCATGACACTGTTTGGTTTCTTTTCCAGGTTGGTAAAAAAACCACCGCAACTCGAACTTTTGTAATTTCCCAAATAGGGTCTTATGGAAAACCCGAAAGTTGACTGTAATAATACCCTGTCCTTGAGATAAAGGACCGGTGCCTGTTTATTGTTTTGGAAACCGTCTTGGATCAGATATTTTTGCAAATCCCCTTTTTCATCAATCAGGCAGATACTGATAAAATCCAAATCGAAAAGGATTTTCATGTCATTGGAAATATATTCCAAAACATCCTTTAATAGATTAAAATCCATTAACTTTTTTTCAAAGTCCTGGAACCGGTGCAATATCTGCATATTATGTTGGGTACTATCGATCAGCCCGTCCAGGTGACCTTGTAAAACTAATAATTCAGATGCCAGACTATCTTCCACAACGTTATCACCCACTCGCAACGTGACACAGCAAAACAAAATGCAGTGAAAAAAGAACAACAGTTCTTTCTGCCCTCAAATTTTCATCTATCTAAAAGACCGGTTCTTTTTAAAATATTTATGTAAGTTTTTGATCCAACAGAGCTAAATATTCATCTTCGCTGAGTACCGTCACGCCTTTTTCTTTGGCAGCCTTTATTTTGGCCGCTCCGGTTTTTTCTCCGGCAACCAGAAAATCCGTTTTACCTGTTACCGAGGTGGCGACTTTAGCGCCCGCTTCTTTCGCCTGTTTTTTCATGTCTTCGCGCTTGGCCCGCTTCATGGTACCGGTAAAAACTACGGTTTTACCAAATATCGCGCTGTGTTCCTGATTTTTATATGTCTCACTCAATAATGGCGTGATAATCAGATTAAAACCCAGAGACAAAACCTGTTTAAATTCAGCTTCAATCTTTTTTAGACAAACCACAATGGCTTGTGCCGTTTTTTCAGCAAAACCCTCAATCTGGATAATATCTTCTTCAGTTAAATTAAAAATTTCCGTTAATGGATAATGTTGCAACAAGCGCTCACAATTTCCAAGTCCCATCCGGTGTATACCAAATGCGCCCAGAAAGCGCCAGTCTTCAATTGCCTCACTGCGGCTGCGTTGCAACTGGGCAAGCAGATTGTGTGCGGTTTTATCGCCAAAACCCATTTCTTGCAAGTTTTTTTTATCCAGTTGATAAACCTCGAAGACCGATTTAATACCCTGACGATGTAATTTTTCAACGGTTTTGTGGCCAAAACCATCCACATTGCCCAAGGTTTTGAAAAAATGTTCTATCGTATGTTCTATTTGCGCCGGACAATGGGTGTTATTGGGACAATATAAATAATCGCTGTCGCAAAACAACGGGGTTGCGCAGCTTGGACAATTTTCCGGAATTTGCGCCAATGTCGGTTTGATAACACGTTCAATCTTTGGGATAACCAAACCACTGCGGGTCAGTTCGATCAGCGTTCCAGGGCCAATGCCAAGTTCTTTTACCATGCCATAATGATGTGCCGTTGCCCGGCTGATCAGAGCTCCACTCAACCGCACCGGTTCCAGTTCCACAACCGGATTGACCCGCCCGGAACGTGAAGTCTGGGCAATAACCTGCACAACCCTGACCTGCACCGCCGCCACATTATTTTTGAATGCAATCTGCCAGCGATGATGGTGCCGTGTTGCCCCCATCGCCTGTTTTAACCGGCTGTCGGCAGCTTCCAAAACCACGCCATCGACATCATAATCGACTTTATCGCGCACCCCGGCTACGATATTATCAAAATCCGCCATCAACTCGGATGCTGTTCCTGTCCAGGCGGGCAATTGCGAAAACGGAAAAAAAACCGCGGCTCCGTTTTCGATGGCAGCCAAGGCATATTCATTAAGCTCTTTTTCCTTGATAATGCTTGCCTGAAAATTCCTGGCGTTTTCAAAAACTTCAGCCAGATGTTCATTGAAATAACTTTGTTTTACAACAATTTCTCCTGCCCCTTGTCCTCTCAAGCCGTTCCCCCCTACGCTCAGACCACGTGCAAAAACGCGGCTGATATCACTACCCTTGCGGCCATCACCCCGCGTGTAAAGCATTTTTCCGTCATCATAAGCGGCATAACCATCCAGTTTCGGAGTCACCCGAAATGTCAGGGCGTCAAAATCCAGCTGTAAATTTTCAGCGGCCTTTTCAATACGCTGTAACCATTTTTCGATACTTTCACGATCATAGGCTTTGTCGGTGGAAAGCATCGGAACCGGTAATTTGACCGTTTTACCAGCGAACGCAGGTTCCGGCTCCACATTGTGCAGGAATGGATGAGCAGGCTGTCGCCGCCGCAATTCAGCCAGAAATATCTGATCATAACTTGTGTCCGATATCAGTGGTTCGCCGGCGCGGTACAAAGCATTGGCAATTTGCACAAACGCCACCAAATGTGTGTCTGAAAGCTGACTGCAATCCGATAACTGGCTGATTGCAAAAATTTCATCTTCACTCAACACAATATCCTGCAAACCGGATTGTTGCAAAATTTCCCGCTGAGAAGCCGTTAACATAAGGGAGCCACATCTGTAAGACAGTAAGATATACCAATGCAAAAGGCGTTATCAATCACCTAAGACATTGGCGCAAGAGAATAATTTTATGATACCGAAAGGGCTTAGGCCGACAAACTTTTCCTGAGCGAAGCAATCGTCTGATCGGTCAACGGCTGCCTTTGGCTATCCAGTATTTCGCCGTTTAACTGGCGTGATAATAAATAAATCAACGCAACCAATTCATTGAATACAGCCAATGGGTCATCCAACACTTTGGGTTGCATGAAAAAAGTGATGCCTGGACAGGAAAAAAGATGCAGATCCGTTTCCGGGAATGTACCCGGATTGACCAGATTAGCTATACCATAATTCACCCGTTTCTGATCATCGAGACGTTCAAATATTTTTAAATCGCCATAAACCAAACCGACACCCTTCAAGGCATTAACCAGTTCTACACCGTTAAAACCATTTTCATTGCCCGCCAACAAAATGAATTGAATCAAATCCGGCATTTCCGGTTTGGCTTCCGCGCTAGAAACAGCGTGCTTCTCCGTATTTTGTGGAATGGATCCGTTATCTTCAGCTTTAAGCGTATCGGAACCGGTCAATGTATCACTGATATCAAACAAGGTCTCATCATCGCCTGCGGATCGGTTTTCTCTATTTGTGTCAGAACCCAAGGGTACGATATCAAACTCGTCTTCATTCATATTGACAACAAGTGAGTCATCAATGCGGTGATGCAGAGCATTTTTACCACTGCGAAACCCCATTCCCTGTTTACTTTTACGGCTCCGTAAAACTCCCCAGAGCAATACCAGTAAAAATACAACGGCGCCTGTAGCGATAATAACAATTCTAAGTAAGTCTTTATCCATCAGCTCTCTGCTAAATTTACAGCCTCTTCTATATCAACGGCGACCATACGCGATACACCGGGTTCTTTCATTGTAACGCCGGCTAATTGCTTGGCAATCTCCATTGTCACTTTATTGTGAGATATATATAAAAATTGCACCGTTTCCGACATTTCTTCCACCATTTTGGAAAAACGTCCGACATTTGCATCATCCAATGGCGCATCCACTTCATCCAGCAGGCAGAAAGGTGCCGGGTTCAGATCAAAAATCGAAAACACCAGAGCCACGGCTGTCAGTGCCTTTTCGCCGCCAGACAACAAATGAATGGAAGCGTTTCTTTTTCCCGGTGGCCTGGCAATAATATTAACCCCACTTGCCAATAAATCCTGTTCGGTCAGTTCCAGATAAGCCTGTCCCCCACCAAACAGTTTTGGAAATTTAACTTGCAAGCCATTGTTGATTTTATCAAATGTTTCTTTAAAACGCTGTTTACTTTCTTTGTCGATTTTGTTGATCGCTTGATCCAGCGTCGTCAAGGCATTGACCAGGTCCACATGCTGTTCGTTCAGAAAATTCATGCGTTCGGATTGCGTTCTGTACTCTTCAATTGCGGTCAGATTGATCGTGCCCAATCGTGTCAGTTGTGAACTCAAGGTATCCAGTTTATCTTTCCATACCGATTCGTTTGCCTGCTCAGGCAAATCTTGCAGTACCTTTTCCGCATCGGCCTCTATTTCATCAAGTTGTTCCGTTACAGTCTGCTGCCGTACTTTGTTTTCCTGCTGTTCAAAACGAACTTTGTCCAGTAATTCTTTCTGTTTTTCCAGATCCCGTTGTACCTTGATCTGCTGCTCGGACAATTCCGTGACTGCTGTTTCAGTCTGTTCAAGATTTGTCCGCGCCTGTTTTAAGGTAGCTTCCAATTGTTGTTTTTGCAAGTTGAGTTCCTGCAATTCGAGAACCTCGTCATCTAATGGTGTTGAACTCTTTTGCAACTTGTCTTGCAATTCCTGGAGCCGTTGTTGCGATTGTTGGTATTGTTGCTGTAAACGCGCTAACTGTTTTTCAGTTAATTGCTCAGACGCCCTCAACGAAGCCCGATGAGATTGCAGGCTGTGCACTTGCTGCCGGGTTTCATCGACCTGCTGATCAAGCTGTTGCTGCCGATCCAGCAACGATTGATTGATGGCCTCCAATTCCTGATGTTTTTGCTCAAGTGTCTGTAAGGCTTGTTCGGCCTGTTCTTTCGACAATGTTGCCTGCGTCAGCGTTTCGGCACTGTCGGCAAGCTCCCGGACAATCTCGTCCATTTCATTACGCACCTGATCCAGGCGCCGCTGTTGCTGCTCCAGCCGGGCCGATTGAGCACTGAACTCGGCAGCTTGCCGTGATTGCTCCAGGCCAAGGTCTTTATCCTGTTGCTGCAAGGTTTCTCTGTGAATTTCGGCATCCTTTAAAATTCTTTCGGTATTTTCCAATTGTTCTTCTTGCAAACCGATTTTCGCCTGTAACTGCAAACGCTGTCCTTTCAATACCCGCAATTCCCTTTCCCTCTGCAACACGCCAGCCTTGCCATCGTCGGCATGAATAACTTTCAACCAGTTCGGCCCTATCCAGGTGCCTTGCGGGGTAATGATGGATTCATAATCGCGCAAATGTATTGCCAGGCGTTGAGCGGATGCGACATCTTCCGCGCAATAAATACCGGCCAATAAACTGTTCAAATTACATTGGCTGGTTATTTTATCAAGCAACCGGGGCAGCTCACTGCGGGCTGTTTCCGTTTGCTCCCGCCGGACTTCAAACAGGGTTACCGATTCATCGGACAGGGTGTCCAAATGTTCAATGAATTGTCCTACATCTTCGATACAAATGGCCTCGAGATAAGTCCCCAATACCGTTTCCACCGCGGTATCCCAACCCGCTTCAACCTCGAGAAACTCCGCCAGCCGCTGTTTTTCCGCTAACTGGAATGATTGCAACCACTGACTCAATTTTTTGTTGTCCTTGCCCATTGCATGTTGCTGCAATAATTCCAGCGAAGTAATCTTGCCATTCACGGCATGCAATTCAGAACGCAAGCCATGCAAATCATCATGGTGCTGTTTGATTTGTTGCCGGTGTTCGCGTATCAACTGGTAACTCATCTGCAATTGATGATTCACTTCGCTGCGTTGTTCTTCAATGATCTGCAAAGATTGATCAAGACTTTCAATTTGGTCTTGTAATTCGTTACCTTCTAATATTTCGCTTTCCTGTTCCAGCTTTTGCATGCGTTTGTACAATTGTTTGCGTTGTTCCTGCAATTGTTCGATTTTACTGCGTTGTACTTCTGTTTGTTCCTTCAAACGGGCATTATCATTTCTGAACTGCTCCCATTGTTGCTGCCAGGCAAGACGTTCCTCCTGTAATTGTTGGCCGACCTGCAAAACCTGATCGGCCAACTCTTCTGCAACCGATAATTGGGTCTCGGTTTCATGCTGCTGCTGGCGAAGTTCCAATAATTGCTGCTCTTCAGATTCCAGTTCGGCAAGCGTATGCTCACATTGGCTATGCAAACGTTCAATCTCCCGGCTGGTTTCCTGTTGAGTCTGCCGGTTATGTTGAATGGTTTGCTGCAAACGACTCAGTTCAGAAACAAGCGTATAAAAATCACCCTGAACCGTATTGAGTTGTTGCTGTTGCTGTTTGAGTTGTTCTCTTTTCTGTTCGACCTCACGATCAATCTGTCTTGCCAAAACGAACAAGCGATTATGCTCCTCAGCGGCTGTTTGTAATTTATCCTGCAAAGCTTGTACTTTACGTTGATAGCTGCGCCAGCGCATCGCCAACAACTGAACTTTGTATTGCCGTTCCTGTTTTTTCAACTGCTTGTACTGTTCGGCTTTCTGAGCTTGTTTTTGCAGATGCTTCAGTTGTTTTTCAACTTCCTCACGCAAATCATCCAGACGCTCCAGATTCTCCCGGGTATGGCGCATGCGTGTTTCCGTTTCATGCCGCCGTTCCTTGTATTTTGAAATACCCGCAGCCTCCTCGATATGTACCCGTAGCTCTTCCGGCTTTGCTTCCACCATACGGGAAATTGTGCCTTGCTCAATAATTGCATAACTCCTCGAGCCCAAGCCAGTGCCCAAAAACAGATCGGTAATATCCTTGCGTCGACATCTCGCCCCATTCAGCATATACACCGATTGCCCATCCCGGCTCACCTGACGTTTTATAGCCAGCGTACTGTATTTGGCAAACTCGCCCCCCACCTGGCCATCGCTGTTATCAAAAATCAGTTCTACCGATGCGGTGCTAACCGGTTTGCGGGTGCTTGAGCCATTAAATATGACATCCGCCATATTGCCACCGCGCAAATGTTTCGCCGAACTCTCGCCCATGACCCAGCGTACGGCATCGATGATATTGGATTTGCCACAACCATTCGGCCCGACAATACCGATCAAATTACCGGTTATTGGAATCGTAGTTGGATCGACAAATGATTTAAAACCTGAAAGTTTGATTTTTTCCAGCTTCATTTACAGGTAAAATGTCTATAACCATTCACTCAACATAACCGCTTATTATTATCGGTATTGCAATCATTGTCACCTAACTTTTGAGAGAACCATGTCAACCCAAGCCAGTAAAGAACTTGAAACCTTTGCCAATCCACAACCTGAACGGGATTATACAATCCGTATCGAGATCCCGGAATTTACCTGTCTATGTCCTAAAACCGGTCAACCGGACTTTGCCACAATTCATCTCGAATATGTTCCCGATAAACTTTGCGTGGAATTAAAAGCTCTGAAACTTTATATCGGGTCATTTCGCGAACAAGGTGCCTTTCATGAAGCGGTAACCAATACCATTCTCGATGATCTGGTCAATGCCACTTCCCCTAATTTCATGCGTATCCGCGCCGAATTCAATGTCCGTGGTGGCTTGTATACAACGGTGATTGCCGAGCATCGCCGCAACAACTGGCAAGCGCCTGAACTTGTTACCCTGCCGTAATCGATCAATGAATATCAAACA
Source organism: uncultured Methylococcaceae bacterium (assembly GCA_964509475.1). Lineage (GTDB taxonomy): Bacteria > Pseudomonadota > Gammaproteobacteria > Methylococcales > Methylomonadaceae > CAZDXJ01. The sequence continues at coordinate 27,437 of CAZDXJ010000011.1, read as the reverse complement.
AGCTGTCACTGCGTTACCACAATATTTTCTGCCCCACCACCCGCTTTCCAGATTGATGGGCAAATTGACGCATTGTGAAAACAAAATCTGGAAAAATTTTTTCATCCGGCAAATCATCCGCCATTATCAGGTCAACATGGATGAAGCCTTGTACCCGGATATTGATGCTTATACCAGTTTCAACCAGTTCTTTACCCGTGCACTGAAACCACACTGCCGACCCATTACCAATACATTCGGCGCAATAGCCAGCCCCGCCGATGGCAGGGTCAGTCAAATTGGCGATATTGCGGATGGACAAATCATACAAGCAAAAGGAAAACATTATTCCGCCCAAACCTTGTTGGGCGGCGGCGAAAAACACACTCAGACCTTCATGGACGGAAAATTTGCCACCATTTACTTGTCACCCAAAGATTACCACCGGCTGCATATGCCATTGACCGGCAGTTTGCGGGAGATGATTTATATTCCGGGCCGCCTGTTCAGTGTCAACACAGCGACCACGCAAGCCATACCCGGTCTGTTTGCCCGCAACGAACGGGTGGTCGCATTATTTGATACCGAAGCGGGTCCTATGGCATTGGTACTGGTTGGCGCCATTTTTGTGGCCAGTATCGAAACGGTTTGGCAGGGCGTTATAACACCGCCACACGGCTCGAAAATCCGCACATTTCAATACTCACAAAATGCACCGGTTTTACAGCGTGGTGAAGAAATGGGCCGCTTTAACATGGGCTCGACAATTATCGTGTTATTTGCCAAAAACACAATTCATTGGCGTCAGAACTTAAGCCCGGGTCAATCAATAAAAATGGGGGAATTAATGGGTTTATTACTTTAAAAACAGGCCAAAACTGCTATGATTATAGTTATACTTCACGCGGTCACGGTTGCGTGATTTTGAAAATAGCTGTTGTTGGGGTTCAAGAGTGTTTTTACACGCCATACGGTTATGAAGGCGGAAAATGATCGGGCAATTGGGCGCTGTTGGCAGGCGGCTTGCCCGGCCCTTCCACGGAAGAGCTGGGCTTGCCCTTACCCATTGCCGTTAAGTTTAAGCCCTTTTGTTGAATGGATTTATGGATGCAGGTGCGGATTTATCCAGCCATTCGCAGAAAAGCTGGATTTATCCGCATAGTACAACAAGCCGCACCGGCACCCAAATCCTTTAATGGTAGTGGCTCCGATGGCCGGTTCATTTTCCGCATCCGTGACCGCGCAGAGTATATAAACAATGAATAATTCCGTAAATTCATGAATGAGCGACATGTTTTCTCTGTGAAGAAAAGGCACGTCAGTAATAAACCATTCCTTGAACACAGTACTTTGAGAATTTATAGTTCTACATAAAGCGATGAAAAACAATACAACAACTCATATCGATCTTGGACGCCGTCGTTGTATGATGTTGTTAGCGACTTTACCGCTATTGAGTGCAGGAGCCTTGACTCCAAAAACCGCTGCAGCGGCATACCAACGCGAGCATCTTGAACAAAAAATAAATGGCTATATCAAAATGCTGCGCCGGCGCGGCATTATCGCAGCCGATGAAAAAACCGCCTGGTCGGTTTACGATTTCAATACCCGGCAAAAACTGGTTTCCATCAATGAAAACAGCGCCTATCAAAGCGCCAGCATGATCAAACCCTTCATTGCCCTGGCCTATTTTTACAAACACAAGCACGACAAAAAGCATTACCCTTACAGTTACCGCATCCGTAAAAAAATGGAAGCCATGATTCGTTACAGTAACAATCAGGCAACCAATTTTTTTATCAAGCGTTTAAGTAACAAACCTAAATCGCAACGCCCCCGGGAAGTTGAAAAAATTCTCAAACGCTATGCCCCGGGTATTTTTCAGCATACCCGGATTCGTGAATATATCCCACGTAATGGCAGAACCTATCGCAACCGGGCCTCAGCACGCGATTACAGCCGCTTTCTGTATGCCTTATGGCACGATGCGCTGCCCTATGCCCATGAGCTGAAACGGCTGATGAGTTTACGCAATTCTGACCGCATCAGCGTTGGTGTAAACAATATTCCGCCGGTTACCCGGGTTTATGACAAAACCGGAACAACGGCCCGTTTATGCGGTGACATGGGTATTGTAGAAGCCGTAGGCCGGGACGAAAACACCTATCCTTATACCTTTATTGGCATTATCGAAAAACAACGTCGAGCCAGAAATTATGGCCAATGGGCAAGAAGCCGAAGCAATGTCATCCGTTCCATCTCCGGTATGGTCTATGATGACATGAAGCAACGCTATCCTCTGGTTTGATCGAGAATAAACTCAAAGACTGGGCCAGACAGCTGGGTTTTCAGCAACTGGGTATCACCGATACCCGGTTGCCGAACGCTGAAAAACGCTTGCAGAACTGGCTGGATAACAGTTTTCATGGCCAGATGCACTATATGCAGCGGCACGGCCTGAAACGCAGCCGGCCCGGGCTTTTACAACCCGGAACAATCCGGGTCATATCGGTGCGCATGGATTATCTGACCCAAAGCCGGCAAAACATCCAGCAAACCCTGGATAATCCACAGGCCGCTTATATCAGCCGTTATGCATTGGGACGCGATTATCATAAAGTGCTGCGCAAGCGTTTGCAAAAACTGGCCGATCGCCTGCAAGCCGAAATCGGATCGTTTGGTTATCGGGTTTTCGTGGACAGCGCTCCGGTTATGGAAACCGACCTGGCAGAAAAAGCCGGACTGGGCTGGATAGGCAAACACAGTCTTGTCATTCACCGGCAACACGGCTCCTGGTTTTTTCTGGGTGAAATCTACACCGACCTGCCTTTGCAAATCGACACCCCGGCCAGCAACCATTGCGGCCAATGCACCGCCTGTATGGACATTTGTCCAACAGGCGCTATTGTCGCTCCTTACAATGTTGACGCCAAACGTTGTATTTCCTATTTGACCATCGAACTGGCAGGTGCTATCCCTGAAACCTTACGCCCTCTGATCGGCAACCGCATTTACGGCTGTGACGATTGTCAGATTGTGTGTCCCTGGAACCGTTTTGCCCGGCAGACCGAAACGGCTGACTTCAGCCCTCGGCATAATCTGGACAAGGCTTCGTTATTACACTTGTTTTCCTGGAGCGAGGCGGAATTTTTAAAAAAAACCGAAGGTTCTGCAATCCGGCGCATCGGCTTTGAACGTTGGTCGCGAAATATTGCCGTTGCCCTGGGTAACGCGCCAAGCTCTGCCGATATAATCCGTGAACTCAAACAACGCCTGAGCGGTGCTTCGGAACTGCTCAGGGAACATATTGTGTGGGCCTTGCATCGTCATCGTGCCTAATCAGCCGGCGCCGGCTGTGCCAGCACCACTCGGGAACCATTACTTTCCGGCGGACTGACAACGCCCGCGTTTTCCATATCCTCAATCAATCGCGCCGCCCGGTTGTAGCCAATACGAAATTTCCTTTGCACACTGGAAATGGAAGCTTTCCTGGATTCGGTCACAAATTGCACCGCCTCGTCATACAGTGCATCGCTTTCCGCACCGCTCTTGTTACCGCTGAAACCGAAACCATCGGCATTATCGCTTTTATCCTGGGTGATTTCATCCAGATAATCCGCTGGCGCGGTTTGCTTCAAAAACTCAACGACTTTATGCACTTCATGATCATCGACAAAAGCGCCATGCGCACGAATCGGAATACTGGTCCCCGATGGCAAAAACAGCATATCACCATTACCCAGCAAGGCTTCAGCACCACTCTGATCCAAAATGGTGCGTGAATCGATACGCGAAGAAACCTGAAAGGACACTCGGGTGGGAACGTTGGCCTTGATCAAACCGGTCAATACATCCACCGATGGCCTTTGCGTCGCCAGAATCAAATGAATCCCGGCAGCACGGGCTTTTTGCGCCAGACGAGCAATCAGTTCCTCTACTTTTTTACCGACCACCATCATCATATCCGCCAGTTCATCAATGATGATCACGATTTGTGGTAACGGCGACAATACCGGAAACTCTTCCCCCTCGGCCAACGGTTCTTCCAGAACAAACAATGGATCCCGAATGACCTCGCCCTTTTTTTGCGCATCATGGATAAGTTGATTGAATCCTTTGAGGTTGCGCACGCCCATTTTCGACATGAGTTTATAACGCCGTTCCATTTCCCCAACGCTCCAGCGTAAAGCATTGGCCGCTTCCTTCATATCGGTAACAACCGGCGTTAATAAATGCGGTATCCCCTCATAAACCGATAATTCCAGCATTTTCGGATCAACCATAATCATACGCACTTGTTCCGGCGTAGACTTGTACAGCATGCTGAGAATCATCGTATTGATGGCAACCGATTTACCCGAACCCGTTGTTCCGGCAACCAGAACATGTGGCATTTTGGCCAAATCGGCAACCACCGGCAAACCGGCGATATCCTTGCCCATCACCAGGCTCAAATTGGATTTCGAGCGGGCGAAATTTTTTGAAGCCAACACCTCTTTTAACGAAACCAGCTCCCGCTCCTTGTTCGGTATTTCCAGACCGATATAAGGTTTTCCCGGAATGACTTCAACAACCCGGACACTCAACACCGACAAGGCTCTGGCTATATCCTTTGCCAATCCGCTGACCCGGCTCACCTTGACACCCGGTGCCAGTTGCAGTTCAAAACGGGTAACGACAGGGCCTGGATGAACTGCGACAACCTCAACCGAAACGCCAAAGTCCTGCAACACTTCTTCAACCAGTCTGGACATTTCTTCCAGTGCTTCCCTGGAATAACCATCAATATTGCTTCCTATCTCATCCAATAATGATAAAGGCGGTAACAGCTCTGCCGTGCCTGATTTTTTCTTGGCCGCCCGTTCAGTTTTTTCAATAGGCTTGATAGCCGGTTCAATACGCACATTCCGTTTTTTGGTGCCCGCTTCCCTTTTTAGCATCTTACGTTTGCCAGATGATGGCGTGGGTTTTTCCGTTTCCCTGGAAATTTCAGCGGCGGGGGGCATAACATAATCTTCAGATGTTGCCTGCTTCGTTGGCTCTGTGACAGGTCTGGCAAAGATACAAAACATTTTCTGGCCGGCAAGTAATGAATATTTACCCACCTGATCAATCAGCATGACCCAGGACAAATTGGCGAACAAGGTCACACCCGCAAAAAAAACGGCCAGCAATAACAGCGTCGCACCTGAATTTCCAAACAAAAAAACCAATGCATCGCCTGTTTCCTCACCCAAAATACCACCACTGGTTGCCGGCAGCGGAATACGCGTTCGCAATACATGCAAATACAGTAAAGCTGTTCCCGTTATCAATGTAGCGAAAAAACCGCTGATACGCAGAATTCCATACCAGCTATTGTTAATCAATGTGCCTTGCCTGAAAAACAACCATCCCCAGTAAACAATAAGCGCCGGGAATATGTAGGCCATCAGTCCAAACAGACTCAGTAAAAAATCCGCAATCCAGGCTCCGACCATGCCACAAGCATTTTGAATATCCTGACCCGTGCCACTGTGCGTCCAACCGGCATCTTCATTGCTGAACGTCAGTAATGCAATGGTCAAATAAACTGCAAGCGTCAAAAAACCTAATAACGCAACTTCGCGTAAACCACGAAATATTTTTTCTTCCATTACTGCCGCCATTGAATACACCTGCCTCTAACAATTTGTGATAAAACGTAACGACTCAGCTTACCCCCGTTTTGCGCCAACTCTGCGTTGGAAGTGCTCATTTACCCCTGTAAACTGCGCCCTTCCGCCTTGATTTGTCGCAAAACGGGGGCAATCCGAGCCGTTACTGGAGTTTTTGCCAGTACGCTGAATAGTTACGATAAAACATAATTATAGATGATGTATTGATTATTTTACATTATGTATGTCCAGGCGCTTGGTTGTATTTTGGCCGGTGTAGCTCATTGCTTGCTCAGAACGCATGGATGCCGCTTGATAAATCAACAACCTGCACCTGCCTGTTGTTCGGGGTGAGTCATTACCATTATGTTAAACTTTACGAAACCAGAGTTACCGGTCATAATTAATCCATTTATTTGCTTCTTTCATCTAAAGGAGAGATTTTGATGAGCAACATTAAACACTGCCGTCTGTTAATTCTCGGCTCAGGGCCAGCCGGTTACACGGCGGCAGTTTATGCCGCAAGAGCCAACCTGGAGCCGGTTCTGGTAACTGGCTTACAGCAAGGCGGTCAATTAACCACAACAACCGATGTTGATAACTGGCCGGGAGACAACGAAGGAGTACAAGGTCCCGATCTAATGTCGAGAATGCAAAAACATGCCGAGCGTTTTGACACCGAAATCATTTTTGACCATATTCATGATGTTGATTTATCGGTCAGACCCTTTAAATTAACGGGTGACAGTGGTTCTTACAGTTGTGATGCCTTAATTATTGCCACCGGTGCATCCGCCAAATACCTGGGTCTCCCCTCCGAGCAGGCTTACCAGGGCAAGGGCGTATCCGCGTGTGCGACTTGCGATGGATTTTTTTATCGCAACAAGCCTGTGGCCGTTATTGGTGGCGGCAACACCGCTGTCGAAGAAGCACTTTATTTGTCCAACATTGCTTCCGAAGTGACGGTTGTACACCGGCGCGACAAATTCCGTTCGGAAAAAATATTGACCAACAAGTTAATGGAAAAAGCCACCCAGGGAAATGTGAATATCGAATGGAATCATGTCCTGGATGAAGTTCTCGGTGATGATAGGGGAGTTACCGGAATACGGATTAAAAACGTTAAAGATGGCAGTACCAAGGAAATTGATGTTCACGGTGTATTTATCGCCATTGGCCATACACCGAATACAGATATTTTTGCTGGACAGCTGGAAATGGAACAAGGTTATATCGTTGTCAACAGCGGAAGCTCTGGTAACGCCACGGCAACCAGTGTGGCTGGTGTTTTTGCTGCGGGTGATGTCATGGACCCCGTATACAAGCAAGCCGTTACCTCGGCTGGAGCCGGTTGCATGGCGGCCTTGGATGCGGAAAAATATCTGGATGATCTGGAAGCACACGGATCACCACCAGCCTGAACCCGATCATTGTTCTGTCAGATTCATGCTGACTGTGTTAAGTGAAAACCTTCCGGAACAGCCATTTCCACCGCTGGAGATGGCTTTGACTGATCCAGACGGCTTGTTGGCGATGGGTGGCTGCCTTTCCCCAAAACGTTTGCTCAACGCTTACCGGCGAGGTATTTTTCCCTGGTACAGTTCCGGCGACCCCATACTTTGGTGGTCTCCTGACCCACGCCTGATAATTTTTCCACACTGTGTCCATATCTCAAAAAGTTTACGCAAAACGCTGCGTAAAAATCTTTATACAGTGACATTTGATCAGGCATTTTCCAAAGTCATTCATGCTTGCGCCCAGGCACGCAAACCCGATACCGGTACCTGGCTATCCAATGACATGCGGCAAGCCTATATTCATATGCACAATCTGGGTTACGCCCATTCAGTGGAAACCTGGCATGAAAACAAACTGGTGGGCGGACTTTACGGCATTGCCATCGGCCAGGTGTTTTTTGGCGAATCCATGTTTCACAGACAAACCGATGCCTCAAAAGTCGCCTTTGTCAAACTGATGCACAGTCTGAATGACTGGGGATACCGCTTGGTTGATTGCCAGGTTCACACCCAACATTTGGTTCGGCTGGGCGCTGAAAATATCCAACGCACCGATTTCCAGAAACTGCTTGACCGGTATTGCCCTGAAAGGGTCTCCAAACAGGCCTGGACAACACCATGATATCCATACCCTTGTATTTAAGCGCAGAACACCCTTGCAGCTACATTGACGGAAATATAGCCCGATCAGCCTTTGTTCATCCCGATTTCACACTGGACACAACATACTACACCCATCTGGCGGAAAAGGGATTTCGCCGTAGCGGCAATCACGTTTACGCACCTTGTTGCAAAACCTGTTCAGCTTGCATCCCTGTCCGGGTGCCTGCTGCTCAATTCGAACCTTCAAGAAAACAAAAACGTGTTATCAAAAAACATCAAACGACAGTTACACATATCAAGCCCGCTGTTTTCGACAACGACCATTATAAGCTCTATCTGAAATATCAACATAGCCGTCACCAAGGTAGCGGTATGGCCGAATCAACCCCGGAACAATACATCAATTTCCTGAGCAGCGATTGGTGTCATACCTGGTTTGTCGAATTTCTGATAAAGGAACAATTAATTGCTGTGGCCATTGTTGACAAACTCGACAATGCCTTTTCCGCAGTCTACACCTTTTTTGATCCAGACTATTCCGCTTACAGCCCTGGTGTTTTTGCCATTTTGTGGCAAATACAACAGGCCAGGCAGCACCGGCTCAAGTGGCTTTATCTGGGGTTCTGGATCGAACAATGTGCAAAAATGTCTTACAAGACCCAGTATCGGCCCTGCCAGCTTTATATCGATCGACAATGGCAATGAATACGTTGCGATTGAAATGTGAATGCTGAAAAATAGAAGCCCGTCCATTTAGTAGGGGCGTATTGCAATACGCTCCTACTACCATTTCCGTTCAGCAAATGCGATACGGTCGGGTCGACCAAAGGCAGAACCCGATGCGTTACCGGAACGCTGGAACTCTCTGAGAGTGAGTGATATGTCCGAAGACAGATCATGATGTCCAGCCTTATTCACTGACCTGGGCAATCCAGTCCTCCAAATTATAATAATTGGTCACACGGCAGATTTTGTTATCCTTGACTTCAAAAAAAGTATCCATATCGCCGGCATTAAATGCCGCATAATAATTTTCAATCAATGCTATCGTTTGCCGTTGACTCATCTTTTCTCCCATCGGTTTGAATTATTTCAACTTCAATTTTCCGCAATACATCGGCTGGAATATCGTTTTTTTCTGTATAAAACCACAACGCATCGGTTTCCCGGCGCAACCAGGTAAATTGCCTTTTTGCCAGTTGCCGCGTGGCTACAATCGCCTTTTCGGTCATGGTATTGAAATCGTATTGCCCTTGCAAATGACACCATACCTGCCGATAACCCACGGCCCGGATTGCCGGCTTGTTTTCAGTCAAATCACCCCGCTGATAAAGCCGGCGCACTTCTTCAAGCAAACCCTGTTCAAGCATGGCATGAAAGCGTAAGGTAATTTTTTCATGTAGTAAGGCCCTGTCTGCGGGGGCAATAACCAGTTTAATCGCCTGGTAGGGCAATTGCCGGGATTGTGCCTGTTTCTGCAGTAAACTCAAGGGGATCCCGGATAATTCGTAGACTTCCAGTGCCCGCTGCACACGTTGTGGATCATTTGGGTGAATACGGACTGCCGCTTCCGGATCGACTTGTTTGAGCCGGTCATGCAAATAGGCGTTGCCATGACGCAACGCTTGCTCATGCAGGTTTTTACGAATTGTGTCATTGGCTACGGGAAGTTCAGCCAAGCCATGCAACAACGCATTAAAATAAAGCATTGTGCCTCCCGTCAGCAGTGGAATTCTACCCCGCCTTGAAATTTCATGCATTAGCCGCAAGGCCTGGCTTCTGAATTGTCCGCTGGAAAAGGCTTCCGATGGGTCCAGAATATCAATAAGGTGATGCTGGATACCACCTCTTTCCCGGACTGTCGGTTTTGCCGTACCGATATCCATACCCCGATAAACCAGGGCGGAATCAACGCTGATAATTTCTGCATCGATCTGTTGTGCAATCTGTACCGCCAGACGGCTTTTCCCTGAAGCCGTAGGTCCCATTAAAAAAATCGCTGGCGGTTTTGCTGACATAGGGGCGTTACCGGCCGCGCAGGAAAAATTTGTCAAGTTCCCTGGTTGTCAAGGCTACCCAGGTAGGCCGGCCATGATTACATTGTCCACTGCGTTCGGTTTTTTCCATTTCCCTTAACAGACTGTTCATTTCGGGAACGGTAAGACGCCGGTTGGCCCGAACCGATCCATGACAAGCCATGCTGGACAAAACCTCATGGGTTTTTTCCTGTATACGCTGACTGATGCCTAATTCAATAATATCTGACAAAACATCTCTGACCAGGGTTTCGCTATCGGATTTAATCAATAAGGACGGAACTGATCGGATAATGAGGGTTTCAGGTCCCGCCCGGCTTAAACCAAACCCCAGGTCTTCAAAAAAGGCTTGCTGTTGTTCGGCCAGCTCCGCTTCGGCGGAACTGACCTGTATCCGTAATGGCAAGAGTAACAATTGCGCCGGGATCGTACCTTTCTCCCACTGCTGCTTCAATCGCTCATAGCTTACCCGTTCATGCGCCGCATGGGCATCGACCAAAATAACGCCATCTGCCGTTTCGGAAAGAATATAAATATTATGTAAATGCGCCACTGCATAGCCTAATGGCGGTATAGCCTGATGACTCGAGCCCCGGGCTATCGCCTGGCCACTATCCGATAAGTCCGTTTCTGTACGGACGTATAACCGACTGTAAGCCTGGATTTCTTCGTCAACGCTCAAAGGTAACGAAGATTGCTGGGCTGGCCGGGGGCGATACGGTTGTGGATTGGAAGCAAGACTTTGCTTTTCAGCAACAAGCCGGTCAGTCGGTGCCGTAAAATCAACCGTACTCACTTGCTGTATCTCATGATCGGTTACCTGTTTGCTTTGTGGACGGATATCAGCCAAAGCTCGATGCAATGCTTTAAACAGAAAGTCATGCACCATCCGGCTGTCTCGGAAACGTACTTCCAGTTTTGCTGGATGTGCATTGACATCCACCGCTGAAGGATCCAAATTCAAATACAGGATATAAACCGGCTGCCGGCCATGATACAGTACATCCTGATAAGCCTGTTTCACCGCGTGGCTTACCCGTTTGTCCCGAACCAAACGCCCATTGACGTAAAAAAACTGCCTATCCGCCTGCGAACGGGAAAATGTTGGCAAGCCAACCCAACCCGTTAAGGTCAGACCCGATGCGGAAAATTCGATAGTCACCGAATTACCGATAAATTCCGTACCCATTACCGCCGCAATCCGTCTTTCCCTATCGGCTGAGGTCAGCGCGGGTTTTAAGTTCAATATCTCACGTTGATTATGAGTCAATACAAAACCGGTATCAAAACGGCTCAAGGCCATGCGTTTCAATAAATTTTCAATATGCGAAAATTCGGTTTTTTCGGTTTTCAGAAATTTGCGCCGCGCCGGAATATTATAAAACAAGTCCCGAACCACAACTGTGGTTCCGGGTGGGTGTGGGTCGGGTTGTGGCTGGAAGTCTTTTTCCGTACCATCGGCTTGTACCAACCAGGCGCAATCAGCTTGTGCCGTTCTGGCAATCAAGGTCAAATGAGCGACAGAGCTGATACTGGGCAGCGCTTCACCTCGAAACCCCATACTGGCTATATGTTGCAAATCCTGTACCGAATGGAGTTTACTGGTTGCATGATGTGACAAAGCCAATGCCAGATCTTCCTTGATAATGCCACAACCATTATCACGTATACGAATTAAACGAACCCCGCCTTGTTCAATATCGACATGGATTCGGTCGGCACCGGCATCAAAACTGTTTTCAACAAGTTCCTTGACCACCGAAGCCGGACGCTCCACAACTTCGCCAGCCGCTATTTGATTGACAAGTTGCGCAGGCAGACTATGAATGCGTTTTGGAACAGACAATGCGTTCAACTTCTGGGTATCGAGAGTACTTGGCCAATACGTATTTGTTCACTGGACAGGCCATTGACCATCATGAGTTGTTTCATACTGACCCCATATTGCATTGCGATACCGGACAAGGTTTCACCCCGGGAAATAACATGCCGGGTTGAAGCCCTGTATACGCCGCCGGGTAAATGGTGGTGATAATAAGCGGCAATACCTTTGAAAATGGCTCGGGCTATCTTTTCCTGATGCCTTTCACTACGTAATTTTTGTTCTTCCGTCGGATTGGAAATATAAGCGGTTTCAACAAGGATGGATGGAATATCCGGGGATTTCAATACCAGAAACCCCGCCTTTTGCACGCTCCGTTTATGTAATTTACCGATATTTGTAAAATTACTCAATACCTCTTTGGCTAATTCCAGGCTGGCGTCCTGGGTTGCTGTTTGCGATAGATCGAGCAATACCGAAGCCAATACATCGTCTTTATCATCCAGGCTGACGCCCCCAACCAAGTCCGCCGCATTTTCATGATTTGCCAACCAACGTGCCGCTTCACTGGAAGCGCCCCGGCGAGATAATGTATAGACGGAAGCGCCCTGAACCCGACTGTTTTTAAAAGCGTCCGCATGGATCGAAATAAACAAATCCGCCCTCACCTTGCGAGCGATAGCCATGCGGTTACGCAAACCCACATAATAATCGCCATCACGCACCATAACCGGCCGCATGCCGGGATGCCCGGCAACAAGCCTGCGCAGTTTTCTGGCAATGGCCAGGACAACATCCTTTTCCCGTGTTCCCCGAAAACCGCGCGCTCCCGGATCCTCACCACCATGTCCTGCATCGATAGCGACCACAAAATCCTGGTAATCATTATTGACAGATTTGGTGATAGTTTGCGGCTTAAGCACTTCGGTTGTCTTTTTTGCAACCAAATCGATGACCAGACGGTGACCGTAATTCTTGTTCGGTTTTAATGTAAAACTTTTCGCTTTGACCGCATTTTTCAGATCGATAACCACCCGTAACCCCCCGGAGTCATGAAGTGATGAACGAATCCCGGTAAACAGTTTATGGTTTTTAGGCGGTAGCGGCAAGGTCTGCCGTAAATTGGCATTTTTGAAATCGACAACCAGGCGGTGTGGATTTTCCAAAACCATAAGCTGATATTCCGGTCTGTCGGTAACATCAAAAACAACCCGGGTATGATCCGGCGCTGTCCAAAACCGCCAGGTTTCCACCTGATTTTGCCCGGCATGAACCGGCAGAGCGAAATATTGTAAACTAGCGATAAAAAATATCAGTCGGTATTTGCGCATAACGATAACCCATACATAATGTACTTGTTTAAAGTATAGCACTAGGCTATTGTTTTTACATGATGAAATTAAAATCGCCCATCGTGCTTTGCAGGCTTGCGACACGTCCATCATCCCGGCTGTTTAACTGAATCGTTACATCGGCTTCAGGAAGAAAGCCCTGCCCCATTTCCGGCCATTCAACAAAGCTGATCGCAGCTTGGGTCAAATAATCCCGTATTCCCAGCCATTCCAGTTCTTCCGGATCAGTCAAACGATACAAATCAAAATGGTAATAATAGCGCCCTTCGATACAATACTCTTCCACCAGATTGTAAGTCGGGCTTTTAACGCTTCCCCGATAACCGGCCGCCCGCAGAAAACCACGCACCAGGGTCGTTTTTCCGGCGCCCAGATGGCCCTGCAAAAATACCAGAGCCGGTCGTGGCAGCTGCCGAAATAACTGTACACCCAGGGCTTCCGTTGCCTGTACCGAAGCCAGCCGGAATTTCATGCCGTGTTGACCAACGCTCTTAAACAAGGCATTAAATCACTGGCCAGCAAACCGCGTTCCCCTTGTTCGGCAAGTTGATCGGCGGCCTTGCCATGCCAGTAAACGCCCGCGTATGCCGCCGCTTCAGGTTGCACGCCCTGTGCTATCAAACCGGCAATGACACCGGATAACACGTCACCAAATCCCCCCGAAGCCATACCCGGATTACCGGTTGACGAAACATGGACAGTCTGACCATCATGGATCAGGGTTCCCGATCCTTTTAACACGATAGTACCCCGATATTTCTCTTGCAACCGGGAAACCGATACAAAACGATCCCGTTGTACTTCTGCCACCGATTGGCCCAGTAATCTTGCCGCTTCACCCGGATGTGGCGTCAACAGCCAGCGCCTGTTGCGCTGGTAACGGCAGGCTAATAAATTCAAGGCATCGGCGTCCAGAAGCAAAGGTTTTGTACAGGACAAAACCGTATTGAACAATTCAATCGCCCAGTCCGTCTGTCCCAGGCCCGGACCCAAGACCACAACATTGGCTTTTTCCAACAAAACCTGCAATTCATCGGCTCGTTCCACAGCATGACACATCAATTCAGGGCAACCCATATTCAAAATACCGGCATGGCTGCGGCGGGTCGCAACACTGACCAGACCGGCGCCAACCCGCGCTGCAGCTTCCGCCGCCATGCGTGCCGCACCACTAAAACCGGTATCGCCGCCAACGATCAATACATGACCGTTATCACCTTTATGGGCGCAACGATGCCGTTTTGGCATTCGTGCGGCTTGCAGCAAACGGGATGCTGGCTCAAACGTTTGATAAACGGCCTCTGGAACGTCCAAGCCGGAAAAGATCACCGTCCCGCAATATTCCGCCGCATCCCCGGTATAAAGCCCTTGTTTGCGGCCAATGAACGTGATTGTCGATGCCGCCCGTACGGTACAACCCATGGCTTTTCCGGTATCGGCATGCAGGCCTGAAGGAATATCCAGCGCCACAACCGGTTTTACGGAACGATTGATTTGTAAAATCGCCTCGGCATAGATACCGGATACTTCCCGGTTCAGGCCGGTACCCAACAAACCATCAACAATTAATGCTTCGGCAGTTTGTATGATTTCCGAACGGTAAAGTGCAATTTTGCCACCGGCATGAATAAAACTTTGGCAGGCTGTTGCCGCATCACCGCTTAATTTTTCAGGTGATGCCACCGCAAACACCCGCACCGGCAAACCCGCTTGCAAAGCAAGCCGGGCAACAATATAAGCATCGCCGGCATTATTTCCGCGACCACAATACACAACGATATTCCGGCTTTCCGGATAACGTTCCCGAATTAAACGAAAAGCGGCCTGCCCGGCCCGATTCATTAATTCGTAGCCGGAAATACCACCGGCGATGGCCAGTCTATCCAGTTCCCGCACCTGATCGGCACGATAAAGTTTTTCTGCCGTTATTTGCATCATCAAGGCCTTTATGGCAAATACACCCGCCACATCATGCCACCTAAAGTCTCACTTTTTCCGCCATACAGTTTGCCACCCAAAACCTCAACCAATTCATGCACTACCGCCATACCAATACCATGGCCATCAATATTTTCATCGGCGCGAACACCCCGTTTAAGGATTTTATCAAGCTGATGTTCATAAATCCCCGGACCATCGTCTTCAATTTGCAAAACCAGGGAGTGTTCATCTTCGCTGCGTAACTGGATATCCATACTAACCTGACCTTTACACCATTTATAAGCATTATCCAGTAAATTTCCGGCAATTTCGTAAATATCTCCAGCCGAATAATAAACCCGGCAAGGTTCGTTCACAAGACACAACACCCGCACCTGTTTATCGGCATACACCTTGTCCAAAGCGGCAATAATTTTGCCGGTAACTTCGGTCACGTCAACCTGTCCGGTCAATTGTTGTTTGCCTTTTGCCGCCGCCCGTTGCAATTGATATTCGACCATTGTATTCATGCTGGAAACCTGTGCCTGCAAGGTTACACGCACATCCTCCGGTATATCCAAAGATTTCACACAACTGCGTAATACCGTCAAAGGCGTTTTGAGACTGTGCGCCAGATTGGCCAGAGTATTTCGATAGCGTTCCGAGTGGGAGCGTTCATGGTTGATCAAGGCATTAAGATTACCTGCCAGACCTTGCAATTCCTCAGCATAATGTCCTTGCAAGCGGATTTTCCGGCCTTGTTCGATAGCGGTTAAATCCTTGCCGATGGTACGTAAGGGCTTCAAGCTCCAGCGTAAAACCATAAATTGGGTTAATAAAGACACCAAACTGATGCCAAATAGCCAGGCACGCAAGGTTTTTTTGAATTCAGATACCTGCGCCGCAACAGCATGCGCGTCTTCAGCCACAGTAAATATATACACACGCTCGACAACGGGTTCATATTCCCATATCACCGCATAATGCAATTTATACCATCCTGAATCATCCCGATAAAAATCAAATTTTCCAGGCGTATATTTTGTGACCGGCGCCAAATCAAAACCCAATGCCGACCGTGAACGCCATACAAGCTGTTGATTGGCTTGAGTAATATAAGCATACAAACCCGACCCGGGACTGGCAAAACGCGGCTCATGCAAATCTTCCGGCATTTTTAAATGTCCACGTGAGCTTAATTCAGCGGCGGAAAGCAATGAGTAAATGTGAATTTGCAGTTTTTCCTTGAGTGCCTGTTCGGTACTTTTTTGAAATCCCTTTTCCAAAACCCAGGCAACCAAAATAAAAAAAGCCGCCAACACCAATCCACTGGACAATAACAGACGAAAACTTAATGAATTTGTGTTCATTCAGCACAGTATCCATTTTCCAATGAGTTGCCGCCGATTAAACATCAGATTCTGTACTAATCAGAAATCCGGTAACCCCGCCCACGCAAGGTTTCTATAGGTTTCAACGCGCCATCCGCATCCAGTTTTTTTCTTAACCGGCCAATAAACACTTCGATAACGTTACTATCGCGATCATCGTCTTCGTCATAGACATGTTCGGTCAAAACGGATTTGGACACGACTTCGCCTTTGTGCAGCATCAAATATTCCAATATCTTGTATTCATAAGCTGTTAAATCAATCTTTTTGCCATCGACCCGAACCTCCTGGGAAACGGTATCCAAATGAATTTCACCTTGCTTTAAAACCGGATGCGCACGCCCTGCGTAACGGCGAAGCAAGGCGTTCAAGCGTGCGGCAAGCTCTTCATAATGAAAGGGTTTGACCAGATAATCATCGGCGCCCGCTTCCAGGCCTTGTACTTTTTCCTGCCAGCGGCTTCTTGCCGTCAAGATGAGAATCGGAAAATTGATTTCCTGGGCACGCAATTTTTTGATCAGTTCCAGGCCGGAAAAATCCGGTAAACCCAAATCAACAATCGCTGCATCCAGCGGATATTCCTTGCCCATATACAAGCCATCCACACCATTATGAGCGATATCGGCAACAAAGCCTTTGGCCGTGAAGTAATCCTGGATTTGCCCGCACAATACAGGTTCATCCTCAACAATCAAAATACGCATACTTATCGTTGTTTCACACCGGGGCTGTCCAGCAACAAACCCGTTTGTGCATCGAATTTGTGGTACTGAATCCGGCCATCAGGCGTCAGTGATTTGACAATATGCACTTTTTTGCCATCGATGACTTGTGTTTTTGCGCTTAAAACACGTCTTTGTTGACCGCTACGGACTTTCCTGGCCGCTTCATCAACACTGATTGCCGCCAACCATAGCTTTTCTCCGGCATAGGCGGCATTGCCCAATACCAAAATTACCAACATTATTTTTTTCATCGGCTTTACGCTTTTGTTTTTCACTTCGGATGGCACGGCTCTTAAATCTAACCCATTCAATATGAATATGAACTGAATACTCCCATCAACGCATCGACCAGTCCCGAATTGAACTGCTTATCAGATGTTCAAAAACCGTACCGAGCTTACCCGTCAACTGATCCAGAAAATGCTGCTGAGGTGTGAAATTGACGATCTTTTTATAGCCGATAACTTTTTCAGCGACATAATCATCATTGCCAACGGCATCGGCCAAACCCAGTTTTATGCTTTCTTCACCGGTCCAGACCAGGCCGGAAAACATATCATCGGTTTCCCGCAACCTGTCACCGCGCCCTTCCCGCACAGCGCTGATAAATTGTTTATGCACCTGATCCAATAATTTCTGCATATGTTGGTTTTCAGCGGCATTGACCGGAGAAAATGGATCCAGCATGGCTTTATGGGCACCAGCGGTCAATAAACGCCGTTCCACACCAAATTTTTGCAGGGTTCCAACAAAACCAAAACCATCCATAAGCACACCAATAGAGCCTACAATACTGGCCGGACTGACATAAATTTTATCGGCAGCGGCGCCAATATAATAACAGCCTGATGCACAAATATCTGAAACCACAGCGTAAATCGGCAAATCCGGATGTTTTTTCTTGGTTTCCCGAATGGCCTCATAGACATAAGCCGCTTGTACCGGCGTACCACCTGGTGAATTTAAATGCAAAATAATTCCCTTGGTCGATTCATTCTTCACCGCCTCGCGTAATCCTTCAATGATACTGTCGGCACTGGATTCTGAATCCTCCGAGATCATGCCCTTGATTTCGAGTATGGCGGTATGCCCTTCTTCCGAACCGGATATTTCCGATTCAAGCTTTGGGTAAAGGGCTACCCCCAGTAATATGAACAGATATAAAAACATCAACGACTTGAAAAAAATACCCCAGCGCCGGACTCTGCGCTGTTCGGTCACGGCGGCAAGGGCCAGTTTTTCCAAAACTTCGCGTTCCCAGGCATTGTCTTTTTGATCTGCTGTGGCCGCAAGATTTTCCATTTGATTCTCGGTCATTGTTTCCTCTTTTAACATAAATTCAATATTTCATGGGTATTTTGCAAGCAATGCAGTGGTTTGTATTGCTTCAAGGTTGCTTTATCGTTCACACCACAACTGACTGCGATACAGGCCACGCCTGCATTACCGGACATTTGCAAATCATGAACCGAGTCACCTATCATCAGGGTACGTTCAGGACTCATGCCAACGTGCTGCATAATTTCCTGTAACATCAATGGATTCGGTTTCGATGCCGTTTCATCGGCACAACGTGTGCTGGTGAATAAACCCGCCATTCCGGTGGCATTGAGTGCATGCTCCAGACCGGTTCTGGACTTCCCGGTTGCAACAGCCAATTGATACCCCCTGTCACGCAGGATCGCAAGTGTTTCATACACACCATCGAACAAATCTTTTTGCCCGATTTGCCATGACCCGTATATATCACTGTAAACACGCATCAATTGTTTGAGTTTGATTTCATCAGCCTCTGGAAATAAATTTTCCATCGCCGCCTGAAGACTCAAACCGATCTGATTTTTCGATTCGATAACACTGGGAACCCGGCATTGGCAATCTGCCGCCGCCTGTTGAATACACTGCACAATCCAGTCAATCGAATTGATCAAGGTGCCATCCCAATCAAAAACGAGCAGTTCGAATTTATTTTTCATTTGATAACAGTCTTTCAAATTCATCCGGTAATGGTGCCGATACCGATAATCCGCGTCCTGAAACGGGATGCTTGAATTCCAGTTTTGCCGCATGCAAAAACATGCGTTTAAAGTTCTTTTCCCGAAACAAACGGTTGCTTTGAACATCGCCATAACGCGGATCACCAATAATTGGATGCCCTAACCAGGCCGCATGTACCCGAATCTGGTGGGTGCGCCCGGTTTTAGGCACCGCTTCCACCCATGTGACTCGCGCAAGCCTTTGCCGGCGCAGGAAAAAAGTTTGCGCCGGTTTACCCGCCGGGTCAACAATAACCATGCGTTCTCCCCCCTGGCGGACATTTTTTTGCAAAGGCACATCAACCTGTAACTTTTTTCTTTGCCATCGACCACTTAATAAAGCCAAATAGGTTTTTCGAATACCATCGCCACGAAACAACTCATGCAGGATACGCAGGCTGCTGCGTTTCTTGGCAATTATCAGACAACCCGAGGTATCCCGATCCAGCCGGTGTACCAATTCCAGGAAATGCGCATCCGCACGCATTTGCCGCAAAGATTCTATAATACCCGACTTGATGCCACTGCCACCATGCACGGCGAAACCGGCAGGCTTATTGATAACCAACAGATATTCATCTTCAAACAGAATATTTTGTTGCAACCAGGTGTTCAGAAAAACAGATGGTGCTTGTTGTATCTCTTTTTGCGCAACCCGAAGTGGTGGAATCCGAACCAGGTCACCTGTATGCAAACGATATTGAACCGCCTTGCGGCCCTTGTTGACACGCACTTCACCTTTACGGACAATGCGGTAAATACGGCTTTTCGGTACGCCTTTCAGATACGCCAACAAGAAATTATCCAGCCTCTGACCGGTGTTATCTTCGGTTATTTCAACCCATTGCACTTTCTGTGCATCGCTTTGTGTCGGTTCATTCATCAGACAATAATACCAGTGTTTTATTTCAAGCCGAAACAACAAAAATTAAAATTAAGCACAGATACAAATTGATGTAGGGCAAGAACATTGCTATATTACGCAGTTGTAAAAATAAAATGTCATTGCGGAAGCTTTGTTTGATTAGACAATAAATAATAGAATTTCAGGGTTTTACCGCTCAACCCATAATGTAATGAGCGGCGTAATTCCTGTTTGAAAAACAGAATTTACCTAAACTAGACCATACATGGACTTGGAGCATTTTCGGAACAACACTTTTTCTTTAACTGAATAGATGAAAACAGGCTTGAGGGTTAATGAAAAATATTTTTTTCACCTGATAATCCAATTTCAACGGCTTATATTGAGCTTTTAACAATAAATCCAAGTCACAGTTTTGCAAGGATTGTTGCTTACTCCCGGTTCCAACAAACACAAACTACAGTGCATCATAACATCGCTGAATCATTGCACACTTGCGATCAAAATAATGTATAGAAACAGCATATGCCAATAGCGCACTTTTAAAAAACAAGTGACTGATTTCTATACCCGGTCTATTTTCTAGATTCTAACTAAAAAGGGGCAGGATAAACCATAAAGGATAACTTAATGAAAAGAATGCTTATCAATGCCACGCAACAAGAAGAGTTGCGTGTCGCTTTGGTAGACGGCCAAACATTATATGATTTTGACATCGAATTACCTTCTAAAGAACAGAAAAAATCAAATATTTACAAAGGCATCATCACTCGCGTGGAACCCAGTCTGGAAGCCGCTTTTGTCAATTATGGCGCTGAAAGACATGGTTTTCTGCCATTCAAGGAAATCAACCCCAGGGATTTTCAGAACCTGCAAGCCAATGAAGAGCCTGCGTCTGTCCCAATAAAAGATCTGATTAAAGAAGGACAGGAAATCGTAGTACAGATTGAAAAAGAGGAACG
Organism: uncultured Methylococcaceae bacterium; assembly: GCA_964509475.1. GTDB lineage: Bacteria > Pseudomonadota > Gammaproteobacteria > Methylococcales > Methylomonadaceae > CAZDXJ01. The sequence continues at coordinate 6,593 of CAZDXJ010000011.1, read as the reverse complement.
CGGCAACAAAGGCGCCGCACTGACCACCTTTATCAGCCTGGCCGGTACTTATCTGGTATTAATGCCCAACAATCCAAAAGCTGGTGGTATTTCCCGCCGTATCGAGGGCGACACTCGTAATGAATTGCGCGAGGCCCTGGCGGCATTGGAAATTCCCGAGTCAATGGGCTTGATTGTACGCACTGCGGCTTGTGGTAAAAGTACCGAAGAACTGCAATGGGATTTAAACTATTTATTGCAACTTTGGGAAGCGATAGAGCGCACCGCCCACGAACAACGCGCACCTTTTCTGATCTTCCAAGAAAGCAATATCATCATCAGGGCATTGAGGGATCATTTACGGGGTAACATCGATGAAATTCTGATCGACAAGGAATCCTCGTTCAAATTGGTGCAAAATTTCCTGAAACAGGTCATGCCGCATTTTTTGTCCAAGGCAAAATTTTATCAAGACAAAGTCCCTTTATTCAGCCGCTATCAGATCGAATCCCAAATTGAAGTCGCTTACGCTAGAGAAGTGTCCCTGCCCTCGGGTGGCTCCATCGTTATCGATCACACTGAAGCATTAACCTCGATTGATATCAACTCAGCCCGATCAACCAAAGGCAGCGATATTGAAGAAACGGCATTGACCACCAACCTTGAAGCCGCCGATGAAATTGCCCGTCAATTAAGACTACGCGATTTAGGCGGCTTGTTTGTCATTGATTTTATTGACATGATGGCCAACCGCAATCAACGCGCCGTGGAAAACCGTATCCGTGAAGCATTGAAACTGGATCGGGCGCGTGTACAAACCAGCCGCATTTCCCGCTTTGGCCTTATGGAAATGTCCCGGCAACGTTTACGCCCTTCACTCGGCGATGCAACCCAACTTCCCTGCCCCCGCTGCAAGGGCCAGGGTTCTATCCGTAATGTTGAATCGGTTGCCCTGGCAGTATTACGGGTCATCGAAGAAGAAGCGATGAAAAAAGGCACAGAAAAAGTTATCGCGTATCTGCCAATTGAATGCGCGACCTTCCTGCTCAATGAAAAACGCAGTGTCATCGACCAAATCGAAAAACGCCTGCAACTGGGTATTGTCATTTTGCCAAGTAAACACCTGGAAACACCGGCCTATGATATCGAACGTTTAAAGGCAACCGAAACCAGCGAGGAAAAACCCAGTTATCTACAAATCAAGGAAGAAGACATCCCTATTCCCGAATTTGCCCAGCATACAGCGCCGAAAATCGAACAGGCAGCCGTCAAGGAGTTTTTACCGGAGTCTCCCGCGCCGATGCAACGCAAACAGAACTCAACAGGGCTCATCAAGCGTTTTTGGCATAAATTGGTCGGTAAGGATTCCAGCGGCGACAAAGAAGAGGCCGGCAAAAAAAAGCAATGCGAAACCGACAAACGCGAAAAAAATGAACGTGGCGCTAAAACCACCGGACGGTCTGCACGCAAACCTCGCGGTTCAGGAAGAAGTAACCGGCGTCCAGCCAACAAAAAAACAAATCAAACACAGAACGCTGAATCCAAACAAAACAATGAATCCGAATCCCAAAAGTCCACACAACCGGACAACAAAAAATCTTCCAAACCGGGTACCAGGAATTATCCTCGGAGAAGTCCCAATCGCAGAAGATCCAGAAACAGAAATGATAACAACAAACCACAATCGGAATCTCCGATAGTTGATGCTTCGGATCAATCACCTGACAGAGTGACGGAAACAAAAACCGAATCCGAAGATTGATGACTTTATTTCCCGTGCTGAAGTACGGGAAATATAAAAGTACAGACGGCACTGACAACCCGAAAGTCACATTACAGAACCAATTTTGGTTACACTATTGAAAAATTACAGGTAGTCTTAAATTTGTCAGCAAAAAGTTTTTTATTGTCTGCGGAACCCCATTGGAAAATCAACCGTCCCGGCACGCATCATCACATACCCATATCCGCACAATCCTGGATTTACGAACCCCATTCACTTACCCAACGTTTGCGTTCCCATTTTGGTTCGGTTAACGTGAATGTTTTATATCACCAATGGAAAAAAGCGTTTACCGGCGAACAACAATTACTGGCATTGCCGCATAATCAATATGCACTGATTCGGGAAGTTTTATTATCCAGCGAGACGACTCCCTTGCTTCTAGCCAGAACGGTTATACCAGTCAATACCCTGCAAGGAGCTCAGCGATTACTATCCAACCTTGGCAATCGGCCTCTGGGTGAGGTTTTGTTTTCCTATCCCAAGTTACAGCGCATGGAAATGCATATTACAAAAATCGAACCGATGCTCTGGACACGGGAACTCCTGGAAAAAATCAGCATAACCCAACCCATTTGGGGTAGAAGAACAGTTTATGCGATACAACACCGGCATATGCTGGTAAGCGAATTTTTTTTACCCGAAATTGTAACTACTCACCCGGTTGTGTTGTAGCTGGCGTAGGTCATTGATTTATCAGGACACGTGAATACATCCATGTAGTTCTGCATAACATCCTAAGTTATGCAAGCCTGATAAATCAACAACCTACACCTGCTTTTCAGAGGGGGTGAGAAGATACCCGAAATTTTGTGATCCTCATAATTGCTAAAATTGCCTGATTTAAAAGAAGGTAATTTGCATTGCTATGATAAAATCGGAATTACCCGTGACAAATAGAGGTCAACCCTATGCAATATTGTTATAAACTGTTTTTATTCATAACCCTGCTCTTATCAACCTATTCCGCAGCTTATGCAGTGGATGAGTCCACACACAAACAACATCATGGCGGCAGTGCCAATACCGGAATGCCGATGATGGATGGGATGATGTCTGAGGAGAGAAAACTCCAGCATTTGCGTAAAATGCAAGTCCATATGCTGAAAATGCACGACTTGTCCAACCAGATATTGGCCGAACAAGAACCTGAGAAGAAACAAGCGCTAAAAGACAAGCAAATTCAATTAATGCAGGAACACATGCAAAAAATGATGGCCAAGCATAAAACAATGATGCAAAAGACCCCGTAGAAAACAAATCATATCGCCCCCATGCCCAAATGGGCATGGGGGCGATAACCTTGCTTACTCGGCTGCATCAACGGTAATTTTTTTGGGTTTGACAGATTCCCGCTTGGGAATGGTGATTTCCAGAACCCCATGTGCGGATTTCGCCGTTATCGCATCGGAATCAGCCGTATCCGGCAAACTGAAACGCCGATAAAACGAACCAAACGTTCTTTCCACACGTTTGTAACCTTCCTTGTCCGTCGTGGCTTCAGTTTTCTTCTCACCTTTAATCGTGATAACGCCATTTTCCATGCTGACATCAATGTCTTCCGGTTTGACGCCCGGTATATCGGCATGAATCACAAACCGATCACGTTCTTCCTTGATATCGACAGCAGGCGCCCATTCCGCCGTAGCGATTGAGCCTTCCTGGGTATTACCCTCATAAGCCCTTTCCAGTTCCTTTTGCAACTGATTCAAAATACCCCATGGTTCATAACGAGTAATAGCCATGATAACACCTCCAGATAAACAGTTAATCTTGTCAATAAAAACCTTTCTAAATTACTGGTTTTTACCTTTACTCACTACTAAATTAAGGGTGTTTTTTTTAAATTCAAGTGCTTTTTTAGAATTTTTTATGCGCAAGCCAGGTTGTTGAATTTAAGGCTCCTGCGGCAACGCCGGTAAAGCATTCAATAAATTGCGGCAGGATTCCAATGGAAACAGCAAGCTGTTTTTTCCTTCCGAAAGCACAATGGCCTTGCGAATCCGGTTCGTTTTTATAAATAAATCAACCTCGCACCTTCCTCCAGACAAATTATCGGGCTGATCAAGATAATGCCATTTTTCCCATCCACCCTCTATTGGATCGATGTAGCGGGGAGAACCCCAGACCGCTGCAAGTTCTCCCGGAGCCATGTTCAACAACTGATATTCAACATCCTGTTTGTTTTTATAACCTTTGCTGTTACTTACGCAAGCAGCCAATGCTAAACATACAAACACGAACAATACAGGTGCGAACCCTTTCATATTGAAAGATTGTTATTCATGTTGGCTTGATCAAGGCCAGCGTGTCGTTATAAATTCCACTGCTTCCTGAATATTCAAATCACGTGTACCGCCGCCAGTACGCAGAAAAAATTTGGGTTCATTACCCTGTTTGAAAAAAACCGGCCGGGGCGAGGGATGGATAATCAACCGGCAGATCTCCTTGCCATCCAGCACATGAAACAAGGTTTGTACATATTGACAAAGATCGGCGCCCAGATTCTTTGACACAGCACCCATAATCGCTTGCTCGAAACCATCCTGATCCTTTCTGTGCAGGGACTGAAAATCTTTTTCCAACCCCAGGACAAGGCCATCATCGGCAACCCCAATTAACAATGTACCACCGTTACGGCTGTTCATAAATCCGGCCAGGGTTTTTAAAATCACGGTCTCCAGGGTTTTGTTGATCCGGGATTGCTCGATATCCCAGCGATACGAGGATTTAAATTCCAGTAAAGGTCCCTCGCCCTGCTGAATAATCGTTTGAATATCCCGATCCAGCTCTTCACTCAATTGCTCGATGCGTTGCAGCTTTCTATGCAAAAAACCATAACCCCAGGCGACCAGAATGCCCAAAACCATACCCACTTCGGCAAAAAACAAGGTTTTTTCAGGAGTTTTGCCTTGCAACGATAATTCAAGCTGGGACAACAGATAACGGCTGACAAGGGGTTCATCAACGCCATGATCATGAAAATAAACAAAATCGTTGATGGGATAGAAAATAAAAATTCCGGCTAAAGCACCTAGCAAGGCCGCCGTCAAATAAAACACAAATTGCTGTTTCCAAAGCTTTAGCAACAATAAAAAAAAACGTTTCATAACGCTACGATATCCTGTTTCAATTATTGCTTCAGGGATTCAACCGGCAGATGCGCCTCATACCAGGCACTCATATGGCCTTGAAGATAACGTATATTGTCAAAACCGGACAATATAAAAGCCATTTTTGCAATACCCGCGCGTGGCCCATGCGCACAATAAAGCACCAGCGGTTCATCGGCCGGATAAGATTTTAGTTTTTGTGTGCTAAAAGATGCCCAGAATGGAATATGTATCGCGCCCGGCACATGTCCGCGCTCATATTCAGACTGTGAGCGCACATCGATGATCAACGGTGCTTGTCTGTCTTGTATTTTCTGCCAAAGATCGCGGGCTGCAATATGGGTTTTTTCAGTTACCGAACAAGCGTTGGACAGCATAAGAAACAATGCCAGCAAACAAAACCGCATTCAGCCTCCGGTGGTATTCATATGCCGTAAAATAACAGGCTGTTCATGCAAATTGAACTGGTGTTTTTCCGGCTTGATCGACATGGCATGAACAAGGGTTTTTTTCAAACGCTCAATATCACCTGGATAAGCGCGTAATACATGCTTCAAGTCCACCGAATGTTCATTGCCCAGACATAATAGCAAACGCCCTTCCGCAGTCAGGCGCACCCGGTTACATTGACTGCAAAAATTATGGCTGTGCGGTGAAATGAAACCCACCCGCGTTTGTGTGCCACCAATACGAAAATAATAACTGGGTCCGCCGGTTTTTTCAGTACTCGGCAACAAGGAAAAAACTTTTTCCAAGTCTTCGCGAATTTGATCGCTGGAATAATAAGCCTCCGCCCGGTCATGTTGGCCGACATATCCCAAAGGCATTTCCTCGATAAAGCTGATGTCAATCTCCCGGGCGATTGCAAACCGCACCAAATCGGCCACCTCATCATGATTACGGTGTTTCAGAATCACCGCATTGATTTTTATGCGCTCAAAACCCGCTTTTTTGGCAGTTTCAATTCCGGAAAGTACGTCAGGCAAATGGCCAACCCGGGTTATTTTACGGAATTTGCCGGCATCCAGGGTATCCAGGCTGATATTCAACCTTTTCACACCGGCTGCCTGTAAAGCGGTCGCCGTTTTATTCAGTGTCGAACCATTGGTGGTCAAAACCAATTCATGCAAACCCGGCAATTTCGCCATTTTCGCCAGTAATTTCAATGCCCCTTTACGAACCAAGGGTTCACCGCCTGTCACCCGGATTTTGTGTACACCTAACTCAGTAAAGGTTTTGGCCAGAGCATAAATTTCTTCCAGGGTCAATATTTGCGCACGTGGCAAAAACGTCATATCTTCCGACATACAGTAGATACAACGAAAATCACAGCGATCAGTAATTGATATTCGCAAATAATCGACTCGCCGACCAAAACGATCGATTAATAATTGGTTTTGATCCATAGGCTCCAAAGCTCATATAAAATCTTGTTCAGACGATAATAGTACACGAGTTTGGTTTTTGAAAAGGAATTTTTCCAGCAAAACACCAGGCCACCGCCCGATCCGCTACGCTTGATCGGGCCTGCCGCAGGGTGAACAAGCCCGGCACCCTGTTTACAGCAAAGGTTTTCACAACTCGATACCTAAAAAACAGGGTGCAGGGCAAGCCGGGCCGGTTGGGTTCGGCGATAGCCGTAACCCAACAATTCTATGACATGTGTTGGCTTACACTGCGCTAACCCGACCTTGTATCTCTCCAGACCATGATATAGT
>CAZDXJ010000010.1:39300-50308 GCA_964509475.1 uncultured Methylococcaceae bacterium | reverse complement strand
AAATATGATATTCGATCGGTTAGAATATATTACCCATGCAAATCTTCATAGACCCAATTTTTCTTTGCGTATTCGCTTACTTTCATATTATATATATGAACTCGTTTGTTAATGTTTGTCAATATTATTTATAAAAGAACCGAATACGCTAAAACACCAATGGAAATATTTATGAACAAAAGCAGACGGTTCCGGTTCGGAATTTGCCAGAACATTCTTAACCGATTGCGTTATTTTATTGCTGATCCGGTCAACCTGAGTTTTAAATACAAAATCCTGTCAGCCATTGCCTGCTTTGCATCGATTTTTTTTATTACCCTGGTCACCCGGATATTTTTTCCTGAACCGCACTACCCGATGTTAGTGGCGTCGATGGGAGCATCCGCCATTATTTTATTTTTCATCCCCGGCAGCCCTTTGGCCCAGCCTTGGCCTATCGTCGGTGGGCAGATATGTTCGGCATGGGTCGGTATAAGCTGCTCGCTGCATATCGAAGAAACCGCTTCGGCTGCCGCCGCGGCGGTAGGTGGCGCGGTGCTTGTCATGCTCGCACTGCGCTGTCTGCACCCACCCGCTGCGGCAACCGCCCTGACACCGGTGCTCAGTACAAACACATTGACTCCGCCCAATTACACTTTTGTATGGGTACCTGTAGGCATCAATATCCTCTGCCTGTTAATACTTGCCATTATCATCAATCGCTGGGTCATGAAGCGCGATTACCCCAGTGCCCTGACTAACGGAAACCCTGAAAATTCTGTTACTCCAGAGGCATCCGCTTATAAAATCGGCATATCCCGACAGGATATGGAACGGGCTTTACAAAATATGGATGTTTTCGTCGATATGTCGCAGACTGACCTGAAAAAATTATTGACACTGGCGGAAATGAATACGTTTGAACGCATCCGGGGCCGGATATGTTGCGCCGATATCATGGAAAAAGATATTCCCACTGTGGAATTTGCCACCGAAGTCGAAGAGGCCTGGAAATTGATGCAGCGTCAACGCTTAAAAGCCCTGCCCGTTGTAGACAACAGCCACCGGATAATTGGCATTGTTACCCAGCACGATTTTTTCAAATTCATTGATTTGAGTAGTTATGAAACCCTGCAGCAAAAATTCCTCGACTTTATACGCCGCACGGCAAAATTAACCGCCAGCAAACCCGAATTCATCGGCTTGATTATGGCCAGCCCGGTGATAGTGCTTCCCGGAAATGCGCATATTGTCGAACTGATTCCATTGATGTCCATGCAGGGACACCGGCAAATTCCGATAATTGACACGGAACACCATTTGATTGGCATGGTTTACCAATCGGATCTGATTGCATCACTGTATAATGAAACCTTATCGGCAAGCAATCCCCGAAAAAAGGCTAATCCAGGATGAGACCCTCGACATCGTGAGCGTTTAAAAAAGCCTGTACCGGCAGCCTTTTGCCGCCAGGCAGTTGTACTTCCAACAGGCGTAAATAACCGTCACCGGTTGCCACATCCATTCGTTTGTTTGCATTGACCCGTACCCTGCCGGGTTGCTGGGCGTGTTGCTCGGCTACCGCTTCAGCTTGCCAGATTCTCAAGGCTTTTCCACAATATCGGGTTTGGGCAACCGGCCAGGCATTCAAACCGCGGACTTTTCTCGCCAGTTCAATGGCGGGGCTGTTCCAGTCCAGAACCGCTTCGGCTTTTTCCAGCTTGTTCGCATAAGTCACCTGGCTTTCGTCCTGGGCCACGCCCTGCACAAAACCTGTTGTATAAGCTGACAGCACTTTGTCCAGCTCCATGGCACCTAAAACCGCCAACCGGTCATGTAACTGAGTGGCGGTTTCGCTCTCGCCAATCCGGCACTCCTCCTGGTGCAGAATATCGCCGGCATCCAGTTGCAAGGCCATCTTCATAATGGTAATGCCGGTTTTTTCATCACCGGCCATAATGGCGCGTTGAATGGGGGCTGCACCGCGCCAACGCGGCAACAAGGAAGCGTGTACATTGACACATCCCAAACGCGGTATATCCAAAACGGCTTGCGGCAGAATCAGGCCATAAGCGACCACAACCATCAAATCGGCAGCAAACCCGGCCAGCCGTTGTAATTGCGCATCATCTCTAAAGGTTTCCGGTTGCAAAACCGGCAAACCGGCCTGCACAGCCAGTGCCTTGACTGGACTCGCTTTCAGCTTTCGCCCACGCCCAAAGGGTCTGTCCGGCTGCGTATAAACAGCGGCGATCTCATGTTCCGAGTCAATAAGCGTCTGTAGCGCAGGCCGCGCGAACTCCGGCGTTCCGGCAAAAATAATTTTCATCGATAAAAAAACAAGAGGATTGGAAACAGGCGTAGTTCAACCCGCTCTTTGTGCGGATTTTCTGTTATTGCGTTCGATTCGATGCAGTTTTTCCAGTTTCTTTTTGATGCGCTGTCTTTTTAAAGGTGTCAGATAATCGACAAACAATTTGCCTTCCAGATGATCCATTTCATGCTGTATACAAACCGCCAAAAAACCTTCCGCATCCAGTTCAAACCGCTCTCCGTCCCGATTCAGGGCTTGTAACGTGACTTTTTGCGCACGCCGCACATTTTCAAAAAAACCCGGTACCGACAAGCAGCCTTCCTCGGATTCCTCAGCACCTTCCTGATCGAGAATTTCCGGATTGATCAAAAACAACGGTGTATTTTTTTCTTCGCTGACATCAATGACAATAATACGTTTATGCACATTGACCTGGGTTGCCGCCAAGCCCACGCCTTTTGCCGTATACATCGTTTCCAGCATGTCATCGGCAATTTGACGGATTCCGTCATCGACGCTATCGACCGGTGCCGCTTTCGTTCTCAACCTTGGATCAGGAAATTCAAGAATATTTAAAACGCTCACAAAATGCTCCCATAAAATCTGTATACTGGCATTCTATCTGAATTCTTCTAAACTTTGAATGCAACATTTATTCGGCCTTGAATCTATGGCATCATAATTGATTAATGTTTAAATAACAACGCTCCGGATTCTAACAACAGGATTTATTTATTTATGGTTTTTCGAACACTTTTCGGTCTATTGGTTCCCTTGCTGTTCAGCATGAGCGGTTGGGCAGAAACAATCAAGGTAAAACCGGAACATCCGGATCAATACACTGTGGTAAAAGGGGATACCTTGTGGGGCATTGCCGGAAAATTCCTGCATAACCCGGCACAATGGCCAAAGGTCTGGCAGGAAAACAAACAGCTCAAAAACCCCAATCTGATATATCCCGGTGATGTCATCTATTTTTCGTTGGTCAATGGCAAACCCCGACTGTCACGCACACCTTTTCCATCAATCCAAAAACAGGGACAGGCATCATCAGAAATAGCGGCTGAACACGAGCAAAAACTTTTTCAACCCCATATTCGGGAAACCCCGATTGAAGAGGCCATCAAACTCATTCCTGTCGAATCCATTGCCCCCTTTCTGACTACACCCCGGGTGGTCGGTAAAAATGAATTGCGCAATGCACCTTACATCGTCCAGATGGCAGGTGAACATCTTGTTGCCGGCGCCGGCGACAGAATTTACGCACGCGCCATTATGGAGCCACAAAACCTTGTTTATACGGTATTTCGCAAGGGCAAGACCTATACTGATCCATTCAGCAAGGAAATCCTGGGGTATGAAGCGCAATACATTGCAACGGCGACACTGCAAAAGACCGGCGATCCGGCCACTTTGTTGATTACTGAATCTGATCGCGAAATACGCCGGGGCGACCGTTTGCTTTCGGTTCGGGAAGGCGAAGTGGCTCTGAATTATTTCCCCAAACCGCCGAAAGAAAAAATAACCGGTCGTATCATCAGCGTTCTGGAAGGCGTTTATGAAATCGGACAATACGATCTTGTAGTACTCAACAAAGGGAATGCTGATGGTCTGCGCAGCGGTCATGTGCTGGATATTTACCAAAACCGGGCGATTGTTTCTGATCCTTTTGCCTCGCGCAATAAAAGCGCATCGGTCAAATTACCGGATGAATACGCCGGAACCTTGATGGTTTTCCGCACTTTTGAACGCATCAGCTATGCCCTGGTCATGAATGCCGTGGGCGCTATCCATCTCCTGGATAAAGTCACAACCCCTTGAATGTTTACATAGAAAATCAGCAAGCACTCGCTGCATTTGATAAAACCGTATTGGGCCGCATAAAGCCGCGCCTACAGGTTCAGCCCATAAACACCCGTAACATAGCCAGCATTGTCCATTGACTGTAGCCCGGTATATTTACCGGCTGTTTGCTCCACATCCAATACAACCTTATCCCGACATGCAAAAAAACACTTCATCCCAAGCCGAGGAAAACAAATTCTGGCTGGCCTTGTTACATACTCCGGGCCTGGGTAACCGGACTTGTTTGAAAATTCTCGAACAATACATGCCCCGACAACTTTTTTCCCTTTCCAGGCAACAATTGTTAGCCTTGGGGTTACAGGAGCGTGTGATCAACGGCCTGTTGAAACCCGACTGGAATGCAGTTGACAAGGATTTACGCTGGCTGCAACAAAACGGCAATGAAATGATGTGTCTCAATGACCGCGACTACCCGGCCCTTCTGAAACAAATCCCCGACCCACCGCCGATCCTGTTTTACAGGGGTAATGCGGAACTTCTGGATACGCCGCAAATCGCTATTGTAGGCAGTCGCAATCCTTCCCGCCTGGGTTTGCAAACCGCTGAAGACTTTGCCAGTAATCTAGCCGGAAAAGGTTTTACCATTACCAGTGGATTGGCCCTGGGAATTGACGCTGCCAGTCACCGGGGGGCATTAAAAGCGGCCGGTAAAACCATTGCCGTTGCCGGCACCGGTCTGGATCGGGTTTACCCGGCACGCAACAAAGCATTGGCCATGGAAATTGTCAGCCAAGGTTTGCTTATTTCCGAGTTCCCACCCGGAACCGCAGCCAAGGCCAACCATTTTCCAAGGCGCAACCGTATTATCAGTGGTTTGAGTATCGGTTTGCTGGTTGTCGAAGCGGCCCGGCAAAGCGGCTCCCTGATAACAGCCCGGCTGGCATTGGAACAAGGCCGGGAAGTCTTCGCCATACCGGGTTCCATTCATAACCCACTGGCACGTGGTTGCAACACCCTGATACGGGAAGGCGCCAAACTTGTTGAAACAACCCAGGATATTCTTGAAGAATTAGATCAATACAATCAACAACCTGACGAAAAACAAAAGCCGCTGACGCAATCAACACTTGACCTGGAGCAACAAAAACTATTGAATCTTATCCTGTACAGCCCCACATCGGTTGATACATTGGTCAATGAAAGCGGTCAATCCGTTGAAGTTATTTCTTCAATGTTGCTGATGCTCGAACTGGAAGGCCATATAATAGCCACCCCCGGGGGCGGCTATATGCGCATTAAATAACGTCTGGCCAGGCAACTTACAAATAACAAAATTATGAAAGAAAACATTTTTGAAGTACTGCTCTATCTTTTCGAGAATTATCTGGATAACGAAGTTGAAATGCTCCCGGATAGTGACGCTATTCGAACTGAATTACTTGAAGCCGGATTCGAGTCCATAGAAGTCAGTAAAGCCTTTGAATGGCTGGAGTCACTCGGATCACGACGCGAACTGGAACCGATTGTTTCTTCCGCATTTCGTATCTTTTCCGCCGAAGAAACCAATAAATTAAACCTGGAGTGCCGGAATTTTCTGATTTTTCTCGAACGAACCGGTATTTTAATCGCGGACAGCCGTGAAATCGTCATTGATCGGGTTATGGCTCTGGAAAACGAAGAAATCTCATTGGAAAAATTAAAATGGATTGTATTGATGGTTTTATTAAGTCAACCGGATGATGAAACCGCTTTTTCCAGAATGGAAGATATTATTTATGATAATGTCCCGGCTTATTTACACTGATGCCTAACAAACTGTCAACCGATTGCAAATAACTTCAATGAGTAATAATTTAGTTATCGTAGAATCTCCAGCCAAGGCAAAAACCATTGAAAAATATCTCGGCAAGGACTTTCACGTATTGGCTTCGTTCGGCCATGTCCGCGACCTGATACCTAAGGAAGGCGCAGTTGATCCAGAACATGATTTTGCGATGAAATATCAGCTTATAGAGCGCAATCAACGTCATGTACAAGCCATTGCCAAAGCGGCAAAACAAGCCGATGCGCTGTATTTGGCAACAGACCCGGATCGTGAAGGCGAAGCGATTTCCTGGCATTTGCTGGAACTTCTGAAAGCCAAAAAACTGCTCAAGGATAAACCGATACATCGTGTCGTTTTCCATGAGATCACCAAAAAGTCAGTAACCAACGCCATAAACAACCCGACCGAGTTATCCACCAACCTGATTAATGCGCAACAGGCACGCCGGGCGCTGGATTATCTGGTCGGTTTTAATCTGTCACCCTTACTGTGGAAAAAAATCCGCAGGGGACTGTCTGCCGGCCGCGTGCAAAGTCCGGCACTGCGCATGATTGTCGAACGTGAACAGGAAATTGAAGCGTTCAAGCCTCGTGAATATTGGAGCATCGATGCCCTGCTGAATGCCGATGACAAACCTTTCAAAGCCAAATTAAGTTACTACGCCGGGGAAAAATTAAACCTGTTCAGCATAAACAACGAACAGCAGGCCACCCAGGTCAAGCAGGATTTATTGCATCGGGCTGAAGGCAAACTTATTGTCAACAAGGTTGAGAAAAAGCAGCGCCGACGTAATCCAGCACCACCATTTATCACCTCAACCCTGCAACAGGAAGCTGCGCGTAAACTGGGTTTCACCACCAAACGCACGATGATGGTGGCGCAACAGCTCTACGAAGGTATCGATATCGGTGGTGAAACGGTCGGTTTGATCAGCTATATGCGAACCGATTCGGTTAATTTGGCGGCGGAAGCCATCACCGGGATACGTGATCTGATCGAAAACAAATACGGCGCTGAAAACCTGCCCAAACAGCCCCGCATCTACAAGACAAAATCAAAAAACGCTCAGGAAGCGCACGAGGCCATACGGCCGACATCGGCATCACGTTTACCGGCTGAATTAAAACATTGCCTGAGCATTGAACAATATAAACTTTATGGGCTGATATGGAAACGGACCATCGCCTGTCAAATGATTCATGCCACCATCAACACCGTGGCCGTGGATTTAAGTTGTGGCAATGAACAAAACCTGTTCCGCGCAACCGGTTCGACGATTGCCAAACCCGGCTTCATGAGTGTCTATCTGGAAGGCAAGGATGACGGCAAAGAGAGCGATGATCAGGAAAGCTTTTTACCCGTTTTGACGGAAGGTCAGCCGGTACCTCTGCAGGATATCATTGCCGGACAACATTTCACCGAACCGCCACCACGCTATAGTGAAGCCAGCCTGGTCAAATCACTGGAAGAATACGGCATAGGCCGGCCATCAACCTATGCCTCCATTATTTCCACTTTACAAAACCGGGGTTATGTCACCCTGGAAAAAAAACGTTTTCACCCAACCGACGTTGGTCGTATTGTCAATAAATTCCTGACCGAACATTTCACTCAATATGTCGATTACGGGTTTACCGCGAACCTGGAAAATGAACTGGATGCGGTATCACGCGGCGAAAAAGAATGGATTCCATTGATGTATGCGTTCTGGAAACCCTTCAACGCCTTAATCCATGAAAAAGAGGCCAGTGTACAACGCAAGGATGTCACTCAGGAGGCTATTGACGAAAAATGTCCGGAATGTGGCGGCCAGTTATCCATACGTTTGGGCCGTAACGGCCGTTTCATCGGCTGTACCCATTATCCAGACTGTTCCTACACCCGCAATCTGGATGACGCTCCTGAACAAAGCTGCAAGCCGGAAATCCTGGAAGGCAGAAGTTGCCCCAAATGTGATTCACCCCTGGTACTCAAAACCGGCCGTTACGGGAAATTCATCGGTTGCAGCGCCTACCCAAAATGCAAACATATCGAACCATTGGAAAAACCTCTGGATACCGGTGTCGAATGCCCAAAATGTCATGATGGCAATATTCTCAAACGCAAATCCCGTTATGGCAAAATTTTCTATTCCTGCTCACAATACCCTAAATGTAATTACGCGTTATGGAACGCCCCAATCAAGAAAAGTTGTCCGCAATGTCAATGGCCGATACTCATTCTGAAAACCACCAAAAGGCGCGGCACCGAAAAAGTTTGCCCACAAAAAGAATGCAGTTACGCGACACCTTACGAAGGCGATCCAGCCGATGCCGGCGGATCCAGGGAATTATCCTGAGTCATGCTTTTTTGCTCTGCACACTTACAAATATCGTCAAAAGCCGCCTGAGTAGAGTCTGTTTGGTATCACGGCCATAATGCGAGTTAAATGTCGGCGCAACAAATTCGCAGCGTGCGGATAAATCCGCACCTACCTCTCCATCGCTAATAGGGGTTACGCATTGACAAAATGAAACAAACTATCCTTCAAACAAAATATGGACGGGGTGTTTAAAACAATGGCTCTTCCCGATTTTTTGTGGGGTAACCACTACTTGTTCAGCGTAGGGGCGTATTGCAATACGCCCCTACACCCAAACGAGTGCCAAATATAGGGTTTAGCCCACGAAATCGGGAAGAACCCAGACAATTCTTGCAAAGAGGAGCGAAATTTGCGATGTGCAGAATGACAGCTTCAAGGGTCGATCAGAACTTGAAAAACCGGGTTTTTATAAAACCTCTTTGTGATTTTTGTTCTTGTAAAGCAATAAGTTATTTATAGTGCGTAAGTCCTGGCTAAATTCAACAAAACAAATTACTTAATGGCTGTGTCTGTTTGGCATCAGGATTTATATAACGGCTGCAACACGTCGCTATCATGCTCTCTTTGTTGGGATCCCGGGCCGCGCTTGTGCCTGAAGGCCTGCCAGAGCGCCTTACCGCTATTCCATTGCCCAGCGCCGGGGGCATAAAGGCAGCGGTTGAGCACCCGGATCTGTTCAGCCAGGGTTTTATCACAATAGCTTGCAAGCGCAGCAAGGCTGGACACACCGAATTGCTGCCGCCCCCAAATGAGCAGACTGTTTTTGGCCGCCAAAGCGTCATTATTTTTGCACGCTTGTTTCAGTTGGCTCATATCACTGCCTCGATTTCGCTCAGGCCTCTTATCAGCAGATTTGGCAACGCCTCGCCGACTCAAAAAGTAAAGCACGGTCAGTAACCAGCCACAACCCAAAAATACCGCAACCCACATCCAGCTTGCCGATGAATCGAATACAGCCGAAGCCGCCGCAGTTTTCATTTGTTCAGAATCCGGCGGCGCTGGTGTTACCGACTCAGGCTTGCTGGAAGGCGCTAAAACCGTTAGTGTTTTGCCAGCAAGCCTGACAATTTCCCTTTGTTGGGTTTGGGTATTCCACCAGGGAATCTCAATTGCCGGCAACCGGTAGACTCCTGCCTTGGTAGCAATAAAGGCAATCTTCTGCTCACGCTGGGCAACAATACCACTGCTCTCCTTTAGCTCTTTTAACACCGGCTGGTCGGGATAGCTTTTCAATGCCGTTTGCTGATCGCTTGCACGGGTGTTTATTGCCGGCAGCTGACTGACGGTTGTACCTTTTGCAATTAAGGTGAGGGTTCGGGTCAAAGGTTCACCCACCCGCATTCGGCTCACATCGCCCGACCATTGTTCCTGAAGCTCAATCTGACGGGCCGGCAGCCAGTATTTACCCTTGAAAGCATCCGGCACCGATTTTACCTGCAAGCGGATTGACTTGGACTGAATACGGCGGGTGTAGGTTGCCTGGGTTCCAAAAAATCCGTTAAACCGTGATCGACCCTGGCCGCCTTGAACCAGCCGGGCGGTCAGATTGAGAGGGGCAATTTGCAACGTACCGCTTTGTTGCGGAAAAATGGCATACTTGCGCTCGGTGACGGTGTAATCAAAACCGTTCAAGCGGCTGTGATAATTTTTATCTTCAGCCAATTTCTCAATCACTGCATTATCGGCTTCCGGTTCGGTCAAACTGGCTTGTACAATACCCACCCGGTGATACAACTTGACCGTATAAATCACTTGCTGCTGCACATAAGGATCCTCCGGCTGCGCCTCCACAGTCAGAAGCAAGGCTTGTCCGGCCGGTGCTGAACGGCTCGCTTGTGCGGGTTGCACGCTAATGTCCCGGGCCGGGCTTTGCTCGCTTCCAAAACGGATGGCCGGAACGGTCAACACCCCCGCGTGTTTGGGCATCACCGTCAATGTCCAGGTATATTGTTTGCTGACCGTGCCATTTAGCATGGACACATTACTGCTGCGCTGCTCAGACAAAATATCGAAGTCCCTGGCCACCGGGCTGAAATCCGGCTCCTGATCGGGTTGTTGCGCCGATTCAAAAACCAGTTGCAGCGATTCATTAACCGATACCGGATCACGGTTCACATGTAATTTTATCGCAGCCGCCCCTATCGGATCTGCAAACCAAACCAAGATCAATAAAAGCAAAATTCGCCGGTAAAAACAAACCCTTGCTTGCCAGGCGTCTGAATTAACCTTGTTTTCACCGGCCTGACTGCGACAGAAAAGTATATCGGTTTCGCGGCCAGGTTTGTCTAAATGTTTTTTATACATCACATTACCAGGGTGTTTGCGAATCTTGTGGTGTTCGTTGACGTTGTTGATATTGATAAGCGAATTTTCTTCTTAACAGACCCGCAGGATCATCCGGTATCCGTTTTAACCACTGCTCATTGGCCTGCTGCGTCTCATCCTCGGGTTTACCGGATATTTGTGGTTCGGCTTCCCTGTCCGCTTGCGGCTCGCCGCCCATCGCATTTTCCTGTTCGGTTTGAGCTGCATCCGCCGGGGAAGATTCGTGAACCTGAGAATTTTCCGGCTGCCCTGTATTTTTCGGATCGGAATTATTTTGTCCTTGTTGTCCTTGTTGTCCTTGTTGTCCTTGTTGTTCTTGTTGTCCTTGTTGTTCTTGTTGTTCTTGTTGTCCTTGTTGTCCTTGTTGTTCTTGTTGTCCTTGTTGTTCTTGTTGTTC
>CAZDXJ010000010.1:0-39055 GCA_964509475.1 uncultured Methylococcaceae bacterium | reverse complement strand
TCTTGTTGTTCTTGTTGTTCTTGTTGTTCTTGTTGTTCTTGTTGTTCTTGTTGTTGTTCTTGTTCTTGTTCTTGTTCTTGTTCTTGTTCTTGTTGTTCTTGTTCCTTTTGCTGCTGCTGTTTCTCCAGCTCTTTTTCAATCAAAGCTTTGTTAAATTCAGCATCCTTGTGATCCGGCTGTATTTTCAAGGCCTGCTCATAAGCCTGAAGCGCTTTCTGAAATTGCCCCAACCGGGCATAGGCATTGCCTTTGTTATAAAGCGCGTCGGCTGTCTTAATACCGGCCAGGGTCTCGATAACCTGCTGATAATTTCCAGCTTTATATTGCGCCGCCGCCCGCCATTCAGGATTTTGAAATTGCCTGGCCGCTTGCGTGAATTTCTGTTGCCGGTAAGCGGTTTGTGCCTGCTGTTCGGGGTTCTGCCACAGGTCTTCCCAGTTCAGAGCCAAAGCATTGACAGGCCAGCCGGACAAACCGATCATTAAATAAACAATAAGCCCATGCCGGTTCATAACTCCCCCTTTCTAAACGCCGAAGCCGCCAGGGGCAGCAAAACCAATAACAACCAGGGTCCTTCATCCTGCCATTGATCGAGCAGAAAATCTTCTTGCGGCCCGCTTTGTTGCAAACCTGTTTGCGGCTCCATAGTCCGTAGCAGAGCCTGTATATCGCGATCGTCGGCGCTTATAAGCTGAAACAAACCGCCGCCTGCCTGCGCCAGTTTCCGTAAACCCCGGGTCTGTAATTTTGGCACGATGATAGTCCCGTCCGGGTCTTTCAAAAAACCACCTCCTGGCAATTTGACTGGCGCCCCGGCTTCGGTACCCACCGCCAGAACCGACAAACGATACGGTGATAGCTGTTTAGCAACCGGCAAAACGGCATCCAGGTCAACCCCATCCGTCACCAGAAGAATATGTCCTTGTTGCAAACCGGCCTGTTTGAATAAGCGCACCGCCTGCTGCAAAGCCGGCGCCGCATGGGAACCTTGCACCGGCATGATGTCCGGTGTCAAGGCCGCAAGTTGGGCGTTGATGGTTGCTGTATCTTCGGTCAATGGTGCCACCGTAAAGGCATCACCGGCATAAACCAGTAACGCGGTTTGCCCATCCTTGCGCTGTTTCAGCAAATCGGCAATTTTGTAACGGGCACGCTGCAACCGGTCTGGCCGGATATCGGCGGCCAGCATCGAACGTGATAAATCGAGAACGATAACCCAGGCCGAATCATTACGAAATACCGGTACCGGCAACCGTTTCCAGGTCGGCCCGGCCAGGGCAAAAATGACCAGCAATAGAGCCAAAGCAACACCAGCTACCGGCCCGGACGATTGCCGGAGTGCAGGTTGTTGCAAAATATAAGGCAATAATTCGGCATCACAAACCGAGGCCCAATGCCTGGTATGGCTTGTGTGTTTGAACATCCTGATAGCCAGCAGGGTATAGGGAATCAAGGCCCACAACCAATCCGGCCGTATAAAATGAAATTCCGAACCATTCATAAAACACGCATTCTGTATATCGACAAAACCGTTGCCAGCAACAAAGCCACACTCAGCGGCCAGGGATAGAGTTCGCGCCGGGGTCGGAAATAACGTTGATCCTTGACCACCGGTTCCAGTTCATCCAGCAGCCGGTAAATCCGCTCCAGTTCCCCGGTATCGTGGGCACGAAAATAACGGCCACCGGTTTTTTCAGCAATGGCACGCAATGTGGACTCATCCAGGTCAGCGGATGGATTAACCCGCCGGGTGCCAAAAAAGCTGCGCACCAGCATTTCATCCGCGCCAATGCCTATGGTATAAATTTTCAAATGATTTTCAGCGGCCAGATCAGCCGCTTTCAGTGGACTTACCTCACCTGCGGTATTGGCGCCATCGGTGAGCAGAATCAAAACCCGGCTGTCAGCTTGCTGACGGCGCAGTTTTTTCACCGCCAGGCCAATCGCATCGCCAATGGCGGTGCTTTCACCGGCCAAACGTGTGACCGCCTCATCCAGCAAGGTAACGACGGTTTTGCGATCAAACGTCAACGGCACCTGCAAATAAGGTTGTGTGCCAAATAAAATCAAACCAATACGATCACCAACCCGGCGCTCAATAAACGAACGTGCCACCCATTGGGTCGCCGTCAACCGATCCACACGCTGATCCTTAATGACAAAATCACGTTCCTCCATACTGCCGGACAAATCCACCGCCAGCATCAAGTCCCGGCCGCTGATGGCCTGTTCTATCGGCTCCCCCAACCATTGCGGCCGCATAACGGACACTATCAACAAACACCAGGCCACCACCGCCAACCACAACGGCCATTGATCACGCCGCAGTACCCTGGCATCGGCAACATCGGCAAAATCTTCCAGAAACGGAACCCGCAAAGCCGCTTGTTGTTGCCTTGTCCGGGCTGGAAGAAAACGCCGCACTAGCCAGGGCAACGGCAGCAACAGACCTAACCAAGGCCAGGCAAAATGGATCATGCCGGTCACTCCTTCAGTTGCCGCAGCCAATGTTCACAAAGTTCAAGCAATGCCGCCATTTCCACCACTTCGACAGATTCCGCTTGCCGATACGGCCCATCCTCCAAAATCCGGCCAATGCCCCGGCTAAAAGGTTGATCCGGCATCCCCTGATCAAGAAACTCCAGCCAGGCTTGTCCCGTCAAGGCGGCGACTTGAGTGCGCGGATGACAACTGATCGCCACCCGCCGCAGCAAGGTTGACAAGGCACATAATTGTTCATGTGCATTACGCTGTTTATCCCGCTGTAATTCCCGCAACAGGTGGAGCGCAACCTTGATGGCCATCTTGCGGCGCCAGCGTTTATAAAGCCGCCACCCCCCTAAAATCAGAGCCGTTAATAACACAAGCAGCAACCACCAACCCGGCGCAGGCGGCCACCAGCCTATGCCTGCCGGTGGATGAATGTCTTTCAACGGCAACTCGGCTGGATTCATTGCAAAACCTGAACGGGGTCCTGATTGGTGCGACATTGAATAAACCCCAGGCGCCGTTTTTTAACCAGATTTTTCAGCGCGGCCTGGTGTTGTTGAAAATGCTGTTGATACAACAAAAACCGCTGCCGATCGCCACTATCTACCATGACATCACGCCGGCCATCGGTAAAACGGTAACGTCCCCGTGCCGGCAAACAGGCTTCCAATGGATCGAACACATGCACCAACACGACATCACAATGCAAAGCCATTTTGGCAATATGGGTCTCGCACAGCTGATCGAAGCCACGAAAATCACTGATCAAATAAACCAGACTGCCGGGGCGCACATGGCGGCTTAAGCGTGCTGTCACCTGAGCCAGATCGAGCGCATCACCGTCACTGTCCGATGCCTGTAACAAGGCGTGAAAAAAATGCAGCACCGCCTGACGGCCATTTTGTGGTTTCAGTTCCATACAGCTTGCCTGCGTATAAACCTGCCCGCCGACCCGATCGCCCTGTTTCTGCGCCATCCAGGCCAACAAAGCCGCAAGCCGCGCAGCCTGGACAAATTTGAATACGCCTCGGGTGGCAAACTGCATGGCCGGACGTTTATCGACCGAGATAAAAACAGGCCGCTCGCGTTCCTCCCGGTACACCTTGGTATGCGTTTTGCCAGTACGCGCACTAACCCGCCAATCGATATTACGGATATCATCACCTGGCTGATAAACACGGGATTCATCAAACTCCATACCCCGGCCTTTCATGTTCGACGCATAACCACCGCTATTGCGTGCCTTTATCCACAACCGGCGTGGTTTCAGAGCCATAGCGCTCTGCGCCAGATCAAGCAGACTCTTGATAGAAATCTGAATCCGTTGGGAAGTGAGCTGTTCTGGCATCGTCAAGGCACAGCGATTCGGGAAATAAGCTGCCGGATCACTTCGTCCGTGCTGATCCCTTCGGCCTCGGCTTCATAGGACAAAATCAAACGGTGGCGCAGCACATCCAGGGCAATATCCTGGATATCCTCCGGGCCGACATAATCACGCTGTTGCAGCCAGGCCTTGGCCCGGGCACAACGATCCAGGGCGATGGTGGCGCGGGGACTGGCGCCATACTGCACCCAACCGGCCAAATCGTCACCATAAGCAGCGGGGTTACGCGTTGCCAAAACCAGTTGCAACAAATATTCCTCCAGGCTGTCCGCCATATAAACATCCAGTATTTGCCGGCGTGCCTCAAACAGGGTCTGTTGACTCAGCGGGGTAAAATCCTGTTTTCTGCCGCTGTCCTGAAAACGGGCCTCGTTACGGTTCAGACGTAAAATCTGTTTTTCATGTTCGGCCTGCGGATAATCAATTTTGACATGCAGCATGAACCGATCCAGTTGTGCTTCCGGCAACGGATAAGTGCCCTCCTGCTCAATCGGGTTTTGCGTTGCCATAACCAGAAACAACGCTGGCAGCGCATAGCTGGCGCTGCCCACGCTAATCTGCCGTTCCGCCATCGCTTCCAGCAACGCCGACTGCACCTTGGCCGGCGACCGGTTAATTTCATCGGCCAGAATCAGATTATGAAACAACGGCCCGCGTTGAAATTCGAACTGGGCTTGTTGGGGGCGGTAAATTTCGGTGCCGGTCAAATCGGCCGGCAATAAATCCGGGGTAAACTGAATACGCTGAAAATCGGCTTCGATACCCTGGCTTAAAATGTTAATGGCACGGGTTTTGGCCAGACCCGGCGCACCTTCAACCAGCAGATGACCGTTCGACAGCAAGGCAATCAGCAACCGTTCAACCAGAACCTGCTGGCCGATAATGTGTTCACTGATATAGGTTTTAAGTTGGTATAAAGCAGTTTGCGTAGAATTGATATCGGGACTTGTTTCCGTCGTCATTTAGGGTTTTGTTTTCCGTTGATAATGAATTTTCCGCGAATGGGACGATTATTATAAAATAAAGTTCCCAAGATGAAATTCTTATTGACGTATATCGATGCAATAACAACCCGTGTGCAGTCAGCCTGCACACGGGTTGTTTATGATATTCTAGAAAAAGGATTTTGATTTAAGAGCCTGTCAATGTTTTCAAAAAGTTAACCAAGTCTTGCTTCTCCTGGCCGGTTAAATGCAATGGAAAAATCGCTGCATCGAGATAAGGGTTTTTTTCACCGCCTCGATCATAATATTCAATCACTTCCTCCAGCGTAGCCATACTGCCATCATGCATATAAGGTCCGGTCAATGCAATATTACGCAAGGATGGAGTTTTGAATTTACCGATGTCGTTTATCTGCCCGGTCACGTTGAACCGGCCCAGTTGGGATTTCTGGCGCTCGCTCAATGACAAGGCATCAACCGTTTTCCCGGCACGCACAGCCCGTATCAAATCATCCAGAACCGGTGCAATCATTTTCGAACCCACACCAATATTGTAAAACCGGTTGTCCATGAACAAGGCATTATTCCAGGAAATTTCATGACAATTGGCACAATTTCCCTTACGCCGGAAAATCCGCAGGCCACGCGCGGCACTTGCCGATATCGCCTGCCGGTCAGTACCAAAAAGATATCGGTCAAAAGCGGAGTTACCATTTAACAAGCTCCGCTCATAACTGGCTATCGCCTTGGTGATATGTTCGATACGGATTTGCCCAGGCTTTACAGAAAAAACCTTCTGAAAACGGGTTTGATAATTTTTGTCCCGGCGCACGATATCAACCACCGACTGCGCATCCTTCAGACCGTGTTCCAGCGCATTCAGCAGGGGGCCTAAAACCTGCTGTTCCAGGCTATCGGCGCGGCCATCATGAAAAAAAAGGGAAAAATAAGCAGCATTGAGCAGCGTTGGCGTATTGCGGGTTCCCGATTGCCCATCAATGCCTTTGGCCACGGCAAGGCCATCGGTAAACGCCCTTTCCGGCTTGTGGCAGCTTGCACAACTGATGGTGTCATCACCACTCAGGCGTTTATCATGAAACAACAACTGCCCCAGAACAATTTTTTCAGGGCTCTGCGGATTTTCGGCAGGAACCTGCAACGATGGTAACCCCAAAGGTTCAGCCCATAAAGGCATACAAACCAGCAGTGCAACAAAAAAAACAATTCGCCTGGCTGTCATAGTTTCCCCTAAAAACAAAATTCGTAAAAATCAATAATATGCCATAATTACGCATATAACTCATTAACTTCTGTGAGGTTATCAATATGCAATGGCGTATTTGTCTTGTTTTTTTGCCAATCTTGTTGTTTTATTCATCTTTAAATCAGGCTACCCCCACAGCACACACCATTTCATTTGCAACCGCCGATAATGGCAAAGTTTTCGCCGATTTTTATCCGGCGGGTGATAAAAGTATTATATTGGCACATGGCGCTGTTTTTAATAAAGAAAGCTGGGACCCCTTAATCAACGCCTTGATTGATCAAAACATCAGCGTCCTGGCAATAGATTTTCGTGGTTATGGACAATCCACTGCCGGAAAAAACAGCAACGCGCTTTATCTGGACATTCTGGCCGCTATCCAATTCCTGCACCAACAAAGCGGCATAAAAACCATTTCTGTGCTGGGCGCCAGCATGGGCGGTGCAGCCAGTGCGCAGGCGGCAAGCAAGGCACGCCCTGGCAGTATTGACAAATTGATACTGCTATCCCCGGCCCAGGTCACTCAGCCACAAAAATTAACCGGCAATATTTTATATATCGCCAGCAAGAACGAGGTGCTCAGTCAAAAAATCAAAACCTGGTTCGAACAATCGCCCAAACCCAAACAATTGATATGGATAAAAGGCAAAGCCCACGCCCAGCATATTTTCAAAACCGATCAGGCCACGCATTTAGTACAAACCATCTTACAATTCATAAACAAATAATTATTTCAGCACACAACCCGGACAAAACGTTTTGGTTTTGAAATTTTCGGACTTCCTCTATATCCCAAGTGGAACCAAAACGATCCACCGCTATATCACTTACCGGCAACCGGCCAATTTCTGCTGGCGATATTTATTTCTTAGCGTTTTTTCGTGCATTGTCGTATTTTTAGTTTAAAATTGCCTATCTTTTGATGACCCTGCCAATACAAGGCTGACATGAATATCACCGCAATTTACCCGGGAACCTTTGATCCGATCACCAACGGTCATATTGATTTGATCGCCAGGGCGGCAAGGATTTATGATCGTTTGGTTGTCGCGATTGCGGTCAACCAGGATAAAGGGCCTTTGTTTTCCCTGGAGGAGCGGGTTCAGATGGTCGACAAGGTCACCGCGGGATTTGCCAATGTCGATATTACCGGATTTGACAACCTGTTGGTCGATTGTGCCAAACAAAATGGAGCGAATGTCATTTTACGCGGTCTCAGAGCGGTATCCGATTTTGAATATGAATTTCAAATGGCAGGTATGAATCGCCGTTTATCGCCCGATCTGGAAACCATGTTTTTAACCCCTGCCGAGCAATATGAATTTATTTCATCCAGTATGGTTCGGGAGATTGCCAAATTGGGTGGCGATGTTTCCAGTTTTGTACCGTACGCGGTACAGCAAAAGTTAGTAGAAAAATTCAGGAAGGTTTAATATGGCTCTTATCATTAGTGATGAATGTATCAACTGCGATGTGTGCGAACCGGAGTGCCCGAATGGCGCCATCAGTCAGGGTGAGGAAATTTATGAAATCAATCCGAATCTGTGTACGGAATGCGTTGGCCATCACGATACCGCGCAATGCGTGGAAGTTTGTCCGGTCGATTGCATCAGCAAGGATCCAGCCCATGAAGAAAGTCACGAAACCTTGTACCAAAAATATCTTGTTTTGAGCGAGGCATGAGCCGGTTGCAACAATTTTTTATAGTGGTCACGGCATTTCTTTAAACCATGCCAGACTTTGTTCGGTCGTATTGACCGGAATATATTCTGCGCCCAGCCACCCCGAATAAGCCGATTGACGGATTTTCCCAAAAACCGAGGCAAAATCAATGCTGCCGCTGCCGGGCGGGCCACGCCCGGGCACGTCGGCAAACTGGATATGGCCAATCTTGTCGGCATGTAATTCGATAAATGACTCGACCGGCTCGGCCATTTTGACCCGATGATAGATATCGTATTGCATCAACAGCATGGGATGGTCAACTTGCGCCAGCACGTCCAACATCTGCTCCGAACGACTGATCAAAAACCCGGGCATGTCGCCGGTGTTGATCGCCTCGAATACCGTTTTAATCCCCAAAGGGGAAAACATGGCCAGGGTGGCATTCAGATTTTCCAGAAAAGTCTCCCAATACAGTGATCGCCGTTCATTGCTCAATACCCGGCCCGGTAAGATATTAATCACTTCCGGCTTGAGTACTTCCGCATAGCTTGCGGCCTGTTCCAGGGCACGTTGAAACCGGCCGCGTTTTTCCGGTACCGCCGCCAACCCCTCACCACCCTGCAACAAATCATCGGCATCCACATTGAACAAAACCAGTTGCAAATGATTTTCCTGCACTTTTTCGGCAATCACAGAAGCGGGTAAAGCATAGGGAAACTGGATTTCAACCGCTTCAAACCCACAATCCCGAGCGCGTTGAAAACGATCAATCAGATTGACTTCATTAAACAACAAACTCAAATTAGCCGCAAAACGAAGCCGGTTACTTTTCATACAATTTTATCAACGTTGAAGGGTCCTGTTCCAGATAGCCCCGGCCACCGTGCAGCTGCATCAATTGCGTGGCCAGGCCGGACATCGGCAAGGCGTTGCCTTGTTTCATCGCCAAATCAACCGCCATGCGCAAATCTTTAAGCAAGGTTTTCACCCGCCATTTTACCGGTTCAAACGTTGCTGTCGCCATTTCCGGGGCAAGAATTTGCAACGGTTTTGAGTCGGCAAAGCCACCCGCCAAGGCCGGGGCAATCTTTTCCGCATCCACCCCCGCTTCCCGAGCCAGGGCGATCATTTCCGCAATCACCAACACATTACAGCTCACGATCATTTGATTGCATAACTTGGTCATCTGGCCGCAACCGACCGCCCCCATATGGGTAAGCTGCTGGTAAAGAGGCGCCAGAATTCGCCGGGCAATCGCGATCTGTGCCTCATCGCCACCGGCCATAATCGCCAACTTGCCCTGCTCTGCGCCCGCCACGCCGCCGGAAACCGGTGCGTCAACCCAGCCGGCACCGGTCTTTTGCTGGACTTCTGCCGCCAGCTCACGGGTTGTTTCAGGACAGATACTGGACAAATCAATAATCAATTGATATTCGGACAAATGCTCAAGCAACGATTGCAAAACAATTTGTTTGACAACGTCGGTATCGGCCAGACAAAGCAGCAAAATATCCGAGTTCTTGACCAGTTGTTCAAGGGTCGCACAAAAAACAGCGCCCCGGGCAAGCACCGGTTGCAGTTTATCCGGGTTTCTCGCCCAGACATTGAGCCGGAATCCGGCATCCAGTAAACGCAGGCACATCGGTTTGCCCATCAACCCGACACCGATAAACCCCAGGGTTTCATTAGGATTTGGCATAAAAAGTCAAAACAGATAGTCCAAAAACAGCATTTCATGTAGTTTAATAGGAATTAAACCATTATGCACGGGTTCAGACCATGAAAAAACTGCTTTATCTCATCATTACCCTGTACGCTTGTGTTGCGGTTCCGGATACCGGCAAAACCGCGATTGCCAGCGCTCATCCACTGGCAACTTACGCCGGATTCGAAATTCTGCAACAAGGCGGCAATGTTTTTGATGCCGCCGTTGCGGTCAGCGCTGCATTGGCCGTTGTAGAACCGGCCGGTTCCGGTTTGGGCGGCGGTGGCTTCTGGCTGCTGCACCGGCAACACGATGGTTTTGAAACGATGATCGACGGCCGCGAGAAAGCCCCCATCGCCGCGGCCCGAAACATGTACATCAATGCCAGCGGCAAGGTTGAAAAACGCCTGTCCAAAGACGGCGCATTAGCCGCTGCCATTCCAGGAATGCCCGCCGCTTTGGTACATATCGCCAGCCAATACGGTAATTTACCTTTGTCCGAATCCTTGAAACCGGCCATACGCTATGCCCGGCAAGGCTTTAAAATCGGTGAACGGCACCACCGCTTGCTGATGTACCGAAAAAAATTGTTGCAGCAATTTCCGGAAAGCGCCCGGATTTTTTTAGCAAATGGCAAGGTGCCACAGTCCGGTACTTTATTACGGCAACCCGATCTGGCCAATACCCTGGAACGTCTGGCAAAATACGGCAGAGCCGGATTTTATCAGGGTGAAACGGCACAGCGGCTGGTTCAGGCCGTCCAGGAAGCGGGCGGTATCTGGACTTTGGAAGATTTGCGTCAATACAGGGTGATAGAGCGGGAACCGATAAAAGGTACCTATAAAAACATCAAAATCAGCAGCGCTGCACCGCCTTCATCCGGTGGCCTTGTCTTGCTGGAAACCTTGAATATTCTGTCGGCCTATGATCTGACAGCGGTCAACGACATAACCCGCAAACACCTGATTGTGGAAGCTTTGCGGCATGCCTACCATGACCGGGCCCGGTATCTGGGTGATGCTGATTTTGTCGATATCCCGATCAAACGCTTACTCAGCCTGGACTACGCCGCCGGCCTGCGTGCCAGCATCCGTCTTGACCGGGCCTTGCCGAGTCAAGCCCTGGCGGCCACATGGACCGAACCGCCGCAAGGCCGCAACACCACCCATTTTTCCATTATGGATGAACAAGGCAACCGGGTTGCCGCCACGCTCAGCATCAATTTTCCGTTTGGTTCCGGTCTGGTTGCCCGGGGTACCGGTGTCTTGCTCAATGATGAAATGGATGATTTTGTCGTCCAGTCCGGCATTTTAAACGGTTATGGCCTGACCGGTGGCGCGGCCAATGCCATCGCCCCGGAAAAACGCATGTTATCCAGCATGACCCCCACGTTTCTTGAAGACAAAGACCGTATTGCGGTATTGGGTACGCCCGGCGGCAGCCGTATTATTTCGATGGTGCTGCTGGCGGTTCTGGATTTTGCCGAAGCTCACAAACCACAATCCTGGGTCAATTTGCCCCGTTTTCATCACCAATACATTCCTGACGAAATTCAGTACGAACCGGGCGGCCTGGATGCAACAAGCATTCAGCAACTGACCGGTTTAGGTCATAAACTCAGAAAAATCCGTTATCGCTACGGCAACATGCAGGCCGTACAACTTGACAAAAAAAACCACCGGCTTTCAGCCGCCAGCGATCCCCGGGGGGAAGGTTGGGCGATTATTCGATAGTCCCGTTCAAAGCTTACCGTTTTGCCGGAACCAGTCAACCGCTTCGGCAAAAGCCGCTTGTGTCGGCGTGGTCTGTAATCCAAGCTGACGCTGGATTTTTGATGAATCAGCCCGTTTTCCGGAATTGAGCAAACGTATCGAGTGATAATTAAAACGAGGCATTTTTTCAGGCAGAAAACGGCGCTCCAGCGGGTCTTTAAGCAAGGCGATATACTGCATCAATTTCGGGGGAATCGCTCGTTTTGGCCGTGCGACGCCGGTTAAATCCTGCAACCAGCCGAGTATTTCATCAATGTGATGATAACCGCCGGCTACTAAATAACGCTCACCCTTCTTGCCTTTTTCCATGACCAATAACTCGGCATTGACCACATCGCACATCGGTACGAAATTAAAGGCACCGGGCACAAAAGCCCGCATTTTGCCCTGTGCAAAATCCAAAATGGTACGGCCAATCAAACTGGGCCGAAAATCCAGCGGCCCGACAATACCCGCCGGGTTGACAATACTCACATCCAAACCACGCATAGCCTCATGAATCACCTCATATTCGGCAATCGCCTTGGTGCGTTCATAATCGGTTGCCGGTTCGAAAGGGCTCACGGTCCATTTCTCATTGGAAGCGCCATTTGGATTAAGACCGACTGCGCCAAATGAACTGGTATGTACAACTTTTTTGACACCCGCCTTGCGTGCCTCTTGTAATAAATAACGTGTGCCCAACACATTGACATCGAACAATTGCTGCCGGTCGCCATTGCGGATACTGACGAAGGCTGCGGTATGATAAAGCCTGTCGATATCCCGGACGGCGGCCTTGATTGACGCTCTGTCCCTTAAATCACCCACAACGGATTCGACGTTCAGACCTTGCAAACAGCTCGTGTCACTTTCCGGGCGAACCAATACCCGAATCTTCTCCCCCCGCTTCAACAAGGCATGCACCAGATTAATACCCAAATGTCCAGTGGCGCCGGTAACCAGTGTGGTCATTCAGACACCCTCGGCTTGATGATCGGCCTCTGCCTCGATGTACTCATGCCATTTACGCAAGGATAACTTCTGAAAGTGCGCAACCGCCGGATTCAGTTCGATTTGCGCCGCGCCAGGATTTTTCTCGAAGCCGATTTGTTCCAGTTCCAAAGCCCATTTATCTTCGCCCAACAAAGGCTCGATATACATTTTGTTGGTTATCCATAATACCGGCTTGCGTAAAAACTCCGGCAATCTTTTATTGATAACAGGAAAACGGATGGGGCCGAACAAGAACACAAAAAAACATCGGGTGGTGCGTTCGTCTTCCGGTAACATAAACAACCAATGAATATATTTACCGCCGATATCGGAACCCTGATAAGGATACTGGTACCATATATGGATATCGTTCAAATTGCGTGCGCCCTCTTCGGTAAACAATTTGGCAACGATGCTTTGATCGAAACGGGTATCATAATAGACGCGGACACTGCCATCATCCTGAGTCCATTCGCGCAGTGCCGGCTTGCTGAAAGGCTGTTTTTTGCGATGCAGATATTCATGATTGAAATCGCAGACGTTTTCCACAATCATCGTAAAATGCGATTTTATCGTCACCTCAATCGGACAAAACGGCCAAGGCTTTTCGCCGCTTAATTGGGGGATATCCGGTAATGCAACCGTATCCGCCAATTCCGGTTCACCCGGAAACAACCAGACCAATCCCCACTGCTCCTTGACCGGATAAGGTTTGATTTTGATTTTGGGCATTTTGCTGCGCCCCTTGCCCAATTCATGCAAGATTTCAACGCATTGACCACAACCATCAAATTTCCAGCCATGATAGGTACAAACGACCCGATCGCCCTCGACAAACCCGGACGAAAGCGGCAGCTGCCGATGCGCGCAACGATCTTCAATGGCGCTCAATTCGCCTTTGTCGGTTCGGAAAACAACGATATCCTGCTTCCAAAAGCGCACTTTTTTGAGCTGGCCCGGCTTCAAATCCTGCTCTGTGGCAACCACATACCAATAGTTGCCATTCGGGCCTACGGTACGTATCTGCCGGCGGGTGGGTAATTGCAAAGATTCCTTGTGTGTCGATGATTCAGTCATAATAAAAATTTAAAGCGTATACGGCCCGTGCCGGTGAGGTTGAAAAAAAACATTTTCATAAATAACGGTATCGACTCACCCCCCTCTGAAAAGCAGGTGCAGGTTGTTGATTGATCAGGCTTGCCCAGCCCTTCGACGGAAGAGCTGGGCTTGCATAACTCAGGATGTTATGCAGAACGACAGGGATGTATGCACGTGTCCTGATAAATCAATGACCTACGGCGGCTACAACACAACCGGGTGAGTCGTTACAAATAACGTTTGATACGCGATTGCCTTTCATAAAAATCAAGCCCGGATAGAGCCTATCCGGTAAAAGTCCACATTGAAACTGATATTTTCTGAAAAAAACCTTTTCACTTTACCATTCGTATTTGTGATTTGCAAAGACAATACGGATGACAAGTGCAAGCATGCCCGGCTTTATGGACACAACCTTCAAATCGGGACAAAGCCGATACATCCAGGCTTATGCTCGTAGCCGGATCACTGCCATTAAGTTAAGAAAATATGATTTGGGTGTCGATGCGGCTTGCCATACTGTGCGGATAAATCCGCACCTACATCCATAAATCCATTCAACAAAATGGCTTAACTTAATGGCAATGTCGTAGCCGGATACAACCGACAAGACTTGATCCAAGGTTATAGTATGGGGCATTTCAAAACCTTCTACAAGTTAATGAAATTAAAATGTATCTACTTACCCCCTCTGAAAAGCCGGTGCAGGTTGTTGATTTATCAGGCTTGCCCAGCTCTTCCACGGAAGAGCTGGGCTTGCATAACCTGGGATGTTATGCAGAACGACAGGGATGTATGCACGTGTCCTGATAAATCAATGACCTACGCCGGCTACAACACAACCGGGTGAGTAGTTACATTAAAATAAAGAAACTTTCCGGTTTTTCATGAATTCATCGAGCTAAATGCTTTATCATTACGCTCCAGTCGAAAATTATTTTTATTCCGCTCAAGCCATGAATGATACACAAACGCTTCCCGTAACAGACTGCCGCTTTTCGCTGATTTTTTTGTTTGCCGCCACCCTGTTTATCAGCGCGGCCTTGATGTTCGTATTGCAGCCTATGTTCGGTAAATTATTATTGCCCTGGCTGGGCGGCTCTCCTGCGGTCTGGAATACCTGTATGGTATTTTACCAAACGATTCTGTTCCTGGGTTATCTGTATGCGCATCTGCTTTCAACACGCTTGAGTAAACAGCGCCAGGTGCTGATACACAGTGGTTTGATTCTGCTGACCTTTATTGCCTTGCCCTTGTCTCTGCCTGCTGAGATGTCGCCGCCCACCGACAGCAACCCGACCTTCTGGCTGCTAAAGATACTGTTTCTGGCCATTGGCCTGCCGTTTTTTATCGTGTCAACAACTTCCCCCTTGTTGCAAAAATGGTTTGCTCATATCGGCCATCATACCAGCCACGATCCGTATTATTTGTATGCGGCCAGTAATACCGGCAGCCTGATTGCACTGTTGAGCTATCCGTTTTTACTGGAACCCAACATCGGTTTGTCCAGACAGACAAATTACTGGAGCAGTGGTTATATCCTGTTATGTCTGATGATATTTGCCTGCGCGGCCCTACTTTGGCGTAACACCCGGGCAGCCGGCACAAACCTGCAGGAAGATTCTGAAATACCGGCGACCAACCTCAGTTATCGTCAACAATTACATTGGCTGGTTCTGGCTTTTGTGCCTTCCAGCCTTCTACTGGGTTTAACCAATTTTATCAGTACCGATATCGCTTCGGTACCTCTGCTGTGGATCATCCCTCTCACCCTGTATCTGCTTTCCTTTATTCTGGTTTTTTCCAAATGGGCTGCTCCAATACATCGCTTTATGCTGACCCTGCAACCCATTGTTTTATTACCGTTTATCGCCTATTCATTTATCAACCCGGCAATTGTAGCTTTCCGGGTGAACTTGTTTTTGCATCTATTGGCCTTTTTTCTGGCAATTATGGTTTGTCACGGTGAACTGGCCCGGTTGCGGCCGCCAACCCGCTATTTGACACGTTATTATCTGATCATGTCATTTGCCGGCATGTTGGGCGGCATGTTCAATACTTTCATCGCACCTTTCATTTTCAATGCGGTTTATGAATATCCGATCATGATCATCGCCGCATTGCTATTACGTCCCAACCCCAAAACCGAACATGACTGGAAAAAACAAGTATTACTGGACTCGGCCTGGCCCATCGCTTTTCTGGTTCTGGGTTTGACGGTTTATGCCAGTACCGATAATCTGCCGGAATACCTTGACGCGATTGGTGTTACCTTATTATTGCTGACAGGACTGAACTACAGTTTTCATCGCCGTTCACTCAGCCTGTCCCTGTTTACCGGTATAATCCTGTTTTTCACCCTCGGTCTGCACAGCCTGTTATCCAACACCCTGTATCAGGAACGAACGTTTTTTGGCGTGTTGTCGGTGCGTGAAAGTGTATTGTTAAACGAACAAAACCAACCCGAAATCTACCATGAATTATTTCATGGCACCACCAAACATGGTGCGGAAAGACTGGCGCCAGAACTGCGCACGCTCCCCCTGACCTATTACAGCCGGCCCGGCCCTATGGGACAGTTGTTTAAAACCTACGATACAGTGAACGAAAACTGGAGTATCGGCGTGGTCGGCCTGGGTGCCGGTGCTTTGGCTTGTTACGCAAAACCTGGACAACACTGGACTTTTTATGAAATCGACCCCCTCGTACTTACAATCGCTGAAAATACCGATTATTTTTATTATCTGAAATTATGCAGCCACAATACGGTTATGCAAATTGGTGATGCCCGCCTGTCCCTGCAGCAAGAACCGGACAAGAAATTTGATCTGCTGATTCTGGATGCCTTCAGTTCCGATGCGGTTCCGACCCATCTGCTAACCCGGGAAGCGATAAAATTATATTTCCGCAAATTGAAAAGCGATGGCATCCTGGCATTTCATATCACCAACCGGCACCTGGATTTGAAAAAGGTTTTATCGAACCACGCCAAGCAGCTTGATTTGACGGCCCTGGTGCAGGAGTTCAAATCCGATAAGCAAACGCCGCTGGTCGTCGATACGGATTGGGCGGTAATGAGCAAAGACACGAAAAAATTAGCTTTATTAAAGCAAAGCCGTCTGGGAAACTGGCAAAAAATGCCGCTTTATTTTGATATCCGTCCCTGGACCGATGATTTCACCAATATCGTCAGTATCTGGAAATGAAGGCCGCAATGAAAACATCCGGTAATTTTAAATTTATCCTGGATTATGCGAATCATTCTACGGCTTTATTACTAGAGCAATCGAAAAAACAAAAAGCAATACGGCAACTCATTCGCACCGCCCTGCCGGATGCAATTGCAGAGCATTTACATGAATGTATTATCAAAGGGAATAAATTAATCCTTTTTACCGATTCTGCGGCTTGGGCTTCACAACTGCGTTTTTACCAACCCATGATTCAGAAAATCGTCACGCAACAACTATCGGCTTCGATTTTCATCATTCAGATAAGACTCTCTGTTCACCCGAACAGCGTACCTACTTTTGCTGCAAAACCTCAGCACCTTGCACCATCAACAAAAACCGTAACTTTGCTGCATGACACCATCCAAACCATGCAAGACAGCGAATTAAAAAGTGCCTTGTCCCGGCTGGAAAATACACTGAGAAAAAAGCTCACGCAACCCGCGATTCCGAATGATGCCAGCTAATCTTGTCAGGCGTCAGGTCGATGCGGCGCCGTTGAACGCATAAACATGATAGGAACGTCATCTTCGCTGTCAAACGTGATTATTTCCCAAGCCTCTTTGTCATTAAGTAATTCACGTAATAATCTGTTATTCAGACTATGTCCCGATTTGTAACCTTCAAACGCACCTATCAGTGGATGCCCCAACAGATACAAATCACCAATCGCATCGAGAATTTTATGTTTTACGAATTCATCGGCAAAACGCAAACCGTCTTCATTCAGAATTTCATCATCATCAACCACGATAGCGTTGTCAAGACTGCCACCGAGAGCAAGATTATTTTCCCGAAGAAATTCAATATCCTTCATAAAACCAAATGTTCTGGCCCGGCTGACCTCGCGTACAAAAGAAGTCGATGAAAAATCCATTGTCGCCGTTTTTAAATGTTCTGCAAAGGCAGGGTGCTCAAAATCTATCGTAAACGTGACCTTGAATCCATTGAATGGCGTAAATGTCGCCCATTTATCGCCTTCACTAACGCGCATTTCCTTTTTAATCCGGATATATTGCTTAGACACATCCTGTTCCTGGACACCGGCAGATTGCAATAAAAACACAAACGGGCCGGCGCTGCCGTCCATGATAGGCACTTCCGCCGAACTGACATCAATCATCGCATTATCAATACCCAAACCGGCAATGGCGGACAACAAATGTTCCACGGTTGCAATTCGCACGCCATTTCGAACCAATGTGGTCGACAAGGTTGTATCGCCGACATTTTCAGGCGTCGCATCAATAATCACCGGTTCATCGAGATCGGTACGCCGAAATTTAATTCCGGTATTTGGCAGCGCAGGGTGCAAGGTTAAATAAACCTTATCGCCTGTATGCAAACCCACGCCTGTTGCTCTGATGGTATTTTTGAGCGTTCTTTGTTTAACCATAAAGATATTACCGGATCAATTGCGACAAAAAAGGGCTTATTTTATCACAAATGTTCCTTGCTCAAATCTCCCCCCGTGTGGCGCCACTTATTATTCTGTAAGCAAACGAAAAATTTACCATAACAATTTTTTAATCCGCTTGTCTCCTCAAAAAGGCCGGAATATCAAGAATATCCAAATCGTCTATCTGAGGAGCCTTGGCTTTTGCACCATAACGTTTACTGCCGGGAAATTGCCGATCCTTAGGGGGCGTATCATAGTCACCATAATTAGGCACACCATCAACCACAGATGGAGTAACTACTTTAGGCACTATTGAAATAGCCTCTGCCGCCTCTTTAGCACTTTCCCTGCCCATGCCAGTAGCCACCACAGTAACTTTGATTTCATCGCCTAATGACGAATCGATTGCGGTACCAATTTTGAACACCGCGTCATCAGCGGCAAATTCATGGACAATACTGCCCACTTCGTTAAATTCAGCAATACTGA
The DNA here is from genome assembly GCA_964509475.1 of uncultured Methylococcaceae bacterium. GTDB lineage: Bacteria > Pseudomonadota > Gammaproteobacteria > Methylococcales > Methylomonadaceae > CAZDXJ01. Next base: position 20,640 of record CAZDXJ010000010.1, on the reverse strand, counting down.
CATCGGCAGCGGTAATGTTGACCAAAATACCCCGCGCGCCTTGTAAATTGATATCTTCCAGCAATGGGCAGGATGTTGCTTTTTCCGCCGCTTCCCGGGCGCGGTTTTCACCACTGGCCGATCCAGAACCCATAATCGCAACCCCCATTTTGCTCATGACCGTTTTGACATCAGCAAAATCCACATTGATCAGACCTGGGTGAGTAATCAACTCGGTAATGCCCTGCACCGCATCCAGTAAAACATCATTGGCTTTGTTGAAAGCGCTGCTGATCGACAAATTATCACCCAATTCGGTCAGTAATTTTTCATTCGGTATCGTGATCAACGAATCAACATGTTTTTCCAGTTCCTGGATACCTTCCTCAGCCACTCTTTTCTTGTTTTTCCCTTCAAATTCAAAAGGCTTGGTTACTACAGCAACGGTCAAAATACCCAGTTCCCGGGTCACTTCGGCAATAATGGGAACGGCTCCGGTACCGGTACCCCCTCCCATGCCTGCCGTCAGAAAAATCATATTGGCGCCTTCGACAACCTCTCTGATGCGGTCAACATCTTCCTCGGCCGCTTTTTTACCGATTTCCGGGTTGGTTCCGGCTCCCAAGCCATTTGTCAGCTGATGACCCAGTTGTAAAATTTTATCAACATTCAAAATACTCAATGCCTGGGCATCGGTATTGGCACAAATAAACTCCACTCCGGTTATACCGCTATTGGCCATATGATCGACGGCATTACCGCCCCCGCCACCAACACCGATAACCTTGATCACCGCTTTTTGCGCACCCATATCCATCAATTCATATTTCATATTCATCACCTTTGTAAATTCTTGTAACTTCAAAAATTTCCTTGAAACCAGCTCTTTATTTTTAAAATCAAACCGGCCACCCCGCCGGATGGGCCGCGTTCAAACGACTTTCCGGTTATATAATGTTCTTTCCCATATAACAACAACCCGACACCCGTTGAATGAACGGCATTTTTGACAACATCCGTCAACCCAATCACATGCTGGGGAACACCCATTCTTACCGGCAGGTGAAATATTTCCTCAGCCAACTCCATTAATCCGATCACTTTCGAACTGCCGCCGGTCAAAACAATGCCTGCTGCAATCAGCTCTTCAAAACCGTTGCGCCGAAGTTCCGCCTGAACCAACAACATCAGTTCTTCATAACGCGGCTCGATAATTTCCGACAGATTTTGCATTGAAATTTGCCGTGGCGGCCGGTCGCCGATACTAGGTACCGGTATCGACACTTCTGTATCCGCTAATTGAGTCAATGCACACGCATATTGACATTTAATCTCTTCGGCATTTTGTGTCGGTGTCCGAAGCGCCACGGCAATATCGTTAGTCACTTGATCACCTGCAATTGGAATTACAGCGGTATGCTGGATCGCCCCATCTGAAAAAACGGCAATATCCGTTGTTCCGCCACCGATATCAATCAGACACACACCCAACTCTTTTTCATCCTCGGTCAATACCGCCGTACAGGAAGCCAGTTGTTCCAGCACAATATCATCAACTTCCAAATCACAACGGTGTATACATTTAATGATATTCTGTGCCGCACTCACGCTGCCGGTTACCATATGCACCTTGGCTTCCAGCCGGATACCCGACATGCCAATCGGCTCCTTGATGCCTTCCTGTTGATCAATCACAAACTCTTGCGGCAGAATATGCAGTATTTTCTGATCGGCAGGAATCGCAACCGCTTGTGCCGAATCGATAACCCGCTCAATATCGTATTGTGATACCTCTTTATCTTTGATGGCGACAATGCCATGCGAATTCAAACTGCGGATATGGCTGCCGGCAATGCCGGCAAACACGGAATCTATTTTGCATCCCGCCATCAATTCCGCCTCTTCCACGGCTCTTTGAATGGAATGCACAGTCGATTCAAGATTGACCACAACACCTTTTTTCAGACCTCTGGACGGCGTTGAACCTACACCCACCACTTCAATTTCGTCTGCTTCAGTCATTTCACCGACGATAGCAGCAACTTTTGAAGTGCCAATATCGAGACCAACAATTAAATTACGATCGGCTTTTTTCCCCATTTTTTGTTCGCTCTGTAAAATCATCCATTATTTCATTTTGTCATTAAGCTTTTGTTCCATCAGCGGCCATCCCAATCAATCATGACACCTGGTTTCCAATTTACCGCATACCCATTTGGATAGCGCATATCAACCGAAGCGATTGCTTTGATTTTGTCCAGGCCAATTAATGACAAGGTTTTTAGAAATCGCTGCAAATTTTTCAGTGGCTCTCTCCGGCCCAGTTTCATTTGCATTCCATTGCTGAGCCGCAATTGCCAGGATAATCGTTCGCTCACAACCAAGCTATCCAATATTAAGGCATGTTGCATTAATTGATGTTGCAAACCTTTCATGATTTCCAGAAACCGCCGTTGCTGCCCTTGTGGACAAATCAACAAGGGTAAGTCCTTATAGTTATCCCTATCCGCCACGACAAAAACATCCCCGCGTTCGTTTAACAAGCCTGCCGTTCCCCAACGCATGAAGGGTTTCTGTTCATCAATATGAATATCAATTGTATCAGGCCAGATGCGCCTGACCTCGGCATCAGCGGCCCAGGGCAAGGACAACACTGCTCTCCGCACAGCCAGCAGATCCAACGATATAAAATCCGCGTTGACCCAAGGCTCCAGGCATTGCTTTATCTCATCTTTGGCCAAATGTTGAAATACGCCTTCAACCCGGACATAACGTACCGGAAAATACATTTTCACCCATGCCTTAATCGCTGACCATTGACTTAATATCAAAACAGCTAATGTCATATTGATAAGTAAAACCGGCTTGCATTTATTCATAGCTGAATTTCACACCATGCTCGTTTGCAAAATACGCCAAACCAGCTCATCAAAATCAATACCCGCTGCCTTGGCCGCCATAGGCACCAAACTGTGATCGGTCATGCCAGGAACTGTATTCACTTCAATGAGTTGGGCCTGTTTCAGGTTATCAATAAACACATCCACCCGCGCCCAGCCCTGGATACCAATCACTTTACAGGCTTGCAACGCCAGTTGTTGCAATGCCTTTTCGACTTCCGCAGTCAACCCGCACGGGCAATGATATGTTGTCGTGTCAGCCAGATATTTGGCCTGATAATCATAAAAAGCGTTTGGTGTCTGCAAACGAATCACCGGCAAAGCCTCACCGGCCAAAACCGCTACGGTATATTCCTCGCCAATAACCCAGGATTCCGCATAGACATCACATTGATAATCTGCCGCAATTTTCCAGGCGGCCAATAACTGATCACGATCAGCGGCCTTACTCATACCAATGCTTGATCCCTCTTCAGCTGGCTTGACGATAACCGGAAAACCCAATTTCTCAATACAGGCATCGATATCTTTTTCAGCAGCTAACACATGCCATGCCGGTGTTGGCAATCCATAACCCTGCCAGCACAACTTAGTCCTTAATTTATCCATGCTCAAAGCCGAAGCCAACAAGCCGCTGCCCGTATAAGGGATATGCAAGGATTCCAGAACAGCTTGCAATTGACCATCCTCTCCTCCCCGACCATGAATCATATTGAATACCCGGGAAAAATCCTGGCCTGTTAACGGCGTTATCAGACTATCGGTAATGTCAACAGCACAAGCGTCAACCCCTTTGTTCAGCAAGGCCTGCAATACCGCATTGCCACTTTTCAGCGAGATTTCCCGTTCCGCCGAATTGCCGCCCATAAGCACGGCGACTTTACCAAAATCCCGGGGATTTGTTATTTCGAATATTTTCATGATGCGGCCTTTTTCCCCACGATACACACTTCAGTCTGTAACCGTATACCCTGTTTCCGTTCCACTTCATCTCGGACATATGCAATCAATTGCTCTATTTCCGCCGCTGTTGCGTGACCTGTATTGATAATAAAATTAGCATGTTTTTCCGAAACATGGGCGCTTCCGATAGCCATCCCTTTTAATCCACTAAGCTCTATCAACCGGGCCGCATAATCTCCTTGCGGATTTTTAAATACCGAACCGCAGCTCATCTGATTCAAGGGTTGTGTTGCAGCCCGTTTTGCCAGCAAATCCCGAATCCTGGCATCACTTTCCTTGTCGTTACCCTTCTGCAATCTCAAACAGGCACTTAAAAACCATTCATCCGGATTTTTATCCACCGCGCGATAACGGATAGTAAATTCACTGGCATCCCGCTTTATCAGGCGGCCATCGGCTGAAACCATTTCCACACTTTGCACAATATCCCAGATTTCACTGCCGAATGCGCCCGCATTCATATTCAAGGCGCCACCGAGGGTTCCCGGGATACCGGCTAAAAACTCGGCGCCGCTAAAACCCTGCCGGCTGCAAAACCGGGCGACCTGTGCGCAAAACGCCCCGACTTCGATGTAAATTACATCCTCTTTATCCACTGACATCGATTTCAAGCTGGAACGCGTATTGATAACCGTTCCTTGAATACCACCGTCTCTGACCAACAAATTACTACCCAGTCCCATCCAGAAAACGCCTTCCCGCCCAGGCAGCTGAGCAAGAAAAATGGCCACATCTTCTTTATCGGCAGGAAAAAATAATTGTTTCGCCGGGCCGCCAACCCGCCAACTGGTAAATTTTGCCAAGCTCGCATGGGTTAACAATTTTCCTTTTACTTGCTTTTTCATCACGTCATTTTCCAGAGCCAGACTGTTCATCATTTATCCAACACCTTGGCAAGTTGCTGTGGCAGACGAGCCGCTATCTGGCCGACATTGCCGGCCCCCATCGTCAAAACAGCATCACCCGGCTGTACAATCAATGCCAAAACCTCGGCCAGATCTTGAGGATTTTCGACAAATATCGGATCAACCTGGCCTCTGATTCGAATGGCCCGGCTTAATGCCCGGCTGTCGGCTCCGGTAATCGGCGTTTCTCCGGCCGCATGGATATCCAATAAAATCAATACATCAACGCTTGCCAGTACGTTGACAAAATCTTCAAACAAATCCCGGGTGCGGGAATAACGGTGCGGTTGAAAGATGACAACCGCGCGTCGCTGCGGCCAGGCTTGCCGCAAAGCCTGCAAGGTTGCCGCCAATTCCCGCGGGTGGTGGCCATAATCATCGACAAAAACCAAATCCCGGCCAGCAATATTCAATTGCGCGTTGATCTGAAAACGGCGGCCAATGCCTTTGAAATTCACCAAACTGTTCAAAATGGCCGAATCATCCACCCCCAATTCAGTCGCCACAGTCACAGCCGCCAGTGCATTCAATATATTGTGTCGTCCCGGCATGTTCAGGGTAACAGCCAATTCCTGGTGTTCTCCCCAACGTTGCACGGTAAATGAGGTTTGCAGCCCCTGCTGAACGATGTGGGTCGCCTTGACATCCGCTTCATCGCTGAAACCATAGGTTTTCACCGGCTTCGACAATTCCGGCAGAATATCCATCACGCCCGCATCATCAATACACATAACCGCCAGGCCATAAAACGGAATATGATGCAAAAATTCGACAAAACTGTCTTTCAGCTTACGAAAACTGCCAGCATAAGTATTCATGTGATCCTGATCGATATTGGTCACGACCGCAATCATCGGTTGTAAATATAAAAACGAAGCATCACTTTCATCCGCTTCTGCGACCAGATAATGCCCCTGCCCCAATTTCGCGTTACTGCCTGCACTGTTCAAACGTCCTCCGATGACAAACGTCGGATCCAGCCGTGCTTCTGCCAGAATACTGGCCGTCAGACTGGTTGTCGTGGTCTTGCCGTGGGTACCCGCTATCGCAATACCAAAACGGAAACGCATCAATTCAGCCAGCATTTCCGCCCGGGGAATTATCGGTATCCTCTGTTTATAAGCGCTGTCAATTTCAGGATTGGTTTTATCCACCGCACTGGAGGCAACCACCACATCCGCATTTTTAATATGACAACTGTCGTGGCCGATAAAAATTTTAACGCCTAATGCAGCCAGTCTGCGGGTCGCTGCATTCTCTTTTATATCAGAACCGGAAACCCGGTAGCCCAGATTGAATAAAACCTCGGCAATACCGCTCATACCGGTACCCCCTATACCGACAAAATGAATACGCTCGATACTGGCAAATGCGGCATCGGACAAGCGCTTGTCAGATATCTTCACAACCCGCCTCCCTAGCGCAAATGCCCGCTACAACGCTGGCTGCATCCGTTTTCGCACAAGATCGGGCGGCCACGGACATGGTGTCCAGATTACTCAAAACCGTATTGATTTTTTCTGTCAAAACCTCTGTTGATAATTGCTTTTGATCAATAATGACGGCTCCTCCCGCATCCGCCAGATAATGGGCATTGGCACTTTGATGATCATCAACCGCATAGGGAAACGGAATCAAAACAGCCGGTTTCCCGACCGCGGCTAATTCACTCACGGTCATGGCGCCGGCCCGGCAAACCACCAAATCTGCCCATCGATAGGCTTCGATCACATCCTCAATAAAGTCTGTAACCTCGGCTTCGACACCCAGTTTGCGGTATTTTTCCCGCACCTCATCCCGCATCACCTTGCCGGTCTGATGACGGACACAAATACCCTGAAAATTGATCAGTGCCTCGGGAACCGTTTCATTGAGCGCCTGAGCGCCCAAACTGCCACCTAATACCAATAAATGGATAACGTGGGCATCACCTTTATCAATACCCGTTGCGGTCAATTGATTAAATTCAGACCGCAACGGATTGCCGGTGAACAGGGCCGGTCGTCCGGTTTTGAAGCTACTTGGAAAAGCTTCCAAAACAACATTCGCAAACCAGGACAGCAAACGATTGGTGGTACCCGGAATCCGGTTCTGCTCATGAATAACCAGGGGAATTGACAACAACCTTGCCATAAGTCCGCCGGGCCCGGCGACAAACCCACCCATACCCAGCACCACGTCGGGCTTGCGGGTGCGCAGTATCTTCAATGCCTGCCAGGCGGAATGCAGCAACATGAATGGGGCCCGGATTTTTGCAGTCATCCCCTTGCCCCGTAAACCGGCGACCGGCAAATAATCCAGGCTGATCCCGTTTGCAGGTACCACCCTGTTTTCCATGCCTTGCCGGGTTCCCATCCAGCTTACCTGCCAGCCCTGGGCACGCATTAACCGGGCCACCGCCAGGGCAGGAAAGACATGCCCTCCCGTTCCACCTGCCATAATGACTATACGCTTAGCCATTCCGGCTTCCTCCTCGGCAACTTATCCGTAGTGAATTGTTCAACTTCATGAGCAATGCGGAACAACAAGGCCATGCCAATGCACATAACAATCATACTACCGCCACCATAACTCATCAGCGGCAAGGTCAAACCTTTGGTTGGCAAAATACCCATATTGACGCCCATATTGACAAAAGACTGAAAACCAAACCAAATACCCAAGCCATAAGCTAAATAAGCAGAATACATGAAACCCGCTTGTTCCGCTTTGTACCCAATCACAAATGCACGCATGAACAACAGACTGAACAAAACTATAACCAACAAAACCCCGAACAGACCCAGCTCCTCGGCAAGAACCGAGAACAAAAAATCGGTATGCGCTTCCGGCAAATAAAACATTTTTTGAATACCGCTGCCCAAACCCACACCAAACCATTCGCCACGCCCGAATGCAATCAATGCCTGGGTCAGTTGAAATCCCGAATTCAATGGATCAGCCCAGGGGTTGATAAAACTCGTTACCCTTTGCCAGCGATAGGGTGAGTAATAAATCAATGCCAAAGCCAGCAACAGGCATAAAGCCAGCAACAACACAAACTGTCCTATCCTGGCTCCGGCCAAAAACATGACCCCCAGGGCAATCACCATGACAACCACGGCCGAGCCAAAATCCGGTTCCATCAACAACAGCAAGGCAAGCAGCGAAAACAACAGTAAAGCCTTGAGCATTGCCATAACGGAACGGGTCAATTGTTGTTGATAACGGCTGACATAGCCGGCTATATAAAGTGCGGACAACAACTTGACGATTTCCGAAACCTGTATTCTGAACAAACCACCGACAGACAACCAACGCACACTACCATTGACCTTGACACCCAAACCGGGTACTAAAACCATGCCCAACAACAGCAAACCCAATAACACTAACCATTGACTGGCCTGTTGCCAAAACTCCATTTTTATTCTCATGACCCCAAAGGCAACCACCAGTCCCAATACAATGTGGATAAGCTGATGTACCGGATAATGCCAGATATCGGCATTATATTGCGCACCGAGATGCAGCGAGGCCGAACATACCATGACATAACCCACTGCCAATAGCGTGCTGCAAATCAACAGCAACACACTATCATAGCGATAAGCTGGCCTGACGCTCATGCCGCCACAGCTCCTTGACCGCCTCAATAAACTTTTGACCGCGTTCCCGATAATTTGTAAATTGATCGATACTGGCACAAGCGGGCGACAACAAGACATGTTCCCCGGTTTGCGCCACTTTAGCCGCAGTATAAACCGCCTGCTTTATGTTTTCTTCAAAATAAACCGGTACACAACAATTCAAGGCCCGGGCGATCAAACCGGCATCCTTGCCAATCAGTACAACCGCTTTGACTTTTTGTTGGACAATTTTCGCCAGTTCATGCATTTGTGCGCCTTTGGCATCACCACCTGCGATCAACACAACCTTATTGTCATACCCCTGCAAGGCGGCAATACAAGCACCGACATTGGTGGCTTTGGAATCATTGATCCAGACAACACCATTAATTTCCGCAACTTTCTGCATACGATGTTCAAGCCCCGGAAATTCAGATAAAGCCTCACATACAGGTTGCCAGGGTAAATCCAGGGCGCAGCCCAGGGCCAGCGCCGCCAGCGCATTTTCCTGATTATGCAAGCCTGCAACAGTCAAGTCTTTGACGGCCATCAAACTCTGGCCCTGATACATGAAACAAGGTTGCCGTTTTTCCCTGGATACATAAAAGTCTGCCCGCTGATCGATGGCAAATGTCAAGACCTTTCTGTTTTGCCGCTGCATTGCCATGACCCGCTGATCCCCGGCATTCATGACCATAACCCCGCTACCGTTATAAATCCGTTCTTTTGCAGCAGCATATTCGTCTAGCGAAGCGTGCCGATCCATATGGTCAGGCGTTATATTCAAAACCGCAGCGGCAGCCGCATCCAGGCAGGTCGTTCTTTCCAGTTGAAAACTGGATAATTCCAGTACATACAACTCCGCCTGCCGATCCAATAAATCCAGCGCCGGAACCCCCAGGTTGGCGCCGACGGCAACCTTTACCCCGGCCTTTTCAGCCATATGGCCCAACATCGAAGTCACGGTACTTTTACCATTCGAGCCAGTGATTGCCACAACCGGGGCAGGATTTGCACAGCAAAACAAATCAATGTCGCTGATCAAGGTCACGCCATTGGTAACAGACTGATATATCATCGCATTTTGTAAAGACAGGCCAGGACTGACCAAAACATGGCTCGCCGCCTCGAATAGTGACGGCCTGAAACGCCCGACAACCACATCGATATCCGGCAATTGTTCCTGCAATACCTCCAGACCGGGAGGTTGTAAGCGGCTGTCGGCGACAGTAACCGAATAACCACAACGATGCAAAAACCGTATGGCCGACAAACCAGTAAGACCCAAACCGACGACTAGAACCCTGGACAAACATTTATCCAACCCCAGTCTGTTTTTTAATACTTGCTGAATTTCGGTAATGTCCACACTTTATCTCAGCTTCAGCGTCGCCAGCCCAATTAACACCAGAATGACGGTAATGATCCAGAAACGAACGATAACCCTGGGTTCAGGCCAACCTTTCAATTCAAAATGATGATGAATCGGCGCCATCCGAAAAACCCGTTTGCCCGTCATTTTGAATGACAATACCTGAATGATGACCGAAATCGTCTCCATGACAAAAACCCCGCCCATGATCATCAATACGATCTCCTGCCGCACCAGAACCGCCAAAACACCCAAGGCAGCACCCAATGCCAAAGCCCCCACATCGCCCATAAATACCATGGCCGGATAGGCATTGAACCATAAAAACCCCAGACCGGCGCCAACCAGCGCCGCGCAAAAGACAATCAACTCACCGGATTTCGGTAAAAACGGAATAGCCAGATATTCGGCAAAATTATAATGTCCGGACAAATAGGCAAAAATACCCAAACCACCGGCAACCATAACCGTTGGCATGATAGCCAGACCATCGAGTCCATCGGTGAGGTTGACCGCATTACTGGTACCGACAATGACAAAATAAGCCAGCACAACATAAAACCAGCCTAAATCGATCATGATTTCCTTGAAAAACGGTACAATGAGCTGGGTTTCGGCAGGCAACTGCGCCGTCTTGAACAAAAAAATCGCTGCCATCAACGCGATCAGGGATTGCCACAAATATTTTACTTTGGCCGACAAACCATCACTATTGCTATATTTGATTTTTTTGTAATCATCGATAAAACCAATGACACCGTAAGCCATCGTGACCAGCAAAATGACTCCTACATAGCGGTTTTGTAAATCGGCCCACAACAAGGTACTGATGGCTATTGCCACTAAAATCAAGGTACCACCCATCGTCGGTGTACCCGCTTTGCTAAGATGCGACTGGGGGCCATCATCGCGTACATTCTGACCGATATTGCCCTGGCTCAGGCGTCGTATCATCCACGGCCCGATAATAAATGAGATAAGCAATGCTGTCAGTGCACCCATGATGGCCCGAAAAGTCAAATACTGAATGACGCGAAAACTGCCATCCAGCTGCATTAGAAAATCTGTTAAATAAACCAACATGATTGATGTCCTGAAAATTATCAAGTAAGCGCCGCGGCAACTTTTTCCATTTGCTGAGTTCTCGAACCCTTAATCAATAGCGTTTGATCTCCGGTTAGCTGCCTGTGCAGCATCTCGATCAAACTTGACTGACTGGCAAAAAAAACGCCACCTTCACCAAACTGGCTGACAACATATTCCGCATCCGCCCCGGTCGCAAACAAGCGGGAAACACCTGCCTTTTTCATCAGGCCACCCAGCTTTTGGTGAATCGTTTTACTATCCGAACCCAGCTCGGCAAATGCCCCCAATACAACCCAGGGTTCTCCCGGGCAGGCCAATAAAACATCCAGTGCCGCTTGCAATGAAGCGGGGTTGGCATTATAGCTATCATCAATCAGCAGACTGCCCTGACGGCAGGGCATCGGTTGCAAACGCCCCGTTACCGGCTTGACCTGCTCGAGTCCCTGTTTAATCTGCAACGCATTTATGCCCAATGCCGTTGCCGCTGCGGCGGCAGCCAACGCATTGACAACATTATGCTGGCCTGGCAGGGCAATCTGCACGGAAATTACCTGATCGGGCAGATGCAGTTTGAAGGCCGTCACAAATCGATCCGCCAGAACACGAAAATCGATTTGGCTTGCACGCACATCCGCAGCTGCCGACAAACCAAAAGACAAAACGGAACGATTGCCGGCAAGTCCCCGCCAATAATCAAAATAAGGATCATCGACATTCAATACCGCCACACCGTGTTCATGCAGGCTTTGAACAATTTCGCCTTTGGCCCGGGCTACCCCGATTATATCGCCAAATCCCTCGATATGTGCCGGGCCGGCATTGTTTATCAAGGCCACATCCGGCTTGGCATACATCGCGCTATAGCGAATTTCGCCAGGGTGATTGGCACCCATTTCAATGACCGCAAAACGATGCCTGCTTTCAAGTCTTAACAAGGTCAGGGGTACACCAATATCATTGTTCAGATTGCCCCGGGTAAACAACACCGGCGCGTTGACGGATAATATAGCTGCCGTCATCTCCTTGACTGTGGTTTTGCCATTGCTCCCTGTAATGCCAACCAGTTTCACGCCCGACTGTTGCCGCCAGGCGGATGCGAGCTCAGCCAGGGCCTTACGTGTATCCGGTACAACAATATACGGTAAATCCGTATCGACAGGTTTTTGTACCAGTGCCGCACAGGCTCCGGCTTGCTGCGCCTGCCGCACAAACTCGTGCCCATCGAAACGTTCACCCGAAATTGCGATATACAAATCGCCCGGACGCAAAGTCCGGGTATCAATGCTCACTGAAACGACAGTGACACCGTCGCCATAAAAATGGCCGTGTACAATTTCATTGATTTGCGCTAATTGCATTCTCTTGCCGCTTCACCATTCAGTAAACGTTCAATCAGCGATACATCGCTGAAAGGTATTTTTTGTCCCTGTATTTCCTGATAATCCTCATGTCCTTTGCCGGCAACCAATATCCAGTCTCCGCTTTCCGCCTGCTGCATCACCGAGGTAATCGCCTGTTTTCTATCCAAAATGATTTGCACCTGTTTTGGATCATCGATACCGCTCAATATATCTTCAATAATTGTCCCGGCATCTTCATAACGCGGGTTGTCATTGGTCAAGATGATGTGATCCGCCCAACGCTGGGCAATTTCTCCCATTTGTGCACGTTTACCCCGGTCCCGGTTACCACCGCAACCAAAAACCAGCCACAATCTGTTTTTGTGATGTAATCTCAATCCTTGCAATGCTTTCTCCAGAGCATCCGGCGTATGCGCGTAATCAACCCATACACGCACACGGTTTGCGGTTGCAAAACCCTGCATCCTGCCGGGTACCGGCTTCAAAGTACGCAATTTTTCCGTAATCTCGCCCAGCTGCATCCCCAAAGCTAAAGCCGTTGTCAATACCGTCATAATATTTGCCAGATTAAATTCGCCAAATACGGGCACATCAATTCTTGTCTGCCGCCCCTGATAAATGACATCAAAACTTGTTCCATCCAGTTGGTAATTTACATTACTGGCCAAGACATACCGGCCACGGTTAAAACGCTTGCCGGTACAACTGAACGCCCAAATCAAAACGTCTGGCTTTATTCTGGCAAGCGCCTGTTCTGTATATGGCTCATCCAAATTGACAACCACGAACTCCAAACTGTTTCTTTCCAACAAAGTCAACTTAGTCCTGACATAAGCCTGCAGGGTTCCATGATAATCCAAATGATCACGGCTGATATTGGTCAACACCGCACCTTTAAAATCGACCCCATGCACCCGTCCCTGTTGCAAACCATGCGACGACACCTCCATAACCACTGTTTTAAACTGTCGTTGTAAAAAGCCATGTATCATTGCCTGTACCGATACCGCATCGGGGGTTGTATTTCGGGTTTCATGCAAATCTCCCGGCATTCCCCAACCGAGTGTCCCGATAAGCCCGCAAGCGGGTAAAATTTGCGCCAAAAACTGACTGCAAGAGGTTTTGCCATTGGTTCCGGTAATACCGACAACCGTCAATTTGCGGGTTGGATGACCATAAAACCGGGCAGCGATTTCACCAACCCGTTTCCCCAGCTCTTCCACTTCAACCCATACACAAGCCGTTGACAACTCCGGTTTCGGTTTGTAACCGGCTTCATAGAGAATCGCCACGGCGCCCTTACCTATTGCCTGTTCTGCATAAGCCAAACCATGCTGATGAATCCCGGCAAGGGCGAAAAAAACGTAACCGGCTTTCACTTCATCGCTGTTCAGAGCCAAACCGAGGATATCTACATCCTGATCAACTCGGGCAATATCGAGCAACAGTTTTTTTAGTTGCATATCTAATCAGAACTTTGACTTAACAGAACCGGCATAGTTTCTTGTTGATCCGGCGCAATGTTCAATATCCTCAACGCCCCTTGCATGATTTTGGCAAATACCGGCCCGGCGACCACGCCGCCGTAATAGTGTTTTGTACCCGGCTCATCCACCATAACTGCGACAATCAGTTTTGGCGCACTGGCCGGCGCCATACCGACAAACACCGCCACATAACGATTTTTACTGTAGCCACCAATGCCTGCTTTTTTAACCGTTCCGGTTTTGCCGGCTACCCGATAACCAGGGACTCTGGCCCGGTAAGCCGTGCCCCTTTTATCCACAACCGATTCCAGCATTTTTCTCACTTTAAGGGCATGGCCCGCCGATATAATTCGGTAAGCATTATCATCTTGCTCTCTTTTCAGCAAACTGATCGAATGCAGCAGGCCTTCATCGGCCAATACTGTATACGCCCGGGCCAGTTGTAATAATGAAGCGCTTACACCATAACCGAAGGATAACGTGGCCTGTTCGAAGGGGTGCCAACGATGGAAATCCAATAACCGCCCATCCGCCTCCCCCGGAAAACCAACCCCGGTTAAATGGCCAAATCCCAACCGGTCATAACACTGCCAAAATGTTTCCGGTGGCATCATCAACGCAATTCGACTTACGGCAACATTACTGGATTTTTGCAAAATCCGGGTCAAATCCATTTTTCCATAATTATGAATATCCTGAACCCTGTTTCTACCAATCCGATACCAGCCGGGACTGGTGTCCAGTTTAAAATCTGGTTTAATAAATCCAGCTTCCAGGGCACAGGCAATAACAAAAGGTTTTACCGTTGAACCCGGCTCAAAAACATCGGTGATCGCCCGGTTCCGATAGCGTTCCGCACGCCTGTTTTTTCGGGCATTCGGATTAAACGAAGGTTGATTTACCATCGCCAATACCTCACCGTTTGTTGCATCCAGCACAACCACGGATGCCGAATGGGCTTTATGCAACTGTACGGCGGTTTTCAATTCCCGATAAGCCAGATACTGTATGCGCTGATCAATACTTAACTGTAAATCCCGGCCCGGCACGGATTCAGCGACCGCCTCCACATCGGCAATAATCCTTTTTTTTCCATCCCGGATAACCCGCTTTCTGCCCGGAACGCCATGCAGATAATTTTCATAATAAAGCTCCAACCCTTCCTGGCCTTTATCATCCACATTGGTAAATCCCAATAAATGTGCACTCACCTCACCGGTCGGATAATAGCGCTTAAATGCCTTGTCCATATGAATCCCATCGATCTGCAAGGCACTGATATAATCCGCAAGTTGCGGATCCACCTGCTTGTTTATGGAAACAAAACGCTTTTCAGAACTCGCATCAACCCGTTTCCACAACCGGCTTTCCGGTAATTCAAGTAACTGCGCGATTTCATGCAACGCCTTTTTTCTTTGCCTTACCTTTTTAAACTGTTGCGGGTTGAGCCATATGGACATAACCGGTGTACTGATCGCCAATGGCTTGCCCTGGCGATCCAGAATTTTCCCCCGATAAGCGGGAATATCAACCGTAGCAACATACCGGCTTTTTCCTTGTTCCTTTAAAAACTGCTTGTCCAGAACCTGCAAATACACGGCCCGCCATATCAACCCCAGCATTGCCAGCAACATTACGGTTAGCAGTAATTTCCTTCTGAGCCCGTAATGTATATTTATCCGGTCTGTTGTTACTTTTTTATGCAAACCACGCATCAAGGCTTCAGATAGACAATTTCTTCACGTGCCGGCTCATGCATGAGCCGTCTTGTCAATGCCAACCGCTCTATCCGGCTATGCTCGGTCAGGGTTGTCATTTCCAATTGCAGTTGTCCCCATTCCACCTCATAACGATCCAATGCTTTTTCCAATTCCTGAATACGCGTAAACAACAATCGTGAGTGATATTTACTGTAAATCACCATTACAGCCGATCCAACCAGAATGACCAGCAATACAAACAACAAGCCCTCTTTAAACATCAAAAAACAGTTCGCTCCGCCACTCGCATTACGGCACTACGGGCCCTGGGGTTTTCTCCAATTTCCTGAACTCCGGCCCGCTGTATTTTGCCTATTTTTATCAAATGTCCTGGCGAATCCTGCCGATCAGGAAGCGGTAAGCGGGCTTGCGCATGATATCGGCCCCTGGATTGATCACGAATAAACCTTTTGACGATCCGATCCTCCAGAGAATGAAAAGAAATCACCACCAACCGGCCTCCCGGTTTTAAAATATTCACAGCCTGCTCTAAAGCCTGTTTCAGTTCATCCAGTTCTTTATTGACCGCTATCCGAATGGCCTGAAAGCTTCGTGTCGCCGGATGCTTATATTTGTCGCGAACCGGTATCGCATTCTCTATTAATGTCGCCAGTTGCAATGTACTATCTATCGCTTTTTCCCGCCGGTACTGAACAATAGCCCGGGCTATACGCCGCGCATAGCGCTCTTCACCATAATCGAACAACACCCGGACCAAATTCTGTTCATCGACCTCTGCCAACCATTGTCTGGCACTTAACCCGGTGCTGATATCCATACGCATATCCAGGGGTCCGTCTTTTAAAAAACTGAATCCTCTCGAAGGATTATCCAATTGCGGAGATGACACACCCAAATCCATTAACACCCCATCAACCCGCCCAACCCAACCGGCCCGCTCAACAATCTTTTCCAGTTCAGAAAAACAGCTGTGTTTGAGCGTAAAACGCTCATCCTTTTGTAGCAAAGCCGCCTTACCGGACTCAATGGCATCAATATCGCGATCAATGGCCAACAATCTCCCCGCTGAATGTAACTGACGTAAAATGGCCTGGCTATGACCGCCCCGTCCGAATGTACAATCCAGATAAAATCCTTCACGATTTTTGATTAACGCCTGTACCGCTTCATCCAGTAGAACGGATAAATGTCGCATCACACACCCTAAAATCAGAAAGACAGCTTGCCAAGCGCTTCAAGTCCTTCTGTGTCTGTTCCGTTCAACCAGTCATCTTCTTCATCATTGAAATTTTCTTCATTCCAAATTTCAAATTTATTCAACTGACCCAACAAGACCAAGCGTTTTTCCAATTTGGCGAGCTTACGCAATCGCCCAGGAATCAATAAACGCCCATGCCCATCCATTTCACATTCTGTTGCATGACCAATCAAAAAACGACGTAATTTAATGGTCATTTTGTTCAAGGCAGGCAATTTTTCGATTTTTTGCTCAACCATCTCCCATTCCGGAAGTGGGAACAGCCACAAACAACCTTCAACCCCAGAACACCTGTCATCCATAGCCACGGTAACAATCATTTGCCGCTCACAACATTCCTGTAACTCACTCCGGTAACGGGTAGGAATCGCAATACGTCCTTTCGCATCCATATTGATTGAGTTGGCACCACGAAACAATTCTTACCCCATTTTGGAAAAAATTCGCCACTTTTTGACACTTTTTGCCACTAAGCTTCAATATAGATTTCAATCCGGCGTTAGTCAAGGGCATATCGGAATTAAAAATTTTATTTCTATACAAAGACTTACACACCGCCTCAAAACAACCAAAAGCACCAGTCAACAAAAAAATATTTTATTTTTAATATCATTAAATTATTCAACATACTTAACAAAATACAACATGTTGCTTAATAAAAAACGACAAACAAATTAAAGCCATGTTTTTTCTACTCGATGGCAATAATTGTCTGAAAAATAAAATGGTTATTTTTTCCGTGACTAGCATGACTAAATTCGACCCTGCAAAAGACTCATCAAATTAGCAGGCTTACTGAAACTACACATTCAAGTCTTGAACGACTTGAAAAATAAGCGTTTCAGCCGTATCAAATGAATATCAATTCATGCTGTGTGTATTCACAATAAAGGAAGAAAGGAGGGGGAAGAAGGGATGAGGCATTTATTCGCAAACTCTAACGCCTATACTCACGTTTACAAACATCCCACGCGAACAATTATTGTTAACATTCAAATATAACCGTTATATGTAAGAGTTGGTCTATAAGCCGGGTTCTGTCTGGAACAGCCATTCATCTAGACTGCAAGTCACCTTAGCAGTTCAAGCGATCTACCCAGGAACCGCGCGGGCCACGCGTCTGTTCCTCTATTTGATCTTGCTCCGGGTGGGGTTTACCCTGCCACTGCTGTTACCAGCAGCGCGGTGCGCTCTTACCGCACCATTTCACCCTTACCCCTCACCTGGAATCTTTGATTCCAGGTGAGGGGCGGTATATTTTCTGCGGCACTTTCCGTAGATTCACATCCCCCAGGCGTTACCTGGCACCCTGCCCTGCGGAGCCCGGACTTTCCTCTCTTTTACCCATAGGGAAAAACAGCGACTGTTCGACCAACTCTTGGCATTATTATACCCTAAACATTAATTTTGCGGCCAAAATTGGCATTAACAATCCTTGCCCATGCCTGCCAAACTGATTAGGCAATCAGTTGCATACCTTTCTCCTGGCTTCGTAAACATTGGGTAATTGGGTAAGTTTACCCAATACATCGCTTAATTGCCCCACATTTTCTACTTGAACCATCAAATCCAGCGTAGCCGATAAATCCTCGTTACTTTGAAAGTTAGCCTCGGTGATATTAATCCTGGCTTGCTCCAATACCCGGGTGACATCATTCAACAGCCCTTGCTTGTCAATCGCATGAATAACAACAGGAACCAACAATCCCGTGGGTTCTTTTCGGCCCCAGTTGACTGCAATCAGTCTATCCTGCTGCCCGGCATCAAGCTTTTCAATATTCGCACAGTTTTTACGATGAATAACAATTCCCTTTGCTCGTGAAATAAAGCCGATAATGGCATCACCGGGCAAAGGATTACAGCAATGTGCAAAATGCGTCAATATATTATCAACACCGTTTACAGAGATACCTGAAGTCTGGCACGGTTTGGTTTTAAGCGTCTTTGTAAATACTTTTGAGGATTCAGATGGTATTTGCAAAGCCCCCGCCAATTGCCGGGTTGTGATATCGCCACGACCTATCTTGATCAGCAGCTTCTCTGGACCCGGTACATGAAAAAATTTACAAAGCTCCTGAAAATCCGGCATATCCACACCCAGTTTCTGAACTTCCCGGTTTAAAATCTGTTTCCCGGCCAGTTCATTTTGCGCTTGCTCCTGATGCCTGAACCAAGATTTTACCTTACTGATCGATCTGGGTGTTTTCAAATAACCCAGATTGGGATCAATCCAGTTTCGATTCGGTTCGCCCTCCTTGACGGTTAAAATTTCCACCTGTTCACCAGAACGCAATGTATAGGTCAATGGAACAATACGGCCATCCACTTTGGCACCACGGCAGCGATGCCCCACTTCCGTGTGTATTGCATAAGCAAAATCCAGTGGCGTAGCCCCCTTGATCAAATCAATCAACTTGCCAGCCGGTGTTAACACAAAAACCCGATCAGAAAATAATTCATTACGAAAATCTTCCATCAGGGTTTCGTTACTACCCCGCTCATCAAGCAACTGCCTCAAAGAAGCAATGCTTTTATCAACCACACTGTCCTGCTTGCCACCCTCTTTATATCGCCAATGCGCAGCCACACCCAATTCGGCAAACTCATGCATTTGCTGAGTGCGAATCTGAACCTCCAGACGATTGCCTTGATCATCCAAAACCACGGTATGCAAAGACTGATATCCGTTTTCCTTTGGGTTGGCAATATAATCATCAAATTCTTTTGGAATATATTGCCAGTTACCATGCACTATACCCAGTACCGCATAGCAAGACGACACTTTATTCACCACGACGCGCACAGCCAGCAAATCATACAATTCCTCGATCGGTAGTTGTTTGCGCTGCATTTTTTTCCAAATACTGTAAATATGTTTGGGACGACCATAAATTTCAGCCCGAATAGACTCTTTCGCCAACGTATTTTTTAACAAGGTAATAAACCGCTCAATACAAATTTCACGCTGCTTACGATTCTCGGCCAGAGATTTAGCAATCTTCAGATATACCTGAGGCTCGAGATATCGAAACGCCATATCCTCCAATTCCCATTTTAACTGTCCTATCCCCAGGCGGTTTGCAATCGGCGCATAAATATCCAACGTCTCCCGGGCAACAAAATGCCGCATCTCATAACCTTCTTGCGGTAAATTCTTTAACCGTTGGGTTCTATAAGCCAATTTGATCAGCACGGCACGAACATCACGCGTCATGGAAAGCAACATGCGGCGCAAAATCTCGGTTTGGCGGGGCTGGTTGGCAATCTCCGGTGTATAAATATTAATTGTATTCAACCAATTGATGTCTTTAACCAGATTGGCAACGGCAACACCGAATTGTGCCTCCAACTCCGAATAATCCAAAGATTCCCTCAATAAAGGCTCACTCAGTAATGCAGCGATAATGGTAACCGGATCAACATTGAACTTTAATAAAATAGACGCAACCTCGTAACTTTTCGGACGCAAAGATTTTTGTTTACGAAAAGGAGCTATTATTTTTAAAGCCTTTTTGATCGACTCACAATCAGAGTCGGAAAAACCGGTATAAAACTGTGACTCGGAAATGATGGTTTGCGTCATAAGATGATTGCGAACAACTCAATAATTAAACGAAAGTGATTAACAAAACCCAAACAAATTTCACAACTTTGTTTCTCTTGACAGATATCCAGTTCAACCTAAACTTTTTGATTAGGGAAATTTGGTCGGGCTACAACCAAATTTTCTGGCTGCCCTTACGATCAATTGGCTCAAGTAATTCAGGAAACATCGTAATATACTCATTTTTTCAATTGACCGAGCAGCATAAAAAACACTGGCTAAAGCCTTGTGTAGATCGGAATACACGTTAAAACTGTAAAAACAAACAGGACAAACCATGAAAAAATTATTACTTGCTATCTCATTATTGTCATGCAATGTTTTTGCCGCTCCAGTCAATATTGGCTTTGTTGCATAAAAAATTGACAGCGTGATTTCTGAGTGTATTACCTATTA